>JAKONK010000172.1 GCA_022701985.1 Actinomycetales bacterium
CCCTGGCCGCAGTCCAGCTGCTGCTGCTCGGAGGGCTGGTGGCGGCGCAGGCGGTGCCGAACCCGCCGGTGGTGGCGGCCCTGGCCGCCGCCGAGGCCGACGGCGGCTACGGCCCCGACTACCGCCCGGACGGGGTCGGCGGCCGGGCCGACGGGTTCACGGAGTGCGTGGTGCTCGGCTACGGCGTCAGCTCCCCCGACGACACCCGCTCGCTCTGGTACCGGGCCACCGGGGGCCCGCGGCTGGAGTCGTGCCAGGAGGGCGCGGTGCAGGTCAGGGCCCTGGCGGCGGGCAGCTCGGTGGTCCCGCCGGCCACCTACTTCCGGTACTGGAACGGCTACTCCGTCGTCACGCGGCCGGTGCTGGCGACCCTCGGCGTCCCCGGGCTCCGGCTCGTCAGCGGGCTGCTCCTGGCGCTGGGCGGGCTGGCGCTGTGGGAGGCCGCGCGCCGCCGCCTCGGCGCACCGGCGGCGCTGGCGCTGGTGGTCCCCGTGGCCGCGGCGACCAACGCGCTGACGACGCCGGCGCTGGCCTTCACGCACGCGCTGTCGCTGTCGGCGGTGGCCGCCGGGGCGGCCCTGACCGCGGTCACCACCGGGCACCGCCACCTCGCCGGCTGGCGCGGGGCCGCCGTCGGGGCGGGGGCCGCCGGTGCGCTGTTCGCCTACGTCGACCTGCTGACCACCCCGGCGATGTCGTGGGCGCTGTGCACCGCGGTCGCGGGGGCGGTGGCCTGGCGGTCGGCCCACGGCGAGCACCCGGCGGTGGCGGCAGCGGCGCGGCGGTCCCTGGTGCGCTCGCTGCTGGCCGCCGGTGCGGCGTGGCCGGCCGCGTTCGGCGGGACGTGGGTGTGCCGGTGGCTCATCGCCGCGGCGGTCCAGGGGACGGGGGTGTTCTCCGCCATCGCCGACAAGTCCGCCGAGCGGCTGGACGGCGCGAGCGCGGTGGTCGACCCGTCGTTCGGGGCCCCGACCAGCGCCAACGTCGGGCACTGGTGGAGCACCACCGCCACGGCGCTCCCCCTGGTGGTGGCGGCGGCGGTCGCCGTCGTCGTCGCCCTGGTGCTGGCGGTGCGCGGGGGAGGTGCGCCGCGGCTGGTGGTGGCCGCTCTGCTGGCGTCACCGGCGCTGCTGGTGCCGGGCTGGTACGAGGTGCTGAGCAACCACTCGCAGGTGCACGCCTTCTTCACCTACCGCAGCGTGCCCGCGGCGGTCGGGGTGGTGGTGGCGGCGTGCCTGGTCGCGGCGTCCACCGGGCGGACGAGCGGTGCCGCTGCGCCGGTCGGATGACCTCCTCACGTTCCGCTGTGGATCACTCGCGGTGATCGTCCAGTGTCTCCCCGTGACCAGCCTCCCAGACCGCCGGCGCAGAGCGCTCCGCCGAGCCGTCCGCACCCCCGTGGCCGCCTCCGCCACCGCCCTCGCCGTGGCGGTGGCCCTGGCGGGCCCCGCCGCCGCGGCCCCCCTCGGCGGCCAGCCCAGCGGGAGCGGCGGCAGCAGCCGCCCGGCAGCCGCCACCGGCTCCCTGTGGGGCGACAGCGAGCTCGACCAGATCTCCCTGGACCCGTCGCGGCGCCAGTACGACCCCACCCGCGACCCCAGCTCGCTCTACTCGATCACCACGGCCGTCGGGGCGCGCGGGGTGTGGTCCCAGCGCGACGCCCGCGGCGCGGCCATCACCGGCAGGGGCGTCACCGTCGCGGTGCTCGACAGCGGGGTCGCCCCGGTCCAGGGCCTGTCCGGCAAGCTCGTGCAGGGCCCCGACCTGTCGCTGGAGTCGAACAGCTCCCAGGCGCTGTCGAAGGACACCTTCGGCCACGGCACCCACATGGCGAGCATCATCGGTGCCGCCGACGCCGTGCCCACCACGGCGGCGGGGACGCCGCTGTCGTCCGACGGCAAGGCCCAGCTCGGCGTGGCGCCCGGTGCGCAGCTGCTCGCCCTGAAGCTCGCCAACACCGACGGCAGCACCGACGTCAGCCAGGTCATCGCCGGCATCGACTGGGTGGTCGAGCACCGCGACGACAACGGCATGAACGTGCGCGTCATCAACATCTCCTACGGCACGGACTCGCAGCAGTCCTACCGGTCGGACCCGCTGGCGGCCGCCGTCGAGCGGGCGTGGCAGCGGGGCATCGTCGTGGTGGCCTCGGCGGGCAACGACGGCCCGGACTCCGGCGGCCTCAACGACCCCGCGTACGACCCGTACGTGATCGCGGTGGGCTCCACCTCCCCGGACAGGTCCGCACTGGGCCAGGTCCTCGCGACCACGCCGCTCGCCCCGCTGGCCTGGAAGTCGTCGTCGACGTCGGAGTACACCTCCCGCGGCACCGCCGAGCGGGGGGCCGACCTCGCCGCCCCCGGCCGCTCGGTCGTCGGGCTGCTCGCCGAGGGCTCGACGATCGACAGGGACCACCCCGAGGGGCGGGTCTCCGGTGACCCCAGCGGCCGCCTGCTGCGGGGCAGCGGCACGTCCCAGGCCGCGGCCGTCGTCAGCGGCGCCGCCGCCCTGCTCCTGCAGGCCGACCCGACGCTGACGCCCGACGCCGTCAAGGCCGCCCTGACCTCCACGGCCCAGCCCGTCCGCGGCGCCGACCGCCGCGACGTCGGGGCCGGGCAGCTGGACGTCGCGAAGGCCGTGGGCGTCGTCCAGCGGGCGAAGGCCGGCTCGTGGCCCGCCAGGGCCCAGATCTCCCAGCGCCAGAGCTTCCCCACCTCCACGGCCCTCGGCAGCCTCGAGAGCAGCCGCGGCACCAGCCACCTCGCCGACCCCGAGACCGGGCAGGAGCTGCGCGGCGAGGTCGACGTGCAGGGCCGCACCTGGGACGGCGCGGCCTGGAACCGGGCCGCAGCGGAGGACGCGACCTGGGTCGGCGGCTCCTACCTCGGGGTCGTGTGGACCGGGGACTCCTGGAGCTCGGCCACCGCGTGGAAGGGCGTGCGCTGGTCGGGCGTGCGCTGGTCCGGGGTGCGCTGGTCGGACACCAGCTGGGACGGCGTCCGCTGGAGCGGGGTCCGCTGGAGCAGCTCGCGCTACGACGGCGTGCGCTGGTCCTGACCCAGCGCTGACCCAGCGCTGACCCAGCGCTGACCCACCCGCTCAAGTCCCCGTGTCCTTCACCCGAAGGACACGGGGACCGGGTGTCTCCGGACGACGTCGAGGAGGTGCGCTCGTGGGCCCCGCTGCAGTCCGCCCCGCCTCCGCTCCCGACCGCCCCCCGTCGTGGCGCGCAGCGCTGTCCTGGGCCGCAGGTCCCGGGGGCCAGACCCTCCTGCTGACCCTCACCACCGCCGCCGTCGGGCTGGCCGCCCTCTCCGCTCTGCCCTCCGCACCGCTGCTGCCGCGTGCGGCCGCCGACAGCTGGCTCGCCGTCGTGCTGCTCTTCGCGGCGCTGCTCGTCACCGAGCTCGCCCAGGTGCACGTCGAGGTGCGCCGCCAGGCCTACAGCTTCTCCCTCACGGCCGCCCCGATGGCCCTCGGGCTGCTCTTCTGCCCGCCCGAGGCGGTCGTCGCCGCGCGCGTCGGAGCCGCCGCCCTCGCCTTCGCCGTGCAGCGGGTCCGGCCCGACAAGGCCGCCTTCAACCTCGCCGGCTACCTGCTGGAGGCCTGCCTGCTGGTCCACGCGGGACACCTCCTGGCCCCCGCGCAGCCCGGGCTCGACGTGTCCACGGCGCTGGCGGTGCTGGCGGCCCTGGCGATGTGCGAGCTGGTCGCGACCTGCCTGGTGCTGGTCGTCATCCGCATCAACACGGGCCCGCTGCAGGCCGCGGACACCGTCGAGTCCATCGCCACCGGCATGGCGTTCCTCGCCGTGAACGCGACGTGCGCCCTGGCCGCGGCCGTGCTCCTGAGCGAGGGCGCGCTGGGCTGGGCCCTGCTGGGGCTGCTCGGGGCGCTGGCCCTCGGCGTCCACCGCACGCACTCCGTCATGCGCCGGCGCCAGGCCTCCCTCGAGCTGGTGAAGGGCTTCGTGGAGCTCGGCGCCGAGACCGCTGCGGGCTCCGGCGACCTCCGCGCCGTGCTGCTCGAGCGGCTGCGCGAGGTGGTGCGCGCCGAGCGCGCCAAGCTGCTCGTCCCCGCGGACGACGACGAGGGCGGCTGGGTCGTCGCCCAGTCGTCCCACGAGAGCGGTGCCGCACCGCTGTCGCTGCGGACGGGGCGCCGCGAGCACGACACGGTCCTGGCCGAGGCCGCCGCGAGCACGACCCCGGTGCTGGTGCGCCCCGACTCGTCCGACCGGCACGAGACGAGCTTCCTCGCCTCCCACGAGCTGCAGGAGGCGATGCTGTGCCCGGTCGAGCTCGACGGTCGCCCGGGCCTCCTGCTGGTCGCGGACCGCCTCGGCGAGACGTCGAGGTTCGACCGGCACGACCTGGCCCTGGTGCAGACCCTGGCCGGGCACCTGGCCGTGGCGCTGCACAGCGCGTGGCTGCTGGAGCGGCTGCGCCACGACGCCACCCACGACCAGCTCACGGGCCTGGCGAACCTGCCGGGGCTGCTGGAGGGCGCGGAGCCGCTCGCCGGGGCCGGCTCGGAGCCGGTCGCGGTGCTGGCCGTGGCCCTCGACCGGCACGACGAGGTCAAGACCGTGCTGGGGCACCACGCCGGTGACGAGCTCCTCGTCGAGGTGGCCCAGCGCCTGGCCGACGCCGTCCCCGGCGCCACCGTCGCCCGGCTCGGGGGTGAGGAGTTCGCGGTGCTGCTGGCCCCTCCGCCCGGGACCCCGGCGCTGGCCCACGCCCTCGACGTCGCCGAGCGCGTCGAGCGCGCCGTCGCGGCCCCGGTGCAGCTGACCACCGCGACGGTCACGACGAGCGCCGCCATCGGCGTCGCCGTCGCCGCGCCCGGCGAGAGCACCACCGACGTGCTGCGCCGCGCCGACACCGCCCGCAGCGCAGCGCCCCGCGGCTCGCGCGGCCCCGTCGCCTACACGGCGTCGATGGACGAGGGCCGCGCCGAGCGCGTGGGCCTGCTGGCCGACCTCCACCGCGCGGTGCAGGACGACCAGCTCGCGCTGCACTACCAGCCGAAGCTCGACCTGGCGCTCGGGCTGGTGACGTCGGTGGAGTCGCTCGTCCGCTGGGACCACCCGCGACTGGGCCGCCTGGCCCCCGACGCCTTCGTGCCGCTCGCCGAGTCGACGGCCCTCATCGACCCCTTCACCCACCACCTGCTCGGCAAGGCGCTGGCGCAGTGCCGCGCCTGGCAGCTGCAGGGCGTCGACCTGTCGGTGGCGGTGAACCTCTCGGCCCGCAACGTGCTCGACCCCGACCTGCCCGGCCGCGTGGCGGCCGCGCTGGCGGCCGCGGGCGTCCCGGCGTCGCGGCTGACGCTGGAGATGACCGAGAGCTCGATGGTCGAGGACCCGCGCCGCACCACCGAGGTGCTGCAGCAGGTGGCCGCGCTGGGCGTCACGATCTCGCTGGACGACTTCGGCACCGGCTACTCCAGCCTGTCCTACCTCCAGCAGCTGCCGGTGCAGGAGCTCAAGATCGACCGGAGCTTCGTGCGGGGCCTCGAGGCCACCGCCCCGCCGGGTGCGGCCGCCGTCAGCTCGGCGCTCATCCGCAGCATCACCGCCCTCAAGGACGCCCTCGGCCTGCGGGTCGTGGCCGAGGGAGTGGAGGACCTCGAGGTGCTGGAGCGCCTGCGCGACCTGGGCTGCGACATCATCCAGGGCTACGTCATCAGCCGTCCGGTGCCCGCCGACCAGCTCGACGGCTCGGTCTTCCGCTGGCGCACGACCCCGGCGGCCAGCGGCCCGTGAGGGCTCACGGGGTGTGGTCGACCGCCAGCTGCGGCGTCGGCCGGCGGAACCCGCGCGTCAGCACCGCGAGGTAGACGACGCCGGCCAGCGCCCACGCGGCACCGACCTGGAAGGTCAGCGCGGTGAGGTTGGTCCAGAGCCACAGGGTGAGCACGAAGCCGGTGGCCGGCACCGCCGCGTAGAGCACCAGGTCGCGCGGGGAGCGGCGCCCGCCGTCGACCACATAGCCCTTGATGACCGTCAGGTTCACGAGCGAGAACGCCGCGAGCGCGCCGAAGCTGATCATCGAGGCGAGCGTGCCCAGGTCGATGACGAGGGCCAGCAGCGACACCGCGGCGACCACGAGCGTCGCGCCGACGGGGGTGAGGAAGCGCGCGCTGAGGCTGCCGAAGAGGCGGCGGGGCAGCACGCCGTCGCGGCCCATGGCGAACAGGATCCGCGCCACGGAGACCTGGCTGGCCG
>JAKONK010000190.1 GCA_022701985.1 Actinomycetales bacterium
CGACGGCCACCACGAGCAGCGCCGCGATCCCCCCGACGGCGATGGACCAGCGGGGCCCCCACGCCTCGCCGACCCAGCCGATGAGCGGCGCGCCGATCGGCGTCGTCCCGGCGAAGACCGCCATGTAGAGCGCCATGACGCGGCCCCGGAGCTCGGGCGCGGTCGTCATCTGCACCGTCGCGTTGGCGGCGGTCATCAGCGTCAGCGAGGCCAGGCCGACCGGGATGAGCGCGACGGCGAAGGTCCAGTACCCGGGCATCAGCGACGCGATGATCGAGAAGACCCCGAAGGCCGTCGCGGCGCCCACCACGAGGCGCAGCCGCGGGTGCTCGCGGCGCGCGGCCAGCAGGGCACCGGTCAGGGAGCCGATCGCCATGATGGAGCCGAGCAGCCCGTAGCTGTCGGCGCCGAGGCCGAACTCGACCCGGGCCATCAGCGCGGTGGTCAGCTGGAAGTTCAGCCCGAAGGCCCCCACCACGCCCACCACCAGCAGGATCAGCACGATGTCGGGCCGGCTGCGGACGTAGGCGAGCCCCTCGCGGGTGGCGCCGCGGCCCCGCTTGCGCCGGGGCGCGGGCACCATCTCGCTGCGGCGCATGAGCGCGAGCGAGGCGACCGTGGCCGCGAAGGTCACCGCGTTGATGAGGAAGACCCAGCCGGTGCCCACGGCGGCGATGAGCAGGCCCGCGACGGCGGGCCCGACCAGCCGCGCCCCGTGGAAGGAGGCGCTGTTCAGGCCCACGGCGTTGGGGAGCATGGCGCTCGGCACCAGGGAGGTCACGAACGTCTGGCGGACCGGTGCGTCGAAGGCGCTCGTCACGCCGAGCAGCCCCGCCAGGGCGTAGACCTGCCACAGCTGCGGGTCGCCCAGGACGACGAGCAGACCGAGCACCAGCGCCCAGGTGCCCATCAGCGCCTGGGTGACGGCGAGGACGGCGCGCTGGGGGAACCTGTCGGCGACGGCCCCGGTCAGCGGTCCCAGCAGCAGCTGCGGGCCGAACTGCAGGGCGGTGGTGATGCCGACGGCGACGGCGCTGTTGGCCGTGAGCACCGTGAGGACGAGCCAGTCCTGCGCGACGCGCTGCATCCAGGTGCCGACGTTGGAGACGATCGCCCCCGCGGCCCAGACCCGGTAGTTGCGGACCGACAGGGAGCGGAAGGTGGGCCCGAGGGCCCGGGTGGTGGCGGCGAGGGCTGTCATCGGGTGGCGATCTCCTGCAGGAGGGCGGCGGCGCGGGCGAGGGTCGCGCGCTCGTCTGGGTCGAGGGCGGCCAGCTGGCCGGCGAGCCAGGCGTCGCGGCGGCGCCGCGTCTCGAGGACGTGGGTGGCTCCGGCGTCGGTGAGCACCACCAGGAGCTGGCGGCCGTCGTCGGGGTGCGGGGTGCGCCGGGCCAGGCCCGCGGCCTCGAGCGCCGTGACCGTGCGCGTCATCGACGGGGGCTGGACGTTCTCGTGGTCGGCCAGGGAGCGCAGCGTCTGCGGCCCGCGCCGGTCGAGGCAGGCCAGCACCGAGTACTGGGCGTCGGTGATGTCGGTGCTGCTGCGCTCGCGGCGCAGGCGGCGCGCCATGCGCATGGCCCCCACCCGGAGCTCGGCGGCCAGCGGCGCGGGCCGGCTGCCGGCGGGGTCCGTCCGCTGGGCGGGCGCGGCGGTCGGGGTCATGTGATGAGCATAGGTCATTACTTCCGCTAACGGTAGCCGCAGGCCACCACCCCGTCGTGCAGGCGCAGGGCGGACGGGGGGTGCGGGGGCCGGTCGGACGCGTCAGGCGGGTGCGGCCGACGGCGTCGGAGCGCCGCCGCCGGCCGTCGCGGTGGGGGCGGCGCTGCTCGGAGCCGCGCTCGCGCTCGGCTGCGCCGAGGGGGCCGCGCCGGTGGGCGCGCTGGTCGGCGCCCCGGTGGGGCTCTGCTGCTCCGCCGGGCCCCCGGCGGAGCCGTCGTCGCCCCCGTCGGCCTCGTCGGGCTCCGGCGCCGCCGTCCGCGACGGCGTCGCGACGGCACCGGCGGCGCACCGCTCACCGAGCTCGGCCAGCTCGTCGGGCCCCCGGGAGGACCCCTCGAGCTGCTCCTCGGTCAGGAGCTCGGGCTTGCCGTCCCGGATGGTCGCGGGGTGCCACGCGCTGCCCACGACGCCGTCGTGGTCGACCTCGACCGTCATCACGCCGGTCTGCGTGCCCAGGGTGTTGCCCGGCTTGGCGTAGAAGTGGAAGTTGCCCAGGCCGTAGGCCACGAAGGTGTCGCCGACGGTGGCCGTGGGCTCCAGCACGTGGGCGTGGCTGCCCACCACGACGGCGGCGCCCGCCTCGGCGAGGTCGGCAGCGAGCTCTCGCTGCCGCTGCGTCGGGCACTGCATCCGCTCGGTCCCCCAGTGCAGGACCACGACCACCACCCGCCCGTCCGCGGCCTCGCCGCGCACGTCGGCGAGGAGGCGGTCCGAGTCCTTGGCGGAGGCCAGGCCGGCGGTGGTGGCGGTGGCCGTCCAGGCGGTCTCGACGGAGGAGTCGATGACGTCGGTGGCGGCGATCACCGAGACGGGCACCCCGCCCGGCTCGGCGCGCAGCGGGGTGAAGGCGGCGTCGACGTCGTCGCCCGCCCCCAGGACGGGCAGGCCCGCCTCCCGGCCCGCGTCGAGGGTGTCGCGCAGACCGGTCGCGCCGTAGTCCATGCCGTGGTTGTTGGCCAGCGAGACGGCGTCGACGCCGGCGTCGCGCAGCGCCGTCACGGCCGCGGGCGGCGCGCGGAAGGCGAACTGCTTGTCGACCCTCGTGCCGCCCGTCGTGACGGCCGTCTCCAGGTTCACCACCGACAGGTCCGCACCGGCCAGGACGCCGAAGGCGTCACCCAGGTCGGTGGTCGAGGCGGAGGTGCCCTCGAAGTGCACGTCACCGGCGAACGCGAGGACGGCGGTGCCCGGCGGGTGGGAGCTCGTGGCCGGTGCGGCGCCGGTGCTGGGCGTCGGGTCGGCCGCCGCAGGGGGGCTCGAGGTGCAGCCGGTGGCCCCGACCAGCACGCCGGCCGCGAGCGCGGCCGCACCCAGTGCACGGGCACACAGCGCACGGGGCCTCACGACGGGTCCCCGGCGGCGTCCTCGACCAGCGCGCGGGCGGCGCGCGAGGGGTCGGTGAGCACGGCCTCGACGGCGGCGCGGGCGTCCCAGCGGCCGGCCGCGAGCGCCAGGCCGCGGGCGAGGCCGGCCGGGCCGGTGGCGTGCACGCGCGCTGCCGGCCCGCGTCCGTGGACCCACCACGCGACCGGCTCGCCGTCGACGCGCAGGTCCGCGTGGTGCGACCAGGCGGCCGGGGAGCCCGGCAGCAGGGCCCGCACCTCGGCGGCGACCTCGGCGTCCACACCCACGCCCCCCACTCTGCCCGGTGCGGCGCGCGAGGCGAGGGACATCTGCAGCGCGGCGGCCAGTGCGGTCGCCGCGGCGGTCCCGCCGACGACGCGGGCGCCGAGGTCGGTGCGCTGGGCCCAGCACGGGTCGTCGACGACGACCGCCTCCTCGGCGGGCGCCCTGACGACGCGGTCGGAGGCGTCGAGCGCGAGCACGTGGGACGGCGGGAGGAGCGCGCCCGCCGGGCCGCCCGCCGCCGGGTCGGCGAGCAGGGCGCGCCCGAGCGCGCGCCACAGCGGCAGGAGGGCCGCCGCGGCCAGCGGCCCGCCGAGCGCGTCCGGGATCCCGCCGGCGTCGTCGAGCACCCGCTGCCAGCCGTCGGCGTCGAGCTCGTCCAGGTCGGCGACCAGCCCGAGGGTGGCCCCGAGCGCCGGGTCGAGGTCCGCGGCCCAGGCGGGGGCCACGGGCAGGACGGCGGTCACGGGCGCCGCGGCCGCCGGGGAGGCGCGCCCCGCCAGGCCGAGCTCGTCGGCCAGCCAGGTCGCGCTCGGCGAGCGGACCGCTGCCCAGGAGCCGTCGGGCCGCACCAGGCGGACCGGCTCGACCAGCGCCGCGCGCAGCGCGGGGTCGGTGCGCAGGTGGGCCGCCAGCTCGGCCTCGGCCCCGGGGCGCACGAGGTCGAGGTCGCGCACCGCGACGACGGCGGCGGCGGTGGCCGCCCGGCCCGCGGCGCGCACCGCGTCGTCCAGCCAGTCGTCGGCGCCGGCGAGGTCGAGGAGCTCCTCCGGCGGGCCCAGCAGGTCGACGTCCTCCCACCGGACGAGGGCGAGCGAGCTGGCCACCCCCACCGCGGTGAGGGCCTGCGCGCCCCACCGCTCGACGAGCCGCGGGTGCGCGGGGGCGACCTCGTCGGGGTCGAGCAGCGCCGCGGCCGGCGAGCCGGGCAGCACGAGCGCCGCGGCGGGCAGCACCTCCCCCTCGTCCGAGGGCAGCAGCAGGTCCGCGAGCCCCGGGAGGTCGCCCGGGGCGAGGTCGCCGGCGGCCGCGGCCACCGCCGCGAGGTCGAGGACCGCGGCGGCCAGGGGGTCGACCTCGCCGTCGTCGACCCAGCGAGCGCCGTCGCCGTCCTCGGGGCGGTCGGGGTGGTCGTCGGTGAGCGAGCGGACGGCGGCCAGCACGGCGGGGTCGGCGAGGAGGGCGAGGGCACCGGCGGGCCGGGCTCCCAGGGCCAGCAGGAGGTGCTCGGCGCCCGGGTCGGCGGTGACGCGCGGGTCGGCCAGCCGCAGGCCGCACCCGGCCAGGACCGCGACCGCCCCGGCGAGCGCGGGGTCTGGCGAGGGCAGCAGCAGCCCGCGGGCACCGACGGCGCTGCCGCCGCCGGCGAGGGGGACGCGCAGGGCTGCCAGCTGCTCCCGGGCGGCCGGGTCGGCGGCGGCGGGCGCGAGGGCGGCAGCAGCGGCGACCCAGCGCTCCGGGTCCGCCGGGAGGGCCTCGGCGACGTCCGCCAGGCCCACCCGGCGCACCTCGAGCACGGCCAGCGCCGCACGGGCGGAGCGGGGTGCCGCCACCAGCCCGGCGACCAGGGGGGCGAGGGCCCGCAGGGCGCGGGGGTCGTCGGCCAGGGGGCCGTCGTCGAGGGCGAGGGCCTGGTCGGGGCGCACCGGCCCTCCCGCGGAGGCCCCCTCGGGCGCGACCGGCAGCAGGACGGACGCGCCCCGCAGGGCTGCGGCGGCGGCGGCGCGGACGGCGTCGTCGACCCAGCCGGCGCCGAGCCCGACCGGCACCAGGGGCAGCACGTCCTCGCCCGCGGCGGCGCGCTCGGCGAGCAGCTCGGCGTAGGCGGTCCCGGCGGCGGCCAGCACGGCGCGGGCGGCCGGGGAGTCCGGCACGCGGCGGCGGCCTGCGTCCAGGGGCAGGTCGGCCACGAGGAGCGCCGGGAGGGTCAGCGGCTCGTCGGTGGGGGTGGGTGCGTGCAGGACCCCACCCGAGGGGCTGCCGGAGGGACCCGGCGGGGAGGCGTCGAGGAGGTCGAGCGCGAAGAGGTCGAGCGCCGCAGGCTCGGTGGCGCGGTGGCGCGGCAGCGCCCAGGTGAGCGACCAGCCGGTGCGCTCGGCGCGGGTGCGCTCCTCCACCCCGAGGCCGACCAGCACCTGCGGGGGCAGGGCCCCGGACCGGCGGAGCAGGTGCCAGCGCTCGCCGACGCCGGTGAGGACGCGGGGCCCGGCGCCCCCGACGTCCACCCCGACGTCCACCCCGACGTCCACCACGACCTCGTCCAGCGCCGGCAGGGCCAGCAGCAGCGCGTCGTCGACGGCGCCGAGGGCGCGCTCGACGGCGCGGGCCGCGTCCTCGTCGCGCAGGACCACGACGACGGCGGTGTCGTACCCCTGCGGCAGGGCCCTCCGGGCGCGCTCGGCGTCGACGGGGAAGGCCAGGCGCAGCACGGGGACGGAGCCGCCGCGGGCCAGGACCTCGGCGTCGAGGTCGTCGCTCCCCAGCGCGGCGAGGGCCTCCCGGGTGGCCGCTGCGCTGAAGCGCACCCCCGTGGGCCCGGAGGCGGTGCGGGTGACCCAGGTGGCGTCGTCACCGGCGGAGAGCACCGCGGCCGCCCCCACGCCGAAGCGCCCGACGCCGCCCGTGCCCCCGCGCTTCGCCGAGGCGCGCAGCGAGGCCAGCGCCCGCACACCCGCGGCGTCGAGCGGCGCACCGGTGTTCGCGACGACGAGGCGCGCGCCGTCGCGGTCGCGCTCCAGGCGCAGCAGCAGGCGGCCGGCACCCCCTGCACGGGCCGCGGCGTCGGCGGCGTTCTGCGCCAGCTCGACGGCCACGCGGTCGCGGTAGGCGCCGAGCGCGGCGTCCTCCTCGGCGTTGGCGTCCTCGCGGAACCGGTCCGGCGAGGCGCGCCAGGCGTCGAGGACGGCGCGGCGCAGGCCCGCCGCGCCGAAGGGGTCCTCCGGCACGGCACTGGTCACGGTCTGGAGGTCGGGCCGGCCGTCAGGCCGGGTCGACGCCGCGCTCGTCGAGCACCAGCTCGGCGACGGGCTCCGGCTCCAGCACCACGTCGGTCTCGCTGTGCGCGCCGCAGCCGTGGTCGACCGAGACGACGCGGCCGTCGGAGGGAGACCACTCGTTGGCGCACACGCCGAAGACCGTGCTCAGCGGGCCCGCCAGGCGCAGGTAGAACCCGCACGAGGCGCAGGCCGCCGACGCCGCCTTCGCGTGCTCCGCGGTGGGACCGTGCGAGCCGGTGTACCAGCGGGTGGCGGCGTCGTCGCGGCCCTCGGCCGAGAGCACGCGGGGACGGCCGAGGCCGAGCTCCCACAGGGCGACGCGGTCGGCCTCGTCGGCCTGGCCGGGCAGGTCGTCGGCCTCGGGGGCCACCGCGGTGTACCCCGGCTGCAGGCGCGGGTCCTCGACGATGCGCGGGAGCACGTCACCGGGGCCCACGTCGCCCGGGCGCAGCCGCTCGTCCCACGGCAGCCACGCCGGGGCCAGCACGGCGTCGGCGTCGGGGAGCAGCTCCACCTCGCTGACGGTGGCGACCTTCGCGCGGGGCGCGCGGGCGAGCACGACGGTCCAGGCCCAGCCCCGGTAGCCCGGGTCGGTGCTGGCGAAGCGGTGGACGACGACGCGGTCGCCGTCGGGGACGACGCCGAGGTGGTCGCCGACGGTGGTCGGGCCGGCCACGGGGCCGAGCGCCGACGACGCCTGGCGGCAGACCTCCTCCGCCGCCGCGCGGGCGACGTCGACGGCAGCG
>JAKONK010000218.1 GCA_022701985.1 Actinomycetales bacterium
GACACCGGCGGCAACGCCCAGAAGCGCTACACGTACGTGATGGGTGCCATGCAGGGCATGGGCACCGTCTCCGCCGACGAGGTCGCCGCCAACCCGACGATGCCGGCCGTCGCCGAGCAGCAGAAGCCGCAGTGGTTCAGCGGGCCCAACGGCTACGTCCTCTCCCAGGTCGTGTCCGAGGTGGCCAGCAAGGAGCTCAGCGTGGCGACCCTGGCCGGCGGCGCGCAGATCGTGGACACCACCGACGCCGTGGCCACGTCCGGTCTCCAGATCGTCTCGACGGTCGACGCGGGCCTGCAGGCCGCGGCGGTCGAGACCATGCAGGACACGGACGTCTACCCGGACCGGAACCGGCCCGCCACCGTGCGCGCGGGCCTGGTCTCCATCGACCCCCAGACCGGTGGCGTCAAGGCCATGTACAGCGGTGACGACCCCAAGACCCAGTTCGACTCCGTGACCTACGGAGCGGCGCAGGCCGGGTCGACCTTCAAGCCCTTCACGCTGCTCGCGGCGCTGGAGAGCGGCGACGTCACCCTCTCCGACACCTTCGACGGCTCCAGCCCCCAGACGATCGACGGCTACACGGTGCCCAACTACGGCTCCGGCCGCGGTGAGCAGTTCGGCGACATCAACCTGGTGAAGGCCACGGCCGACTCGGTCAACACCGTCTACGTGCGGCTCAACGACGAGATCGGCCCCGAGGCCACCGCCCAGGTCGCCGAGCAGCTCGGCGCCCCCGTGGCGCCGAGCGAGACGGGCCTGCTCTCCAACGTGCTCGGAACGTCGACCGTCAAGCCGATCCAGATGGCGCAGGCCTACGCGGCGCTCGCGAACGGCGGTGACGTCCGGACGGCGCACTTCGTCAGCACCGTGAAGCAGGGCGAGGACACGCGGTACAGCGACGAGAACCTCACCCCGACGCACTCCTTCGACCCCGACGCCGTGGCGGACACCGTCTACGCCATGCAGGCCGTGACGAAGAGCGGCGGCACCGCGGCCAGCGTGGGCAAGGCCTTCGGCAAGCGTCCCGTCGCCGGCAAGACCGGTACGACGAACGGCAACAAGGCGGCGTGGTTCAACGGGTTCACCCCGCAGCTCGAGACCGCCGTCGTCCTGTACAACAGCGGTGAGAAGGGCGAGCAGCTCTCCCTCGGCTCCTGGGGCGGGGTCAAGGAGGTCACCGGCGGCACCATCCCGGCCAAGATCTGGACCTCGTACATGACCAAGGCGCTCAAGGGCACGGACGTCGCCCAGTTCCCCAAGCCGTCGAGGCAGGTCAGCTCCGACCCGACGCCCACGGCGACGCCCACCCCGACGCCCACCGAGACCGCCACGGCGACGCCGACGGACGACCCCTCGGCCTCGCCCTCGGAGTCGCCCACCGACGGCGAGACGGGCGCCACCGACGGGCCCACCCAGGACGAGGGTGACACCGCCCAGGCGGCCGGTCCCCCCTCCATCGCCGACCGCGCCTCGGCGCGCATCGGCGCCGCCGCCCAGGCGGCGCAGGGCGGTCCGGGGCAGGGTCGCGGCGCGGGTGGCCCCGCTGGCGGCCCCGGTGCGGGCCGCGCGCAGGGCTGACACCGGCGGTGGCGCACCCCACGGGCACCGGCTCCGCGGAGCGGACTGACGGGGCCGACCGGACGGACCGGCCGGACCGGCCCGGCGAGGCCGACCCCGTGGTCCGCGCCGCCAGCGCGCTGGTGGGAGGACCGCTGGGCCGACGTGCCGGGGGCACCCTGACCGGCTCGCGCGGCCCGGCGGTGCTCCTCGCCCTCGCGGCGGTGGTGCCGGTGGCCCTCGCCGCACTGCTGCGCCAGCACTGCCGCGCGACCGGCTGGGCCTCCCCCGGCCAGTACGTGCACGCCTGCTACTCCGACGTCCCGGCCCTGGTCGGCACCGGTGCCGCGCCCGGCGGCGCGAGCGGCCAGCCGCCCACCACCGCCGTCGTCCTGCGCCTGCTCGACCTCGCGACCACGACTCCCCGCGGCGCCTTCGACCTGTCGGTGCTGCTGGCGGCGCTGTCCCTGTCGGTGGCCGCGGTCCTGGTGGTCAGGGCCCGCAGCACCCGGGGTGCTGGCTCCCCCTGGGACGGCGCGCTGGTGGCGCTGAGCCCCGTGGTCGTGGTCGCGGGGCTGGTGTCGGTCGACCTCGTCGGCGTCGCGCTGCTCGCCGGGGCGCTCCTGGCCCTCGCCCGGCGCCGACCGGCCGTGGCCGGGGCTCTGGTGGGCCTCGCCGCCGGTGTCCGGCCGGTGGCCGTCCTCGTGCTGCTCGCGCTCTGGCTGGTGGTCCTGGTCGGACGGCGCGAGCACGCCCGCGCGAGGCGGCGCAGCGGTGACGCCGCCGAGCCGCTCGGCCCGCTGGAGGCCCTCGCGGCCACCGCCGCTGCCGTCCTCGCCGCGGGGCTGGTCACGCTCGCCTCCCGGGTGGGCACGGGCACCCAGCCCGGCGGCTCGCGCTGGTGGGACGGCGGGGGTGGCGCGGGCTTCGGCTCGGTGTGGCTGCTCCCGGGGCTCCAGGGCACCCTGCCCGACGGCTCGCAGGTGCCGTGGGGCCCGCTGCCCGCCACCGCCGTGTCGGTGCTGGCGGGGGTGGGCCTGCTCGTCGTCGTCCTGCTCGGCGCCGCAGCGGCAGCGCGGACGGTCGGTGCCGACCCCGTCGCGCGCCTGGCCGCGGTGTCGCTGGTCCTGGTGGGAGGTGCGCTCGTGGTCTCCCCCTCGGTGCCCGTGCAGGCCACCCTCGTGCTGCTTCCGCTGGCGGCCGTCGCCGCGCCGCGCTGGCGCGACCACCTGCTGTGGGGCCTCGCCGAGGGCGCGGCCGCGACGGGCACCTGGCTGTACATCTACGCCACCAGCTCCGAGGACGGCCGGGGGCTCTCGCCCGGGGGCTACGCGGTGGTGCTCGTGGTGCGCCTGCTGGCCGTGGGCTGGCTCGCCGCCCAGGGGGTCCGGCTGGTGGGACGGCGCAGCCCGCGCGAGCCCGCGGCCGTCCGGGTGGAGACCGGACCGGGAGCCGGACCGGAGCGGCGGGAGCAGCCGGTAGCATGAGGGGTGGTCCGCCTGGGCGGACCGCACGCCGCTGCCTCCACCGTCCCGGTGAGGAGCGGCACCTCCTGTCACGGAGAGACCGTGACCGCCGAGTCCAGAGGAGGTGGGTCGCTGATGCGCGCCTACGAACTGATGGTCATCCTCGACGCCGAGCTCGAGGAGCGCACCGTCGCCCCTTCGCTCGACCGGTTCCTGAACGTCGTCCGCAACGACGGTGGCACCGTCGACAACGTCGACATCTGGGGCCGTCGTCGCCTGGCCTACGACATCGACAAGAAGTCCGAGGGCATCTACGCCGTCGTGACGATGCAGGCCGAGCCGGCCACGGCCAAGGAGCTCGACCGCCAGCTGAACCTCAACGAGGCCGTGCTGCGGACCAAGCTCATGCGCCCGGACGCCCGCTGACCCGACGTCGACCCGCTGTCACCGGCGGCTGCTAGACCAGCAGCCGGACCAGCGACCGACGCCCAGCCGCTGACGAGAACACCCGAGGAGCCCCCATGGCCGGCGAGACGACGATCACCGTGATCGGCAACCTGACGAGCGACCCCGAGCTGCGGTTCACCCCGTCCGGGGCTGCCGTGGCGGGCTTCACCGTGGCCTCCACGCCGCGCACGTTCGACCGCCAGAGCAACGAGTGGAAGGACGGGGAGACCCTGTTCATGCGCTGCTCGGTCTGGCGCGACGCCGCGGAGAACGTGGCCGAGTCGCTGACCCGCGGCTCGCGCGTCGTCGTCGTCGGCCGCCTGGTCTCGCGCTCGTACGAGACCAAGGAGGGCGAGAAGCGCACCGTCGTCGAGATGCAGGTCGACGAGGTCGGTCCCTCCCTGCGCTACGCCACCGCGAAGGTCAACAAGACCCAGCGCAGCGGCGGTGGCGGCGGGGGTGGCGGCTTCGGCGGCGGCTCCGGCGGCGGCGGGGGCTTCGGCGGCGGCTCCGGCGGGGGCTCGTCCTCCGGCGGCGGCCAGCAGTCGAACGACCCGTGGGCCACCGGCCCGTCGGGCGGGGGCTCCTCCGCGGGCGGCTCCGGCGGGGGCTCGTCCTCCGGCGGCGGCAGCTGGGGCGGCGGCTCCTTCAACGACGAGCCGCCGTTCTGACGGTCGGCCCGGTCGGCCCGCAGGCCTGAACCACCAGCACCACCCGCTCCACACGCGGGCGGAGCACCCGCTCCCGCCCGTACGACCCACCACCATCCCGGCCCCTGCCAGCGGGGCCGGGCTCCGAGAGAGGGAGCTCCACGATGGCCAAGCCCGCTGTGCGCAAGCCCAAGAAGAAGGTCAACCCGCTCAAGGCGGCGAAGATCACCACGGTCGACTACAAGGACACCGCGCTGCTGCGGAAGTTCATCTCCGACCGCGGCAAGATCCGCGCCCGCCGTGTGACCGGTGTGTCCGTCCAGGAGCAGCGCCAGATCGCCACCGCCGTGAAGAACGCGCGCGAGATGGCCCTGCTGCCCTACACCAGCTCGCCCCGCTGAGAGGACTGACGAGATGAAGCTCATCCTCACGCAGGAGGTCACCGGCCTCGGTGCGCCCGGCGACATCGTCGAGGTCAAGGACGGCTACGGCCGCAACTACCTCGTGCCCCGCGGTCTGGCCACCGGCTGGACCAAGGGCGGCGAGAAGCAGGTGGCGTCCATCCGCGCCGCCCGCGCTTCCCGCGAGCTGGCCTCGGTCGACGAGGCCAAGGCCGTCAAGCAGCGCCTCGAGAACGCCCCCGTGCGCCTCGCGGTGCGCACCGGCACCGGCGGCCGCCTGTTCGGCTCCGTGACACCGTCCTCGGTCGCCACCGCGGTCAAGGACAGCACCGGCACCTCGGTCGACCACCGCAAGATCGAGATCGGCAACCCGATCCGCTCGACCGGTGAGTACACGGTGCAGGTCCGCCTGCACCCGGAGGTCTCGGCCTCCATCGACGTGCAGGTCGTCGCCGAGGCCTGAGTCCCGGCAGCCTGCAGCGCCGCTGCAGCACCCGACGCCGCCCGTCCCGCACTCCGCGGGGCGGGCGGCGTCGTGCGTGCGGGGTGCGGGGTCCCTGCCGGTGCTCCTGTGGTCGTCGGCGAGCGGGTGGCCCTGGAGGCCCGTGGGGCCGCACGCGGGCGCCCCGGTGCAGGTCTCGGCGATCGGTGGGCTCCCGGGGGCCCTGCGGGCCACGTACCGCCGAGACCTGCGGCAGCCCACCCCTCGTCGAGGGACGAGCGGCGGGCGTGGAGCTGGTCGGGGGGCGGGGCGGCCCGTCGGTGGCAGCGGGCCGGAGTCGCGGATCACCCCAGCGTCACCACCGGCGCGTCGGCTGCGACACGCCGGTGTCACGACACGCCGACACCTGCAGTTCACCCTGTGGATGACGAACTGTCCACACCCCGTGGATGGACATCGAGGCTGCTCACAGGCTGTCCCGTAGTGATCCACATGGAGTTATCCACAGTTGTCCACAGGCTTGTCCCCAGGTTGTGGACAACTCTGCGGCCTTCCGCTGCAGGTGGGAGGCCCGCGCCGCGCGGCTGTCCACAGGGCCGGCGCGCCGCTGGGGGCGAACCGCTCCGGCGAGGCCCGCAGGGCGCTTACCGTCACAGGTGCACCCCCGGGTGCACCGCCCCGCAGCAGCGACGTCCCGGCCTCCGCCCCTTCCTCCGACGACTGCTCACCGGGTGGGCCGCCGGGATGTCAGTGGTGCGTGGCTTGATGTGCGGGTGGCCGGGCGTTCGAGCCCGGGGGCAGGACCAGGAGGAGCGGGAGACCGCTCGGGGCAGGACGGGAGGGCGGGCGCGGGATGTCACTGGCTGACCTGGAGCACTACGAGTCCTCCGGCGGTCCCAGCGAGGAGCTGGGCCGCACCCCGCCGCAGGACGTCGCCGCCGAGATGAGCGTGCTCGGCGGCATGATGCTGAGCAAGGACGCCATCGCCGACGTCGTCGAGCAGATCCGCGGCACGGACTTCTACCGCCCGGCCCACGAGCTCGTCTACGACGCGATCATGGACCTGTACGGCCGCGGCGAGCCGGCGGACGCCATCACCGTCGCCGCCACGCTGACCCGCAAGGGCGAGATCGGCCGCGTCGGCGGGCAGGGGTACCTGCACACGCTGATCTCCTCCGTGCCCACCGCGGCCAACGCGGGCTACTACGCCCGCATCGTGCGCGAGCGCGCCGTGCTGCGGCGCCTCGTCGAGGCCGGCACCCGCATCGTCCAGCTCGGCTACAGCGCCGAGGGCGGCGACGTCGACGCGCTCGTCAACACCGCCCAGGCCGAGGTCTACGCGGTCACCGACCAGCGCCAGACCGAGGACTACGTCCCCCTGGGCTCGACGATCGAGGCGACGATCGACGAGATCGAGGCCTCCAGCCACCGCGGTGACGGGATGATCGGCGTCCCCACCGGGTTCACCGACCTCGACGCCCTCACGAACGGCCTCCACGGCGGCCAGATGATCGTCATCGCCGCCCGGCCCGCCATCGGAAAGGCGCTGGCGCTCGACACGGCCCTGCCCACACCGACCGGCTGGACCACGATGGGTGAGGTCGCCGTGGGCGACGAGGTCGTCGCGGCCGACGGCACGCCCACCCGCGTCGTCGCGGTGACCGAGGTGATGGTCGACCGGCCCTGCTACGAGGTGGTCTTCGACGACGGCACAGCGGTCGTCGCCGACGCCCAGCACCAGTGGGCGACGCAGGACCGCTCAGAGCGCCGCAGGGGTTCACCTCCGCGCATCCGCACCACGGAGGAGATCGCGAGGACGGTGAGGCGCAGCACCGCCGACGCTCGCGCCGAACACACGGTGGCGGTCGCTGCCCCGCTCGCACTGGACGACCGCCAGCTCCCCATCAGCCCCTACGCCCTGGGCGTGTGGCTCGGCGACGGTCACCGGGACGCGGCACGCATCTCGACCGCGGACTACGAGGTCGTCATGCACCTCGAGTCCGAGGGCTACGAGATGCGCCGCGTCGGCAGCACGATCAGCTACGGCTGGTCCCTCGTGCACCCCGACGTCGTGGACCGATCCTGCATCGTCTGCGGAGCGGTCTTCCGTCCCCGTACGTCGCAGGTGCGGACGTGCGGACGTTCGTGCGGCGGTCGGGTGGAGACCGCCAGCGCACCTCTGTCGGCTCCGACGTGTCCCGACTGCGGGCTGCCGTCGACGGGTCTGCGCCGCTGCGCGGCCTGCCACCACGAGCGCGGCTCGGTCCTGGCTCTGCTGCGAGGACTGGGCGTCCTGGGAGACAAGCACATCCCCGCGGCGTACCTCAGAGGCAGCGAGTCGCAGCGGCGCGCCCTCCTGGCGGGGCTCCTCGACAGCGACGGGACGGTCAACCCCACGGGCAGCGTGCAGTTCGCGGTGACTGACGAGCGCCTGGCGCGAGACGTCCAGGAGCTCGTCCTCAGCCTGGGATATCGCTGCGGGGTGTCGCAGAAGCAGGTCAGGACGCAAAACGTGGCGCGGTCGACCTGCTTCACCATCACCTTCACGACGGAGGACGACGTCTTCCGGCTCGAGCGCAAGCGACTGGTGCACAAGGACCGCCGCCGCCCGAGCACGGCTCGCACGCGTCAGCGGTCCGTCGTCAGCGTCACGCCGGTTCCCAGCGTGCCGGTGCGGTGCATCGAGGTCGAGCACGCGTCGCACCTCTACCTGGCGACGCGGTCGATGGTGCCGACGCACAACTCCACGATCGGGCTGGACATCCTCCGCTCGGCCTCGATCAAGAACAACATGCCCGCCGTCGTCTTCTCCCTGGAGATGGGCAAGACGGAGATCACCATGCGCCTGCTGTCCGCGGAGGCCAAGGTGCCGCTCCAGCACATGCGCAAGGGCACGATGCGCGAGGAGGACTGGA
>JAKONK010000229.1 GCA_022701985.1 Actinomycetales bacterium
GCCACCGGCCGGGACAGCAGCGCGCGTCGGTAGCGGGCGCGGTACCAGTGCTGCGCGACCAGCAGCGCCGGGAAGGCGAGCCCCCACGCACCGGGGGCCTGGCGCGTCAGCGACCGCAGGACGAGCCTCACCCCGCCGTCCGGGGTGAGGGTCACGACGAAGGCCTCCTCGCCGCTGACGGGGTGTCCCGCGAGGGTGCCGTGGGCGAACCCGCGGCGCGTCGGGGTGTCGACGACGGCTACCACCCGCACCGGCTCGCGGACGCTGGCGAGGCCGACGCGAGCGGCGAGGTGGTAGTCGGATCCCTCGCTGACACGCAGGTCAGAGCCCTGGTCAGGGTGGACGGCGAAGCCGCTGCGGGTCTTGACGCCCCAGCGCAGGAGCGCCTCGGAGGCCTCCTCGAAGACGTCGTCATCCCGCCCGAGGGGAGCGGTGGCCTTGTGCCGGCGGAACCCCGGGGGACCGCTCGTCCAGGTGGTCTCGGCGGGACGCGTGGCGCCCGGGTGGTCGTAGCTCAGGCGCCGACCGCTCAGGTGTCCACCCACGCGCGCATCGTGGCACCGCTCCCGGTTCGCGGTGGCGGGCATCCTGGTTCGATGGGACGCGGGGTGCAGCAGGCGGAGGACTCTGGCAGCGGCGGTGGCGGGGCGGGTGCGGTGGTCCCGGCGGGGCCGGCTCCGAAGGCTCCGCCTGGCTCGCGCGCCCTGGATGTGCCGGAGCCCGCTGAGGCCCACGAGCTGGGGTCTGGGCAGCGCTAGCCGGGTCAGGCGGTCGCGGGCGTCCCCGGGGTGGAGCTGCGCCGGCTCCGCGCGGTGCTGTCGACGAGGCCGACCAGGCCGAGCAGCAGCCAGACCCCGCCGCTCCACCACACGGCCAGCACGAGCATCCCCATCTCGACCACCGCCAGGACCATCACCAGGGCTCCCGCGGCCGCGAGGGCGACGTGGCCCGCGCGCGACCCGAGGCCCACCAGCACGCCGACCACCACGAGCGCGGCCACGACCGCCAGGTGCAGCGCCGAGCGGCCTCCCTCCAGGGGGTTCAGCCCCTGCGAGACGAGGACCGCGCCGGTCCAGAGGCCCACCGGGAGCAGGACGACGGCGGCCCGCAGCCACCGGCGCACCGCCGTGCCCCGGGTGGACGGTGCGCGGCGCAGCCGGCGGGGCACCACGACGGCTGCCCAGGCCAGCAGCGCGGCGGGGAACCACCACCACCCAGACCCGCCCAGGTCGACGAGCGTGGCGGCGGTCAGCGCCACGGCGCACACCCACGAGACCGCGTGGGCCGCCGGTCGCAGCGACCTTCCGGGCCCGGCCGCGAACCCCCGGGGGACGACCAGCAGAGCCGCCGCGAGGACGGCGACGACGGCGGGGGCGACGGCCACCACCGACCCGCTGGCCAGGCCCGCGGGGAGGTCGTGCGCCTGCCCCTGGCCCGTACCGGCCTGCCAGGGGACCGATGAGAGCACGTGGCCGAACAGCGTGAGGGCCGCGCTGACCAGGGCGACGACGGCGGCGCTGGCCTGCAGCACCCGGGCCGCCACCAGCGGCGACCCGTCGCCCCGGGGAGGCAGCCCGAGCTCGGAGCGGAACGCGGCGGGCGCCGTCAGGCCGGCGAGGACCTGGGGCAGCGGCCGGCCCGACTCGGCGGCGTCGACGACGTGGGCCCGCACGTCGTCGACGACCTCCTCGCGGCGGTGCTCCGGCAGGTCCGCAAGCTCGATGCGCAGCGCTCGCAGGTGCGCCTCGAGGGCCCTCGCGTCGGCGGCGCTCCGGGAGGGGCTGCTGGTCGGGTCGTGCATCAGGACTCCTCGAGGAGCTCGTCGACCTGCGCGGACGTCTGCCGCCAGACCCGGGTGGAGGCAGCGAGCTGGGTGCGCCCGGTGGGGGTGATCGCGTAGTAGCGACGGGGGCGCGAGCCGTCACGCGACTCCCAGCGGGTCTCGACGGCCCCGGCGTCTCGCAGGCGCGCGAGGAGCGGGTAGAGGCTGCCCTCGCTGGCCGTCAGGCCCCTGGCGACGAGGTCGTCGGCGAGCTCGAGGCCGTAGTGGTCGCGCCGTGCCAGCAGCGCCAGGACGCACAGCTCGAGCAGGCCCTTGCGCAGGCTCGTGGTGATGCGCTCCTCGCCCTCGCGCTCCACCGCGTCGACCGCCACGAAGAGATCTTGCATCGCAAGGCCTGGTGTGCCAAGACCTCGGGCGGGCGCGTCGGGTGCGGTCCTGACGCGTCGGGGTTGACGCGGACCGAGGTTCCCTGGTTAGTTACTCCAGTAGTTAACCCGAGGAGCCGCCCTGATGGACGACGGCCGCCCGATCTTCCAGCAGATCGCCGACCAGATCGCCGACGGCATCGCCGCCGGCGCCTACCCGGAGGGCACTCAGGTGCCCTCCACCACCGAGCTGTCCGCCTTCCACCGCATCAACCCGGCCACCGTCGGCAAGGGGGTGAACCTCCTGGTCGAGCGGGGGCTGCTCCACAAGCGGCGGGGTCTGGGGATGTTCGTCAGCGACGGCGCCCGCGCGTCGCTGCTGGCGGCCCGCACCGCGGCGTTCGCCCGTGCGTACGTCCAGCCGCTGCTCGCCGAGGCCCGCGCGCTGGGGCTCTCGACGGACGACGTCCACAAGGTCATCGCCGAGACCGCAGACGAGACCGCAGACGAGAGGAGCACGCCATGACGTGCCAGACGCCCCCTGCCGCACCGCTCGCCGTCCGGCTCCGCGGGGTCGGCCGCCGCTTCCGGCGCACCGCCGCGCTCAGCGACGTCACCCTCGACCTCCCCGAGGGCGTCGTCTGCGGGCTCCTGGGCCGCAACGGCGCGGGCAAGACCACCCTGATGTCGCTGCTCGCCGGGCACGACAGGCCCTCGACCGGCAGCGTCGAGGTGTTCGGGGCCGACCCGTTCGCCCACGCCCCCACCACCAGCGCGGTCAGCTTCGTGCGCGACGACCAGCGCTACCCCGACGACTTCCGCCTCCGGCACGTGCTGGCCGTGGCACCGCGCTTCCACGCCGCGTGGAGCGCCGAGCGCGCTGCTGAGCTGGTCGACGCGTTCCGGCTGCCCAGCCGCACGGACGTCAAGAAGTACTCCCGCGGCCAGCTGTCCGCGCTCGGCATCGTGCTCGGGCTCGCCTCGCGCGCCCCGCTGACGGTCTTCGACGAGCCCTACCTCGGGCTCGACGCCGGGGCCCGCCAGGTCTTCTACCGCCAGCTCGTCACCGACCTCGCCGAGCACCCCCGCACCGTCGTCGTCTCGACGCACCTGGTCGACGAGACGGAGGCCCTCCTCGACCGGGTGGTGGTGCTGGAGGGCGGCCGGGTGGTCCGCGACAGCACCGTCGACGAGGCGCGCGCCGCCGCGTACACCGTCAGCGGTCCCGCGGCCGCGGTCGACGCCCTCACGGCCGGGCTGCGCGTGCTCGCCAGCCACCGCCTCGGCGGGCTGCGCTCGGCGACCGTCGAGGGCGAGCTGACCGACGAGGTCGACGCCGCGGCCCGCCGCGCCGGAGCGCACACCGGCGCCGCCTCCCTCCAGGAGCTCGTGCTCGCCCACGGCGCCGAGCCCGAGGTCGGTGCCCCCGGCGCCGCTCCCACCTCCACCGCTGCCCGCGCGTCCGAAGGAGTGCCCGCATGACCACCTCGGCCCACGACCTGGCTCCCGCCTCGGTGCACCGGCTCCCCAGCGCGCCGTCAGCCCTCGACGTGGTGCGCCTGCAGACCGCCAAGCGCTTCATGACCTTCGCGGTGCCGCTGCTCACCCTCGCGGTCGTGCTGGTGATCTCGGCCGTCGTCGCCGGCGTGTTCTACCAGCTGGGCTCACGCCCGGGGACCGCGGAGTGGGTGGAGAACAGCCGCAACAACCCCGGGGTGCTCTGGGCGCTGCCGGGCTTCCTCGGCTACTACGGGGTGCAGTCGGTGGCGACGACGTTCCCGCTGGCCCTGACCCTGGGCGCGAGCCGCCGGGCCTTCACCGCTGGCACGCTGCTCTTCCACGGCCTGCTGGCCGCGTACATCGCCCTGGCGGGACTGGTGCTCCTCGGCGTCGAGCGGCTCACCGGCCAGTGGTTCGTGGGGCTGTACCTCATGGACGTCGCCGTGCTCGGCGGAGGAGACCCCCTGCGGCTGGTGGCCGTCCTGTTCCTGGGCTCGCTCGCCGTGATGACCGCCGGAGCGGCCTTCGCCGCGGCCTGGGTGCGCTTCGGGGCGCGCGGCCCGGTGGTGCTCGCCCTCGGCACCGCGCTGGCGCTCGCCGTCGTGGCCCTCCTCCTCGCGTCGCGGGCGGCCGCTGTCGCCGACGCGTTCCAGCTGTGGTGGCTGGCAGCGGCCGCCGCCGTCGTCATCGCCCTGTCGTGCGCGGCGGAGCAGCTGCTGCTGCGCCGGGCCAGCGTCCGCTGAGGACCACCAGCTCCAGGCCGGGCCGGTCGGGGGCGTCGCGCACGTCGACGACGTCGAGCCCTGCGTGCGCGAGGTCGCGGGTGACCTCCTCGCGGGAGCGGAAGCGCAGGAGCGAGTGCGACTCGAGCACAGCGCCGTCGCTGGCGAAGACGAAGCTCGTGGTGGAGGCGACCAGCGGCAGGGCGAGCCGCGTCACCTGCACCCAGGTCTCGACGGCGCCGACGCCCGGCAGGTGCTCGGTCCGGCGGGTGGCCGCCTCGGTCCAGCCCTCCCAGGCCCTCGCTGACGGGTCCCGGGTCTCCAGGACCAGGTGCCCGCCGGGCCGCAGTGCGTCGTGCGCGGCGCGCAGCGTGGTGGCCCACGCGTCGTCGTCGGTGACGGCCTGGGCGGCGTTGCCCGTCATGACGGCCAGGTCCACGGCGACCGGCGGGTCCAGTGCCGCCAGAGCGCTCGCGTCGCCGTGGACCCAGCGCACGGCGTCCGCCCCCGGCTTCGCCCGCGCCACGGCGAGCGAGCCTCCCGCGGGGTCGAGGCCCATGACGGCGGTGCCGCGCGCGGCGAGCTGCAGCGCCAGCACGCCGGTGCCGCAGCCGATGTCCAGCACCGAGCGCGCCCCCAGCTCCTCGGCCAGCGCCAGGTAGGGGAGCAGGTCGCTGCGGTCGGGGTCGAGCGCGTCGTAGATCGGGGCGAGCCGCGGGTGCTCGAAGTGCGCGTCCGGAGCCACGAGGGGTTGCCTCAGCCGGCGTCGGGGAGGACGGCGACGGCCTCGACCTCGACGAGCTGGTCGGGCCACCCCAGGGCGGCGACCCCGAGCAGCGTGCTCGGGGCGTCGTGCCCGCCGAAGGCGTCGCTGACGACCTCCCAGGCCGCTCGGAGGTCGTCCGGGTCGCTGCTGGCGACGAAGACCGTGGACTTCACGACGGCGTCCAGACCGGCGCCGGCCTCCTCCAGCACGGTGCGCAGGTTCGCCACCACCTGCTCCGCCTGCGCGACGACGTCGCCGGGTGCGACTGTGCGCCCCTCGGCGTCGAGCGGGCAGGCGCCGGCGGTGAAGAGGAGGCGGCCGGGACGGTCGGTGGCCGCGGCGCACGCGTACGGCACGGCCGGGCTCAGGTGCCGGCTGCGCAGCAGCCTGACCGGACCCTCGGGAGCGTCGTGGGGCTGGGACACGCGGGCAGCCTGGCAGCGCCGGCGACCGTTCCGCGACCCGTTTCCGGCGGGCTACCGAGCACCGGCGGCCGTACCGTCTCGGGGAGTCCACGGAGGGAGCTCCGCCATGACCACCCGCCCTGCAGCCCGCCTGTCCGCCATCGTGCTCGACACCCCGGACCCGCGGTCGCTGGCCGCTTTCTACCAGCGGCTCCTGGGCTGGGAGCGGCGGGAGGACGAGGCCGAGTGGGTGCGCATCGGACCCGCAGGAGGCGGCCCCGGGCTGAGCTTCCAGGCCGAGGCGCGCCACCGGGCGCCCACCTGGCCCGCCGGTCCAGGTGACCAGCAGATGCAGCTCCACCTGGACCTCCAGGTCGACGACCTCGACGAGGCGGTGGCGCTCGCGACGTCGCTCGGCGGTCGCCTGGCAGGGGAGCAGCCCCAGGAGCGCGTGCGCGTCCTGGTCGACCCGGCGGGGCACCCGTTCTGCCTCTTCCTCGCCGGAGCCTGACCGGGAGCTCGCCACCACGCCGGCACGCGCGGGGTCAGTGGTCCTGGGTGGCGCGCTCGCGCATCCGGCGCAGGCGGAGCCTGTCGACGAGCAGGTCGGCCTCGTCGAGCACGTCGCCCGCCGCCCACGCCGCGTCGCGCCTGGACGCGGTGATCGGGCGCAGCACCCCGGCCTCCACCAGCCGGGTGATGGTGGCGTACGCGCGGGCGGTCGACGCGCCCGTGAGCCGGGCGACGTCGGACGCGTCGACCACCGGGCTGCTCGGCAGCAGCTGCAGGAGGGTCGCCGCGGCAGAGCCGGCGCGCGGCCTGACCTCCTCGTGCCAGCGGGCCGGCAGCTCGGCCAGCCGCTGGGCCGACACCTCCGCCTCGACGGCGGACCGCGCGGTCGCCTCGGCGAGGTAGGCGCAGAAGGCCTCGGCGTCACCGGTGCGGTAGTGGTTGACCAGCCCGAAGTACTCCTCGCGGTCGGCGACGATCGCCGAGGCGATGGGGACGGCCATGCGCGTCGTCGTGCCGCGGTAGCGCCACACGGCGTTGATGAGGGAGCGGCCGAGGCGGCCGTTGCCGTCGTGGAAGGGGTGGATCGACTCGAACTGCGCGTGGGCGACGGCCGCCTGCACGACCGGGTCCAGGTCGGTGCGGCGCATGAACGCCACGAGGTCGTCCATGAGCTCCGGCACCCGCGCGGGGGCCGGGGGGACGTGCACGGCACCCAGCGGCGAGCGGTCCGAGCCGCTGATCCAGTTCTGGACCACGCGCAGCTTCCCTGCGTCGTGGCGCTCGTAGGGGTCGTCGGCCATGAGCGGGCGGTGGGCGGCCAGCACGTCGTCGAGCTCGACGCCGCGGGCGCCCCGCTCGACCAGGAGGCGCAGGCCGTCGACGGCGCCCATGACCGTCCGCGCCGACCGCGGGCCGGCGAGCCCGTGCTGCACGCGGGCCAGCTGGTCGACGGTGGTCAGCTCGTCCTCGATCCGCGAGGAGGCGATGGCCTCCGTGCGCAGCAGGAACGGCTCGAGGACGCCGACCTCGTCGGCCCTGCGGCGCTCGAGGACGGCGACCTCCAGCTGGGCGGCCCGGCAGCGCTCGAGCAGGTCCGCCGGCACGGCCAGGTCCAGCCCGGCGATGAGCGGGGGGATGCTGGCGGTGTACTCGTCGATCTCCGAGCGGCGACCGTCCTGGCGGCGCCAGGGCAGCACCTCGTCACCGTGAGGTGGGACGACGAGGCGGGGCGGTGACGGCAGAGGAGCGCTCACGGGTTCTCCGAGCGGTGGGAAGCGAGAAGACCGGCCCCCTTATTCTCGGTTGTCAGGACGTCCGAGAACAACGGCGACACTCTTCTCGGTCAGCGGGCTCCTGCGAGGACCACCGCCCGGGGCTCTGGGGTGTGCGCCCCGGGTGGTCTCAGGGGATCTCGACCAGGGCAGCGAAGCCGTCGACCAGTGCGCCCGCGGCCGACGCCGGCGGGGCGCCCTGCGCTGCCAGCGACGCGACGCCGTGGGCCAGCGCCCAGCTGATGAGCGTGACCTCCCCGGGTGGTCCGTCGGCTCCGTCGGGGCGCGTCCAGCGGGTCAGTGCCCGCAGGGAAGCAGCCCGGGTGGAGGCCAGGCCGACGTCGTCCTGCTGCAGCTAGCCGGGGCCGTCGGTGCTGATCCTCTGCCCGCCGCGGACCACGGCCACGCGGTCCGGGCCCGGCCACGCGGCGTCCCACGCCTCCTGCTGGTCACCCACCCGCACCTGCTCGCCGGTGGCGAGGTCGAGGACCAGCAGGCCGGAGGACCGGTCGTCGGGGAGAGCCCCGAAGAACGCGACCCGTCCCTGCGCGGTCGCCTCCCGGCCGGCTGCCGCTCCAGCCCCGCACCCGCTGAGCAGGGCCACGCCCGTGATCCCCGCCACCAGCGCAGCTGCTGCTCGCGTCGTCGAGCGCATGGCCGTCCACCGTCCTGCCGTGACGCCCCGCGGCGGGCGCCTTCGAGGACCATGACGCCGCGGTGCGTCCCCCTGATGCACCCACGCGGCAGCGGGCCAGCAACAGATCGGGGCCGCGGCGCGTCTGGTGGGCGTGGACCCCTCGGCGAGCGGGCGCAGCGCGCAGGAGCAGCAGGCGGCTGACGTCCTGCGCGCCGCCCTGCGACCCGGGTCCGCGGGCGCGGACGAGGTGCTCGGTCTGGTGCAGGAGACGCTGGCCGCCGCGGTGCGCCG
>JAKONK010000231.1 GCA_022701985.1 Actinomycetales bacterium
GCCGGGACGTCGTAGGCGGCGCGCACGGCGTCGACCTCGAACCCGCCCATGCTGTGCACCGCGAGGCCGTCGGCGGCCGCCTGCACCGTCAGGTGCGCCAGCGCCTGGCCGGCGTCGAGGTCGGCCCAGCGCAGGTCCTTCCCCTCCGGCGTGGTCCGCTGGACGGCGACGAGCACCAGCGCCGAGGCGTTCGCGGCCCAGGCGCGGTTGAAGCCCATGAGGCTGTCGAAGAGGACCCGGTGCTCCGGGGTCCCGCGCAGGGCCAGGGCGAGCCGCCACGGCTGGGTGTTGCTCGCGCTGGGCGACCAGCGCGCGGCCTCCAGCAGGCGCTCGGCGGCACCGGCGTCGAGCTCGTGCTCGGGGTCGAAGGCGCGGGTGCTCCAGCGAGCGGAGAGCAGGGGGTGGATCGAGGTCACGCGGGCGGCAACAGGCGGGTGGTACCCGTTCTTCCCCGGACCCCTCACAGGTGGCCCAGCCGCGCCCGCACCGCCGCGTACACCCCGTAGGCCGCGAAGCCGACCCCCACGACGACGAGCACCCCGGGCCCGGCGGGCAGCTCCAGGAGCGCGCGCAGCGCCGCGTCCAGGCCCCCGGCCTCGCGCGGGTCGTTGGTGGCGGCGGCCGCCACGAAGAGCACCCCGACCACCCCGAGCGCCAGCCCCTTGGCGGTGTACCCGAGCACCCCGGCGACGTCGACGGCCACCCGCCCCGGGCCCTCCGGCAGGCGCAGGTCGTCGCGGAAGCGCCGCCGCACCCCCTTGACCACGTGGTAGACCCCGACGCCCAGCACCGCCAGGCCGGCCGCCCCCACCGCCAGCGTCCCGAGGAGGTTCTCCATCAGCTGCTCGGTGACGTCGTCGCTGGTGTCCTCGGCGTCCGTCTCGCCGCCGGAGGCGTACGTCGCCGCCGTGACCACCACGGCGCCGTAGACGAGCCCCTTGGCCACGTCCTTCGCGCCGTCGCCGAGCTGGCGCCACCGCAGCTCCAGGGCGCCGTCGACCAGGTGCCACACCGCCAGGGCCGCCAGCGCCGCGCTCGCCGCCCACAGCAGCACCTGGCCCCCCGGCGTGCCGGCCACCGCCGCGAGCGCTCCGCCCTGGTCGGCGCTGCCCTGGCGCACCCCCAGCGCCAGGCGCACCGCGAGGACCCCGATCAGCACGTGCAGCACGCCGCTGATCGCGTAGCCCACCCGCGCCACCGGCTCCAGGCGCTCGCGGGCGGCGCGGGCGCCGTCCTCGACGTCGTCGGACACCTCGCCGTCACCGTCGCGGTCGATGAGCTGGTGCACCGCGCGGACGCCGCGGCGGACCCACGTGGACGTCGGCACAGCGCTCATCGTGGTGCCGGCGGCGCCTCAGCGCGATCTCTGGGGCCGTGCCGGGAGCACCGCCGCCACGTCGGAGGCGACGGCGCCCGCGGCGCCCAGCGCGAGGGCCCGGTCCAGCTGCGCGGGGGTCGCCAGCACGTGGGCCAGGACCGGCCTGCCGAGGCCGCGGACCTGCGCCCACCGGGCGTCGGGGGCGCCGACGTCGAGGCCGAGCAGGTCCCAGGAGGCCGCCGTGCGGGTCAGCAGCTGCGGGTCGGCGTCGAGCTCCCGCGCCCAGCAGAAGCCCCAGCTGCGCCAGCCCTCGCGGCGGGCCGCGGCGGCCCACCCGGTGGTGGCCACCGGGGCCTTGGCGACCACCCAGTCCTGCGACGAGGGCACGCGGCGCAGCGCGGTGACCAGCTCGCCGTGGAAGCGGGCGTCGACGGCCTTCGGGTCGACGAACAGCACCCGGCGACCGCCCCACCGCTCCAGCACCGCCTCGAGCCGGGCGTAGGGCCTGCGGGGCTGCTCGGGGTCCCGCGTGGCCCCCGGGCTGATCCTGAACGCGTTGACCTCGGCCCAGGTGTGCTGGGCCGCCACGAAGCCGGTGGTGCCCGACGTCCTGTCGAGGGTGCCGTCGTGCAGGCCGAACCACACGCCGTCGGCGGTCCGCGACAGCGACAGCTCCAGCGCGTCCGCCCCGAGGTCGGCGGCGCTGGAGTACGCGTGCAGCGACATCTCCGGCCAGTCGCGCGAGCCGCCGCGGTGCGCGACCACGAAGCCCGGGGAGGCCAGCAGGGCGTCGACGTCGGGTGCTGCCGGCGCGGCCGGCGCAGCGGCCGCGGCACCCTCCCCGGCGAGGACGGCGGCCCCCAGGGAGGCGAGGACGGCGCGGCGGCTCCAGGCGGGGGCGTGCTCCACGGCCCCGTCCTACCGCGCGCCGGGGCGCGGGCCCAGCCCCGGCCGCGGCCCTCACCCCGTCGGACCCCTCCGCTAGCGTCGAGCGGGTGCTGGACCCCACCAACCCCCTGGCCGCACCGAGCACCCTGCCGCACGGCCTGCCGCCCTTCGACAGGCTGCGCACCGAGCACCTCCTCCCCGCGCTGCGCGAGGGCATGGCGCAGCAGCGCGCCGAGGTCGAGGCCGTCGCCACCGACCCGGCGCCGGCCACCTTCGCCAACACCGTCGAGGCGCTGGAGCGCTCCGGCGAGCTCCTGGCACGGGCCTCGAACACCTTCCACGCCCTGGTCTCCTCCAGCTCCACCCCCGAGCTGCGCGCCGTGGAGGCCGAGGTGGCCCCGGAGCTGACCGCCCACGGCGACGCGGTCCTGCTCGACCCGCGCCTGTTCGCCCGCCTCGACGCGGTGCACACCGCCGTCGCGGCCGGCGAGGAGACCCTGGACGCCGAGCAGCGCGCCGTCCTCGACCGCTGGCGCCGCGACCTGCAGCGCGCCGGTGCCGCCCTGGACGACGCCGCCAAGGACCGGCTGCGCGCGCTGAACGGCGAGCTGAGCCGCCTGACCACCGAGTTCGGCACCCAGCTGCTCGCCGAGGCCAACCGGCTCGCGGTGCACGTCACCGACGAGGCGGAGCTGGCGGGCCTGGGCACGGGTGAGCGCGCCAGCGCCGCGGCCGCCGCCGCCTCCCGGGGCCTGCGGGGCTGGGTGCTGCCGCTGTCGCTGCCGGTCGACCAGCCCGTCATCGCCTCACTCGACCACCGCGGGCTTCGCGAGCGGGTCTTCCGCGCCTCCACCTCGCGCGGCCTGGCCGGCGAGCACGACGTGCGCCCCCTGGTCAGCGCCATCACCGCGCTGCGGGCCGAGCGCGCCGGTCTGCTGGGCGCCGCGCACCACGCCGAGCACGTCGTCGCCGACGCGACGGCGCCGAGCGTCGAGGCCGTCGAGCAGCTGCTGCGCTCGGTGGTGCCCGCCGCCACGAGCAACGCCCGCGGCGAGGCCCTGGAGCTGGCCGCCGAGCTGGAGGCCTCCGGGCAGGCCCCCGCCGCCGACTTCGCCCCCTGGGACTGGGCGTGGGCCGCCGCGCGCGTGCGCGCCCGCCGCTTCGACCTCGACCCGGGCGAGCTCAAGCCGTACTTCGAGCTCGACGCCGTGGTCCGCGGCGTCTTCGCGGCGGCCACCGGCCTGTACGGCCTGACGTTCACCGAGCGGCCCGAGCTGCCCACCTACCACCCGGGCGTGCGCACCTGGGAGGTCTTCGACGAGGCCGGCACCTCCGTGGGGCTGTTCCTCGGGGACTTCTTCGCCCGCGAGTCCAAGCGCGGTGGGGCGTGGATGAGCAACTTCGTCGACCAGAGCGCGCTGCCGGGACGCCCCGCGGCGCGGCCCGTGGTCTACAACGTGCTCAACATCCCCGCGCCCGCCGCGGGAGACCCGGCGCTGCTCACCCCCGACGAGGTGACCACGGCGTTCCACGAGTTCGGGCACGCCCTGCACGGGCTGCTGTCCGACGTGCGCCACCCGCGCCTGTCGGGCACGAGCGTCCCGCGCGACTTCGTGGAGTACCCCAGCCAGGTCAACGAGGTGTGGGCGTGGGACCCGGAGGTGCTGGCCGGGTACGCCCGCCACTGGTCCACCGGTGAGCCGCTGCCCGCCGCGCAGGTCGAGCGGCTGCTCGCGGCGCAGTCGTACGGCCAGGGCTTCGCCACCACCGAGATCGTCGCGGCGATGCTGCTCGACCAGGCGTGGCACCAGCTCGCTCCGGGGGAGTCCGTGCCGGCCGAGGAGGTCGAGGCCTTCGAGGCGCGGGCGCTCGCCGAGGCGGGGGTCCCCGCCGACGTCCTGGCCCTGGTGCCGCCCCGCTACCGCACCACGTGCTTCAACCACGTGTTCGCGGGCGGGTACTCGGCCGGCTACTACTCCTACCTGTGGAGCGAGGTGCTCGACGCCGACACCGTGGAGTGGTTCTCGGAGAACGGCGGCCTGCGCCGGGAGAACGGCGCGGTCTTCGCCCGCGAGGTGCTCTCGCGCGGCGGCACCGTCGACCTCGCCGAGGCCTACCGCGCGTTCCGGGGCCGCGACCCCCGCGTGGAGCCCCTGCTCCAGCGCCGAGGACTCGCCGCCACGGGGTCCTGAGTGCCGCGCGTCCCGGGGGAGAACGACGGCCTGGGCCGGGCCGCCGCCGCGGTGGGCGTCCTCTCTCTGGCCATCGGCGTGGTGGTGCCCCTGTTCGCCCTCGGGGGCGCCGCCGGTCTGTGGATGTCGCTGCGGGCCCGGCAGCGGCTCCTCGACGGTGACGCCTCGAACCGCCGCGCGGTGCTGGTGGGCCTGGTGACCTCCTCCCTGGCGGTCGCCTGGTTCCTGCTGCTGCTCGTGGTGGGCGTGCTGCGCGAGGCGGGGGTCGTGGTCCCCGGGTTCGGGTTCCTCACCCCGGCGTGAGCGATGATGCGTCCGGACTCGAGGGGGAGGACGGATGACGGCGCAGCTGCTCGCCGAGCTGGCGGAGCACCTCTCCGGTGAGCTGCGGCTGCGCCCGCTGCTGGAGCGGGTGCTGCGCGCGGCCCTGGAGCTGCTCGACTGCTCCGACGGCTCGGTCGGCCTCCTGGAGGAGGGCGGTGGCTCCGGGCAGAGGTACCGCAAGGAGGTGGAGGTCGGCGTCGTCTGCGACGTCGGGCGCACCTTCCCGGTGACCGAGGGCCTCACGGGGATGGTCCTGAGGTCGCGCGGCCCGGTCGTCGTGGCCGACTACGCCGAGGTGCCGGGCGGGCACCTGCACGCCGTGGACCGGGCCCGGCTGCACGCCGCCGTCGGGGTGCCGGTGCTCACGGGCCCCACGACCGGCTCCACCCCGCTGGGTGCGCTGGTGGTGTTCTCCTCCGACCCGGCCCGCCGGTTCACCGACGACGACGTCGACCTGCTCACCCTCTTCGCGCGCCACGCGGCGGTGGCGCTCACCGCGGCGCGGCTGCACGAGGCGCTGTCTGAGCGCGACCGCGCCGGTGCGGCCGCCCGGGAGCGGGAGGCGGCCGCGGCGCGCGCCGCCGAGCGCACCGGGGGGCTGCTGGCCGAGGTGGTCGACCACCTGGCGCACGGGCGGACCGGTCCGGCCGAGGCGGCGGCGCGCTGCGCCCTGGCGGCCTCGCGCCAGACCGCCGGCGGAGCCGTGGGGCGCCTCGACCTGGAGGCCGTGCTGCGCGAGGAGGCCGACTGGGCCCAGCGGACCCTCGGGCTGCCGGTGCGGGTGGTGGTGGCCGGAGCCCCCCGCCCGGTGCACCCCGACGCCGGCGCCCACCTCGTGCTGGCGCTGCGGACGGCGGTGCTGCGCCTGGGCACGGCCTCCGGCGCCGCGGGGCTGCGGGTGGGGCTGGTGCGCGGAGACGAGGGCACCTCGCTGCTGGTGGAGGACGACGGCGGCACCGGCGAGACCCCCGACGCGGAGCTGGTCGAGCTGGTCGCGGCCACCACGCGCCTCGGGGGCACCGGGCAGGTCACCGCCACCCCGGGCTGGGGGACGCACCTGCGCCTGCACCTGCCCGCCGCGTCCAGCCCGGCGCCCGCGGCCACCGGCGTCCTGGTGGTCGACGCCAGGCCCGCGGTCCGCGCCGGCCTGGTGGCCCTCCTGTCGCGGCCGGGCTCGGGCGTCCGCGTCGTGGGGGAGGTCGCCCGCGCCGAGGAGGTGGCCGACGTGGTGGCCCTCACCCGCCCCCACGTCGTCCTCATGAGGGCTCCCCACCAGCAGCTCGGCGTGCCGGTGGTGGCGCTGGAGTCCCTGCCCGACGACGTCGGCGCCGCCGAGCTCGCCGCGGCGCTGCACCGCGCCGTCGTCCCGGAGGGGCCCCCCGCCGTGGAGACGACCCCGCGCGAGCGGGAGGTGCTGGCGCTGCTGGAACGGGGCTGGTCGGACCGGCAGATCGCCGAGCAGCTCGTGATCACCCGCAAGACCGTCGAGAAGCACGTGGGGTCGCTGCTGCGCAAGCACGGCGTCCCGAGCCGCACGGCCCTGGTGGCGTCCCGCCTGCAGTGAGGGTGGGGATCACCCCCACCCCGGGCCCGCGCAGACGGGGGACTTCCCCGGTCCGCAACCCGTCGCGGGCGACCTAGCGTCGGCGCATGCCCGTCGTCCCCCTCACCGACATCGTCGGACCGGCCGCGAGGGAGCGCTACGGCGTCCCGGCGGTCAACGTCCTCAACGACCTCACCCTGGAGGGCGTCCTCGCCGGCGCCGTCGAGGCCCGCTCGCCGCTCATCGTGCAGACCAGCGTCAAGACCGTGAAGAGCATCGGCTCCGAGGTGCTGTTCGCGATGTGGACGGCGATGACCCGGGGCATCGAGGTGCCCGTCACGCTGCACCTGGACCACTGCCCCGACCGCGCCGTCATCACCGAGTGCCTCGAGCGCGGGTGGAACTCGGTGCTCTTCGACGCGCACTCGCTGAGCCTGGACGAGAACCAGCGGCAGACGGTCGAGGTGGTCGCCGAGGCCCGCCGCACCGGCGCCCACGTCGAGGGCGAGATCGAGGGCATCGGCGTCGAGGACGGCGTCGGCTCCGAGGCCGTCGGCCCCGACGGCCGCCTCGCCGTCGAGCGGCAGGTGGAGTTCGTGAGGGCCACCGGCATCGACGTGTTCGCCCCCGCCATCGGCAACGCCCACGGCCAGTACGCCAGCGCACCGACGCTGGAGTCCGACAAGGTCAGCGCGATCGTCGAGGCCACGGGCGTGCCGGTCGCGCTGCACGGCGGCACCGGCCTCAGCACCGAGCAGTTCCACGACCTGATCGCCCGCGGCTGCGCGAAGGTCAACATCTCCACCGGGCTCAAGGAGCGGTACATGAGGTCCTCCCTGGACTTCCTGCGCGGCGCCGAGGCCGAGAGCAGGTGGGACCCGCCCTCGCTGTTCACCGCCGTCCAGGCCGACGTCGTCGCCTTCACCAGGAACCTCTGCGAGACGTTCGGCTCCGCGGGCAGGGCCGCCTGATGGCGCGCAGGGCACTGGTCTTCGACTGCGACGGAGTGCTCGCCGACACCGAGCGCGACGGCCACCTGCCCGCCTTCAACGCCACCTTCGCCGAGGTGGGCCTGCCGGTGAGGTGGTCGGAGGACGACTACGCCGAGAAGCTGCGCATCGGCGGCGGCAAGGAGCGCATGGCGAGCCTGCTCACCCCCGAGTTCGTCGCGGCCAACGGCCTGCCCACCGACCCCGACGGGCAGAAGGAGCTGCTCGCCGACCTGCACCGCCGCAAGACCGCGAGGTACACCGAGGCCGTCGCCCGCGGCGACATGCCCGCCCGCCCCGGCATCGCCAGGGTCGTGGAGGAGGCGCACGCCGCCGGCTGGGCGCTCGCGGTGGCCTCCACCTCCGCGGAGGCGTCGGTGCGCGCGGTGCTGGAGCACGCCGTCGGCCCCGAGCGCGCCCGCGACTTCTCCGTCTTCGCCGGCGACGTGGTGCCCGCCAAGAAGCCCGACCCCGCGATCTACCACCTCGCCGTCGCCGAGCTGGGGGTCGACGCCGACGACGTCGTCGTCGTGGAGGACTCCCGCAACGGCATGCGCGCGGCGCTGGCCGCCGGGCTGCGCTGCGTGGTGACCACCTCCAGCTACACCGGCGAGGAGGACTTCACCGGCGCCGCCCTCGTGGTGCCCGACCTCGACCACGGACCCCGCGGTCCGGTCGACCTGGCCGAGCTCGAGCAGGTCCTGGCCGGTCCCGCCCCCACCCCGAAGGAGCACCCGTGAAGAGCACCCAGGCCGACGTCGACGCGGCCGTGCGGACCATCGCCCAGACCGTCGTGGACAACGAGAAGGCCTTCAGCGACCTCGACGCCGTGGCCGGCGACGGCGACTTCGGCTTCTCGATGGCCCGCGGCTTCGAGAAGGTCCTGGCGGGCTGGGACGACTTCGACCGCAGCGACCCCGGCACCTTCCTCACGAAGGTCGCCCTCGTCATCACCAGCCGCATCGGCGGCACCTCCGGCCCGATCTGGGGGACGCTCTTCCTGCGCGCCGGGACCACCGTCAAGGGCTCCGAGACCGTCACCGGCGAGCAGTGGGTCGCAGCGCTGCGCGCCGGCGTCGAGGGCATCAAGACCCGCGGCGGCGCCGACCTCGGCGACAAGACCCTGCTCGACGCCCTGGCCCCCGCCACCGACGCCCTGGAGAAGGCCCTCGCCGAGGGCGCTGACGGCCCCGCGGCGGTGCGCGCCTTCGCCGACGAGGCCCGCCGCGCCGCGGACGCCACCTCCACGATGCAGGCCCGTCGCGGCCGGGCGTCGTACTCCGGCGAGCGGAGCATCGGCTCCGTGGACGCCGGGGCCACCGCCGTCGCCGTCCTGGCCGAGGCCGTCGCCTCCCGCTAGACCCACCCACCCGCTCGACGAGGAGACCACGGTGAAGAAGTTCGTCAACGACCCCAGGCAGTTCGTCCCCGAGATGCTGAGGGGCCTGGCTCTGGCCAACCCCGACACCCTCCGGTACGTCCCGGAGCACAACCTCATCGCGCGCGCCGACGCCCCGGTGAAGGGCAAGGTCTCGATCGTCCAGGGCTCCGGCTCGGGCCACGAGCCGGCGCACGTCATGGCGGTCGGCCCGGGCATGCTCGACGCCGCCTGCCCCGGTGACGTCTTCGCCGCCCCGCCCATGGACTACGTCTACGAGACCGCCAAGCTCATGGCCTCCGACGCGGGCGTGCTGCTGCTGGTGAACAACTACACCGGCGACCGCATGGCCTTCGACATGGGCCGGGAGATGGCCGAGGCCGAGGGCATCAAGGTGGCCGTCCTGCTGATCGACGACGACGTCGCGGTCAAGGACTCCTCCTTCACGGTCGGGCGGCGCGGCGTGGCGGGCAACTTCTTCGTCATCAAGGCCGTCTCAGCGGCCGCGGAGCGCGGCGCCTCCCTGGAGGAGCTCGTCGAGCTCGGCAAGCGCGTCAACTCCGTCACCCGCACGATGGGCCTGGCACTGACCAGCTGCACCCCGCCGGCCAAGGGCTCCCCGCTGTTCGAGCTCGCCGACGACGAGTACGAGCTCGGCGTCGGCATCCACGGCGAGCCGGGCCGGTCGCGCGAGAAGATGGCCGGCGCGGACGTGCTGGTCGCGAACCTGCTCGACCCCATCGTCTCCGACCTGCCGTTCTCCTCCGGTGACGAGGTCGCCCTGATGGTGAACGGCCTGGGCGGCACCCCGATCAGCGAGCTGTACCTGGTCTACGGCATCGCCCACCAGCGGCTGGCCGACCAGGGCATCACCGTGGGCAAGAACTACGTCAACGAGTACTGCACCTCGCTCGACATGGCCGGCGCCTCGATCACGCTGGTCAAGCTCGACAGCGAGATCAAGGAGCTGCTCGACGCCCCCGCCGAGATCGCCCTGCGGGTCTTCTAGCGGGGGTCTCAGCGCAGGGCGCTGATCGCCGCGGACACCCGCTTCTCGCTCACCGGGCCGCTGGCCCCGACGGTCTGCGCGAAGAGGCTGACCCGCAGCTCCTGCAGCATCCACCGGACCGCCCGCACCTCGCGGGCGGTCCGGCGGGCCGTCGGCAGCGCCGCGACGGCGCGCTCCAGGTCGGCCTCGAGCCGCTGGACGACGCCGGTGCGGTCCCTGTCGCGCTGCACCGCCTGGGGGCTGGCCAGCGCCTCGAGCCTGCGCAGCAGCGCCTGCAGGTAGCGCTGCAGGTCGGGCAGGCGCTCGAGCCCGGTGCGGGCCACGAACCCCGCGGGCACGAGCACCCCGAGCTGCGCGCGGACGTCGGCCAGGGACGCGACCAGCGGCAGCGACGCCGGGGTCCTGTCGAGGGCGTGCTCGACGTCGCGCGCGGACTTCAGCACCCGCTGCACCAGGCCGAGGACGGTCGTCGTCGTGGCCAGCACGTCGGGCCGCACGGCCCTCAGGAGCGCGTCGAAGGCGGCGCCGTCACGGACCCCGAGCCCGCCGGCGGGCGCGCGGGTGGCCACGAGGTGGTCGACGGCGGCGTCGGCGCAGTCGGCGAGCAGCGCGTCGACGCTCCCGTGGGGCGAGCGCGCCAGCGCCAGGCGGGCCGGGGTGCCGAGCCCGTCGAGCAGGGCCTTGGTGGGGTTGGCCACCGCGGTCCGCGCCAGGCGCGCCACCCCCGCCGGGTGCGCCGCTGCGGCCTCGGGCTCGGTGGCGAGCACCCGGACCGCGGTCCGGCCCGCCTCCACGACGAGGCTCGGGAAGCCCACGACGGGCCGCCCGTCGGGCGCGGCGGTCTCCACCTGGTCGGCCAGCACCAGCCCCGCGGGCCAGGAGGTCAGCGCCTCGTGCTCCAGCTGCTGGCCGGA
>JAKONK010000241.1 GCA_022701985.1 Actinomycetales bacterium
CAGCTCGCGCTCGAGCTCAGCCGTCACGTCAGCTGTTCGCCGGGTCCACGCCCGCCGGGTCGGAGCCGGAGGGGTCGACCTGGGTGCTGTCGGAGTCGCCGGCGTCGGCGTCGCCGCCGGAGCCGCCGGCCGGGTCCACACCGGCCGGGTCGGAGCCGGAGGGGTCGACCTGGGTGCTGTCGGAGTCGCCGGCGTCGGCGTCGCCGCCGGAGCCGCCGGCCGGGTCCACGCCCGCGGGGTCGGAGCCGGAGGGGTCGACCTGGGTGGCGTCGGAGTCGCCGGCGTCGGCGTCACCGCCGGCGCCCGCCGCACCCGTGGTCGTGGTGATGTCGTCGTCGTTGAGGGACATGGGGGGCCTCCTGGTCGCGGCCGGTCCGCAGGACGGGACCGGGGTCTGACGGACGGACCGACCCGGTGGGACCGGGTCGTCCAGCGGTGCGCCGCCATCGTGCACGGCCGCGTCCGGCCGCGCGACCGCTGCTCCCGGTGCCCCGGTCAGGACGTGCGCGCCGCCAGCAGCACCACGTCGTCCTCGGGCCGCTCGGGCAGGCACGTCGCCAGCACCGCGTCGAGCAGGTCCTCGAGCGGCGCTCCCGCGTGCTCGGCCACCAGGGGGCCGAGCGCCGCCCGCAGGCGCTCCAGCCCGAGGTCGAGGTCGCGGTCGCGGCGCTCGACCAGGCCGTCGGTGTGGAGCAGCAGCACCGACCCCGGGGGGACCGGCACCACGTGGTCGGAGCGCTCGGCGTGCTCCTCCACCCCGAGCAGCAGCTCGGGGGTGCGCGCCAGGGCCGTGGTCCGCCCGTCGGGCAGGACCAGCAGCGCCGGGGGGTGGCCGGCGTTCGACCAGCGCAGGCCGCGCACCCCGTCGGGCCGCGGAGGGCTCAGGACGCCGACGACGGCGCTGGTGGGGGCCCACTGCCCCGGGCGCGACATCACGGCGTCGACGGCGTGCAGGGTGCGCGACGGCGGACCGTCGACCGCCAGCAGGAAGGACCGCACGCTCCCGCTCACGCGGCCCATCACCGCTGCCGCGGCGACGTCGTGGCCCGCGGCGTCGCCGACCACGAGGGCGAGGCGGCCGCCGTCGAGCGGGACGGCGTCGTGCCAGTCGCCGCCCACGTGGTCACCGCTGGCCGCCGGCAGGTACCGCGCCGCCAGCTCGACCCCGGTGCACTCGGGCAGCGGGGCCAGCAGGGCCCGCTGGAGCACCTCGGCGGCGCTGGTCCGGTCGGCGAGCAGCACCGCGCGCCGCACCGCCTGGGCCGTGTACGCGGCGAAGGCCCGCACGACGTCGAGGTCGGCCTGCACGGCGTGCTCGGCGGCCCACCCCACCGTCAGCGAGCCCACGACGGTCCCCTCGGCCACCAGGGGCACCACGGCGCCGGAGCGCAGGCCGGAGCGCTCGACCCGCTCCACCACGTCGGGGAACAGGCTGCGGACCGCGCGCAGGTCGTCGAAGACCAGCTCGTTCCCGGTCCGGCAGACCCAGGGCGCCGGACCGGGGTGGTCCAGCGGCAGGTCGGCCCAGGCCTGCTCGACCTCGGGCCGCAGCTGGGCCCGGGCGATCGTGCGCACCCGCCGGGCCGACGGCTCCAGCACCGACAGGCCGCCGTAGTCGGCGCCGAGGTGCTCGGTGGCCACCGCCACCACGGACGCGGCGACCTCCTCCAGGGTGCGCGCCGCGGCCAGGGCGGTGGACACCTCCAGGAGGGTGCGGGTGCGCTCCAGCAGCGCCTCGCGCTCGGCGGCCGCGGCCCGGCGCTGGTCGGCGTCGCGGGCGATGACGAGCACGAGCCCGTCGACGGGCACCGCCTGCAGCTCGTACCAGCGCGGACCGCCGATGCGCGCCTCCCAGGTGGAGGTCAGGCCGGTGCGCGCCGCCCGCAGCAGGGGCTCCCGGCTGGTCGAGGTGCCGGGCACCGCGTCCCACAGCACCAGCCCCAGCACGGCCTCGGCGTCCACCCCGCTCGCGGTGGCGGCGGCGTCGCTCACCCAGAGCACCTCCCACCCCGGGCCCAGGACGGCGACGGGGTCGGGGTGCGCCGCGACGGCGCGCTGCCACCACCCCTCGGGGACGTGCCCCGAGCCCCCTCCACCGCGGGCCCCGCGGCCCTGACCTGCCACCACGGAGCGATCGAACCACGGGTGCCGCCTCCCCGGGAGCGCTCTGGGTGCTCGCTGTGCTCCTGCGGGTCAGAGGCCGAGCAGGCGCACCCCGGCGTAGGCGAGCCCCGCCACCAGCACCCACGAGGCGAGGCCCAGCACCAGCGACCGCCCTCCCGTGCGCACCAGCGCGCCGAGCCGGATCCCGGTGCCCAGCGCGTAGAGCGCCGCCACCAGCAGCACGGTCTGCACGAGCTGCGCCGCCTCGAGCGCGCCGGCGGGGAGCACGCCCGCCGTCCGCACGCCCGCGGCCACGAGGAAGCCGACGACGAAGAGCGGCAGCAGGGGCACGCGCCGCCCCGCTGACCCGCCCGCGCCGTCCCCTCCGGCATCCGCGGCGAGCCGCGCGGCGCGGCGGGCCGCCAGGCCGACCAGGGCCACCAGCGGCGCGAGCATCGCCACGCGCGCCAGCTTGACCACGACGGCGGTCTGCAGGGCGCCGTCGACGCGGCTCGCGGTGGCGACCACCTGCCCGACGTCGTGGACGCTCGCGCCGGTCCAGGCGCCGAACGCGACCGGGTCGAGCCCGAGCGGTCCCCGCAGCGGGGGGAGCACCAGGATCGCCAGGCTGCCGCACAGGGTCACCAGGGCGATGGCGGTGGACACGTCGTCCTTGCGCGCCTTCGACAGCGGCTCCACGGCCGCGACCGCCGACGCCCCGCAGATGGAGAAGCCGGTGGAGACCAGCAGCGACCGCGCGGGGGAGACGCCCAGGGCCCGCCCGAGCAGGAGCGTGCCCGCGAAGGTGGCGACGACGACGCCGACCACCACCGCGAGGCCCTCCCAGCCGAGCGCGACCAGCGCCGACAGGGGCAGCTGCAGGCCCAGCAGCACGACCGCCGTGCGCAGCAGGCGCCGGCTCGCGAAGGCGGTGCCGGGGCCCAGCGCCGGGCGCTGGAGGCCGGCGTTCGCGACGAGCAGCCCCAGGACGACGGCGACCGTGGTCGGCCCGAGGCCCGGGACGAGCCGGGACGTGGCGAAGGCCGCGGCGGTGGCGGTGGCGGCGGCGAGCAGGCCCGGAGCCAGGCGGCGCGCAGACGCCGCCGCGCCCGCCGGCGGGGTGCTCACGCCCGCGGCCGGCGCCGGCTCAGCACCGAGAGCAGCAGCACGACGGCGAGGACCGCGCCCAGCGCGGCGCCCGTCCACGCCGGGCCGGTCAGGAACGCGCCCCCACCGCCCTTGGGGCCCAGCAGGTAGCCGGTGAAGGCCCCGGCGAAGGCGGCCACGACCCCGACGAGGACCGCCGTGGACGCGGCGGGACCGCGCCGGCCGCGGGCCAGCAGCAGCCCCGCGACCCCTGCGACGGCGCCCAGGACGACCAGCGACGCGACGCCGAGGAGCAGGGGGTGCACGGCGACACGCTAGACGTCCGTCCCGTGCGCCCGCGTTGACACGGGCGGCGCGCCGGGACACGATCGTCGCGACCATCCAGAGCGGCCGAGAGACCTGGCTCGTCGACGCCGCAGCAACCAGCCCCCGCACCGTCGGGACGGCAGGTGCTCCCGCCAGGACCGATGGAGGAGATGAGCCGTGACCGTGACCGCTGCGCGCCCCGCACCCGTCGTCGACCTGCCGGGGGCCTTCCGGACCGTGGCCTCGAGCGCCTGGGTCGTGACCACCCGCTCCCCGGAGCGCCCCGTCGGCTTCACCGCCATCTCGGTGGCCTCGGTGTCGGTCGGCCCGCCGCTGCTGTCCTTCAACGTCTCCCGCACCTCCTCCAGCCTCGACGCGCTGCTGCAGGAGGGCCGCGCCGCCGTGCACCTGCTGTCGGAGTCCCAGGAGCACCTCGCGCGGCGATTCGCCGCCCCGGCGGACGGGCGGTTCCCCGACGACGGGTCCTGGGAGTGGGACGAGACCGGCCTTCCGCTGCTCCGCGGCGCCGTCGCCCGGCTCGCCGGCCCGTTCCACTCCGTCGTCGACGCCGGTGACAGCGTGCTGCTGCTGCTCCGCCCCGAGGTCACCGCCGTGGCCGGGGGGACCCCGCTGGTGCACCACGCCCGCGCGTACCCCCGTCTGGTGCACGCCGAGTCCTGAGCGCCGCGGCCGGTCCGGGGCTGCCCAGGGGCGGTCCGGAGCGGCCGACGGGGCCGTTCAGGCCTGCTGCGCGCTGCGCTCGCGCTCCCGGGTCTCCAGGTCGGCGTCGAAGTCGCCGGTGCCGTCGTCCTCCAGGCCCGTCACCGGGACCGAGCCGGACGGCGCGGAGGACCCGCCGGCGAGCGTGGTGAGCATCTGGCGCACGTTGGCCAGCTGGGCGTTGATGCTGTCGCGCCGCTCGGTGGCGGCGGCCAGCTCGCGGTCCGACTCCGCGCGCACCGCGGCCGCGCGGTCACGGGCGTGCACCACCAGCTCGTCGGCCTCGCGGCGGGCGTTCGCCAGCACCTCCTCGGCGCGGTCGGCGGCCGCCGCGTCGGCGGCGTCGGCCCGGTCGCGCGCCTGCGCCACGAGCCGCTCCACGCGCTCCAGCTCCTCCGTGCGGCTGCGGTGCAGCTCCTGGGCCTCCACCTCCGTGCGGTGGCGGCGGGTGGCCAGCGCCAGCTCGAAGTCGGTGGCCGCCTGGGCGGAGCGCGCGCGGGCGTCCTCCCACGCCGCTGCCGACTCCTCGCGCAGGGCCGCGGCCTCGCGCTCGGCGCCGTCCACCACGTCGTCGGCGCGCCGGCGCGCGTCGGCCAGGACCCGCTCGGCCTCGGCGCGGGCGTCGGAGCGCACCGCCTCGTCGTAGCGGTCAGCGTCGGCGCGCACGAGCCGCGCGTGCGCGTCCGCCTCGCTGCGCAACGCCTCGGCGTCGGCCTGCGCGCGGGCCAGGAGGTCGAGCGCCTCCTCCTCGGTCAGCGAGAGGATCTGCGCCACGCGGTGGCCGAGGTCGGCGTAGCTGGGGGCGAGCGCCTCCGGGCGGACCAGCTCCGCGGCGTCCTGGGCGGCCCGCTCGACCAGGCTCTGCTCGAGGGCCTGGACCTGGAAGGCGAGGTCCGCGGCAGCGGCGCGCTCCTCCTCGAGGGCGGTGGCGAGGTCGGTCACGTGGCGGTCGACCTGGGCGGGGTCGTACCCGCGCAGGACGGAGCGGAACGGTCCGGCGTCGGACATGGTGCCTCCGGTGGCGGCGGGCTCGCGGCCCGGTCGGCTGCGGTCGGCAGCAGTCTGGTGCACCGACACGGCCGGGCGCGCGGGCAGAGGGTCCCCGGGTCGGGGGACGGTCCGCCTGCGCGCCCGGTCAGCGGGGTCGCGGGAGGGCTGGCGTCAGCGGGGGCGGCGCAGCCACTCGTCGTCGGAGGCGGGCTGGTCGTGGGGGCGCACGGAGGGGCGCACCACGGGCCGGGCGGCGGGGACCACCGGCCCCGAGGCCCGAACGCGGGAGGCGTCGACGGGCTGCAGGGGCTGCAGCGGCTGGCTGCTGGAGCGCCGGCCGGGCACGGCCAGGGCGTCGACGATGCCGGAGAGCTGGCCGAGCTCGGCGGCGGCGGCCTCGCGCTGGCGCACCAGCTCCGCCACCTCCTGGGTCAGCCGGTCGCGCTCGGCGCGGGCGGCGGTCCGCTCGCGGTCGGCCTCGGCGCGGGCCTGCAGCACCACGCGCACGGCCTCGGCGCGCGCCTCGCGGCGGGCCTCCTGGGCCTCGCGCTGGGTGCGGGCGACCTCGTCGGCCACGCGGGCGCGCAGGGCGCGAGCACCGCTGTCGGCCTCCTCGGCGCGCCGCTGGGCCCGCTCGCGGGCGGTCGACTCCGCGGCGCCGGCCGCTCCGAGCACGCGCTCGGCGTCCTCGCGGGCCGACCGCACCAGGCGCACCGCCTCGCGGCGCGCTGACTCCAGCTCGGCCACGGCGCCGGCGCGCAGCTCGGCGGCCTCCTCCTCCAGGCCCCCCAGGCGGGCCCGGACGCGCTGGCTGGCGGCGCCCATCACGGCCTGCAGGCGCACCCGGGCGCGGCGCACCGACTCGGCGGCCTCGGCGTGCCCGCGGCTGCGGGTGGTGCGGGCCTCGTCCTCGGCGGCGGCGAGCAGCGCGTCGACGGTGCTGGTGGTCCAGGCGGTCTGCTCGGCGGCCGCCGCCAGCTCGGACTCGGCCTGGCGGCGGGCCGCGGCCCGGACGCGGCGCGCCTCGTCGGCGGCCTGCTCGCGCTCGGCAGCGGCCTCGGCGCGCGCCCGGGCCAGCTCGGCCTCGCCCTCGCGACGGGCGGCGGAGGCGTCGGCGGCCGCTGCGGCGAGCACGCGCTCGGCCTGCCCGTACGCCTCGGCGGTGGCGCGCTGCGCCTCGATCTGGCCCGTCTCGCGGACGGTGTCGGCCTCGGCGAGGGCCTCGGCGCGCTCCCGGGCCGAGGCCTCGCGGGTGGCGGCCATCAGCTGGTCGGCCTCGGCGCGCATGCCGGCGAGCAGCCGGTCGCCCTCGGCGCTGGCGCGCTCGTGGGCCGTGCGGGCCAGGCGCTCGGCCTCGGCGGCGTCGACCTGGGCCTGGGCGAGCATGGCGTCGGCGGTGTCGGCGGCGGCCGACACGACCAGGGAGGCCTGCTCGGCGGCGTCCTCGACGATCTGCGAGGCCTCGGCGTGGGCCTCGGCCATGGCGTCCTCGACGCGCCCGGTGAGGTCGGTGACCTCCGCGGAGACCTGCTCGCGCTCGGAGCGCAGCGCGGTGACCGCGGCGGACAGGTCAGCGGCCTCCTGCCGCAGCCGGGCGGCCTCGCCGCGCAGCTCGACGCTCTCGTGCTGGGCGTCCTCCAGCAGCGAGCGCGCCTCGGCGTCCGCGCCGCGGCGGACCCGTGCGGCGTGCGCCTCGGCGGCGGCGCGGACCGCGTCGGCGTCCCGGCGGGCCTCGTCGGCCAGGCGCTCCGCCTCGTGCGCGGCGCGGGCCGGCAGGTGGTGGGCGTGCTCCTCCGCCTCGTCGCGCAGGGCCCCGGCCTCGGCGCGGGCGCGCTCGAGCAGGGCTGCGGCCTCGCGCTCGGCCTCCTGGCGCAGGCGGGTCGCCTCGGCGGTGGTGGTCCGGCGCAGGCTGGCCGCGTCGGCGTCCGCCGCGGCGCGCACGCGCTCGGCGTGGTCCTGGGCCAGGCCCAGCAGGTGGATGGCGCGCTCGGGCGCCTCGGGGCGCACCGCGCTGCGGGGGGCGCGCTCGCGCGACGGCGCCGCGGCGGTCGGAGCGGCGGCGGGCGCGGCGGCGGTCGGAGCGGCCTCGTGGCGGGCGGCCTCGTGGCGGGGGAGGTCGTGCTCAGCGGCGTCCCAGCGCGCTGCGGCATCACGGGGAGCGGGCGCGGGGCCGGTGGGGCCCGACGCGCGACGGGTCGGCGGCAGCACCACGGGGGTCTGGGCCCGGCCCGGGGGCGGCACCACGACGGGGCCCGGGGCGGCGGGGGCGTCCCACGCCGACGAGGGCGAGGCGGGCGTCGAGCGCGACCAGCGCCGGCGCTCACCGCGGGCCTCGGGCGCCGGCACCGCCGGGGCGACGGCCGTGCGCTCGGCGTCCGCGGTCCGCGGCGCGGCCGGTGCCGGGACGGCGGGGGACGGGAGGAACGTCGACAGCGGGATGCCCGTCGGCGAGGTGGACCCGTGGAAGGCGCCCTCGGGCACCTCCCCGACCAGAGCGGGGGTGGAGCCCGCGGCAGCCCCGGGGGTCCGCGGCAGCCGGTCGGTCCTCATGCGTCGATGGTGGCACGCAGGCCCTTCCCAGGGGCGGCTTTCGGGACGTGTCGCGGCGACGTGTCGCGCGGACCCCACCGGCCCCGGCGACCTCGGCCGCAACGGCCTCAGCGCTGCAGGGGGAGCGGCTCGGGGCGCTTGGCGGTCACGCCGTCACCGCTGGAGCGTCCCTCGAGGCGGCGCCGCACCCAGGGCGCCAGGTGCGTGCGCGCCCAGGCGAGGTCGTCGGCTGCCCGGGCCGCGCGTCCGCGGCGCTCCTGCGGCCCCAGCGGCCTGGACCACTCCTGCTCGGCCCTGCTCAGCTGGTCCCCGTGCAGCCCGCGCACGGTGGCGGCCGCCAGCAGCGCCACCCGGCGGTGCCCCTCGGGCGCGAGGTGGATCCGGTCGGGCACCCACAGGCGGGCGTCGTAGAGGGCCCGCATCGACCACAGGTCGAGCACGAGCGCGTCGTGGCGCTGCGCGACCGCCCAGACGTGCAGGTTGAAGGCGGCCACCCGCCCGCGGGTCCAGCGCACCACCGGCAGGCCGCCGGGGTCGAACCCGGTGACCAGCAGCACGCGAGTCCCGGCCGCACGAGCCGCGGCGACCGCGGTGTCCAGCGCGGCGGCCAGGGCGTCCACGTCGGCGCCCGGGCGCAGGATGTCGTTGCCGCCGGCGCTGAGGCTCAGGAGGTCGGGCGCCAGCTCCAGGGCCCGCGGCAGCTGCTCGGCCAGGACCTGCGGCAGGCGGCGACCGCGGACGGCTAGGTTCGCGTACTCGAGGCGCTCTCCCGCGGCGCGGGCGTCGTCGTCCAGCAGGACGGCGAGCCGGTCCGCCCACCCGAGGTGGCGACCGGGGGAGGCGGGGTCGGGGTCGTCCAGGCCCTCGGTGAAGGAGTCGCCGACGGCGACGTAGCGGCGCACGACCCCGGGGGCGATCACCCGCGCACGCTAGCCACCTGACCCGGCGCACCGCGCACCGGGTGGTTGCTCAGGGCAGCGACCAGTCGACGGGGTCCGCGCCCTGGGCGGCCAGGGCGGCGTCGACGGCGCTGAACGGCCGCGACCCGTGGAACCCGCGCGAGGCCGACAGCGGGCTCGGGTGCACCCCGGTGATCACCTCCGTCCCGGCCAGCAGCGGCGCCGCGGTCTGCGCGTCGCGGCCCCACAGCACCGACACCAGCGGTCCGCCCCGCTGCGCCAGCGCCCGCACCGCGGCGTCCGTGACGCGCTCCCACCCGAGGCGGCGGTGCGAGCCGGAGTCGCCGGCGCGCACCGTCAGCACGCGGTTGAGAAGCAGGACGCCGCGGTCGGCCCAGGGGGAGAGGTCTCCCGTCGTCGGAGCCGGGACGCCCGTGTCGGCGCTGAGCTCCTTGAGGAGGTTGCGCAGCGTGGGGGGCAGCGGGCGCACCTGCGGTGCCACGGAGAAGGCCAGCCCCACCGCGTGCCCCGGGCGGGGGTAGGGGTCCTGCCCCAGGAGCAGCACGCGCACGTCGTCGAGCGGCTGGGCGAAGGCGCGCAGCACGTGCTCGGGTGCCGGCAGCACCTCCTCGCCGGCGGCCCGGCGGGCGGCCAGCTCCTCCTCCAGGCGCGCCAGGTCGCCCTCCGCGGGGGCCAGCGCCCGCGCCCAGCTGGGGTGCACCGTCGAGAGGGGGTCGATCGCCACGCGGCCACGCTAGGCGGGCGCCTGCGACCCCGCCCGCCGCCCGCCGGGCGCCCGCCCGCGCGGCTGGCGCGCCACGACCGGTCCACCGGTCTTCTGCCAGAGTGCTCCGGTGGCGCTGTCGGAGCGGGACCTCGCCGTCCTGGAGATGGAGCGGCGCACCTTCCGGCGCCGGGGCGCCAAGGAGCAGGCGGTGCGCGACGAGCTGGACCTGTCCTCGACGCGCTACCACCAGGTGCTCAACGCCCTCCTGGACGACCCCGAGGCGCTCGCGGCCGACCCCGTGCTGGTCGGCAGGCTGCGGCGGCTGCGAGCGGAGCGGACGGCGGGGCGCGACCTCGACCTCGGCTGACACCCGGCACCGCTGCGCCGACACGCCTCCCACCTGCCCGAAAACGCCCATCCGTGACCGGGTGAGCACGTACCGTCGTCACCGTGACCTCGCCGTACCCGCGTGACGACTTCGACGCCGTCGACCCGCCGCGCGACGGTCGCCGCGGCGCCCACCGCGCCGCCCCGCCGCGCTCCCACGGGTTCGTGGCCCCGCTCGTGGTGGCCGCCGTCGTCGCCGTCGCCGGTGTCGCCGGGTACGCGGCGCTCGACCTGGGCGGGGCCGCGGTCGCCGCCTCCAGCGCCGCTCCCTCCGCCGACGCGCAGGCCGCGGGCGCGCCCGCGGACGGCGCCCCCGCGGACGCCGCCGCCGGCTCCGGCGACGCCCCGAGCGAGCCCGCCCCCGCCCCCGCGGCCGAGGTGGACCGCTCCACGCCCGTCGTCGTGCTCAACGGCACCGGGACCAAGGGGCTGGCGGCCACCACCGCGGCGACCGTCGAGGCCGCCGGCTGGACGGTCTCCAGCACCGGCAACGCGTCCTCGGCCCAGCGCTCGGCGCACACCTCCACGGTCGTCCTCTACCCCTCCGCCGACCTCGAGGCCGGCGCCACCGCGCTCGCCGGCACCGTGGCCGGAGAGGCCGTCCTGGACGCCTCCGCGACCGCCGGGACCCTCACCGCCGTCCTGCGCTGAGGTCCGTCCCCGTGCGGGGGACATGATCGCGCCGACGTCGGCCGACACCCGTTCCACGGCGCTGACCTGGGCGTCGGCCCTCGCCACGGCGGGGTCGACCCCGCTACCCTGCGGCTCGGTCGAGCAGTTCTGTCGCTGTCGTCTCCTCCAGCTGCGCGCGGCGGGGGGTTTCACCGGGCCTTCGCGCCCACGGACTCCAGACCCGGGGCCGGGCGCACTGCCCTTCCCCGACCACCGCACCACAGCAGGAGCACTGAATGGCACTCGGAACCGTCAAGTGGTTCAACGCCGAGAAGGGGTACGGGTTCATCACCGTCGACGGTGGCCCGGACGTCTTCGTGCACTGGTCGGCCATCCAGATGGACGGCTACCGCTCCCTCGAGGAGGGCCAGGCCGTCGAGTTCGAGGTCGGCACCGGCCAGAAGGGCCCGCAGGCCGAGGCGGTCCGCCTCGCCGGCGCCTGACGCGCACCTCCGACGGCGCCGTCCCCCGCGGGGGGCGGCGCCGTCGTCGTGCCCGGGGTCGCGTCCGCAGGGGTGGGACGTTTGCACTCGGCGGGCGAGAGTGCCAATCTGGTGCCTGGCACTCGGCGACCCCGAGTGCCAGCACAGGACCTGGGAGCCCAGCGCTCCCCGGCCGTGCTGGGTGAGCCGCAGGCCCCCGGGTGCAGGCCCGGAGGGACGGCGGCGTCCGTCGCGGGCACCCGGCCGGCCGGCAGCACCACCCGAACCGCCTGATACGCCACCCGTTCCGGAGGAGCACCGCTCATGGCGAAGACCATTGCCTTCAACGAGGAGGCCCGTCGCGGTCTCGAGCGGGGTATGAACACCCTCGCTGACGCCGTCAAGGTCACCCTCGGCCCCAAGGGCCGCAACGTCGTCCTGGAGAAGAAGTGGGGCGCCCCCACGATCACCAACGACGGCGTCTCGATCGCCAAGGAGATCGAGCTCGAGGACCCGTACGAGAAGATCGGGGCCGAGCTCGTCAAGGAGGTCGCCAAGAAGACGGACGACGTCGCCGGTGACGGCACGACGACCGCCACCGTCCTGGCCCAGGCGATGGTCCGCGAGGGCCTGCGCAACGTCGCCGCCGGCGCCAACCCGATGGCCCTCAAGCGCGGCATCGAGGCGGCCGTCGCCGCCGTCTCCGCGCAGCTGCTCACCAACGCCGTCGACGTCGAGACCCGCGAGCAGATCGCCGCGACCGCCTCGATCTCCGCCGCCGACCCCGCCATCGGCGACCTCATCGCCGAGGCGATGGACAAGGTCGGCAAGGAGGGCGTGATCACGGTCGAGGAGAGCAACACCTTCGGCCTCGAGCTCGAGCTCACCGAGGGCATGCGCTTCGACAAGGGCTACATCTCGCCCTACTTCGTCACCGACGGCGAGCGCATGGAGGCCGTGCTGGAGGACCCGTACGTCCTCATCGCGAACTCCAAGATCTCCTCGGTCAAGGACCTGCTGCCCCTGCTCGAGAAGGTCACCCAGTCGGGCAAGCCCCTGGTGATCATCGCTGAGGACGTCGAGGGCGAGGCCCTGGCCACGCTCGTCGTCAACAAGATCCGCGGCATCTTCCGCTCCGCCGCCGTCAAGGCGCCGGGCTTCGGCGACCGCCGCAAGGCGATGCTGCAGGACATCGCGATCCTGTCCGGCGGCCAGGTCATCTCCGAGGAGGTCGGCCTCAAGCTCGACACCGCGGGCCTGGACCTGCTGGGCCGCGCCCGCAAGGTGGTCATCACCAAGGACGAGACCACCATCGTCGAGGGTGCTGGCGACGCCGACCAGATCGCCGGTCGCGTCAACCAGATCCGCTCCGAGATCGAGCGCAGCGACTCCGACTACGACCGCGAGAAGCTGCAGGAGCGCCTCGCCAAGCTCGCCGGCGGCGTGGCCGTCATCAAGGCGGGCGCGGCCACCGAGGTCGAGCTCAAGGAGCGCAAGCACCGCATCGAGGACGCCGTCCGCAACGCCAAGGCGGCCGTCGAGGAGGGCATCGTCGCCGGCGGCGGCGTCGCCCTCATCCAGGCCGGCTCCAAGGCCTTCACCGACCTGCAGCTCTCGGGTGACGAGGCGACCGGCGCGAACATCGTCAAGGTCGCCATCGAGGCCCCGCTCAAGCAGATCGCGGTCAACGCCGGCCTCGAGGGCGGCGTCGTGGCGGAGAAGGTGCGCAACCTCCCCGTTGGCCAGGGCCTGAACGCCGCGACCAACGAGTACGTCGACATGGTCGCCTCGGGCATCATCGACCCGGCCAAGGTGACGCGCTCCGCGCTGCAGAACGCCGCCTCCATCGCGGCGCTGTTCCTCACCACCGAGGCCGTCATCGCCGACAAGCCGGAGAAGGCCGCTGCGGCCCCGGCCGGTGGCGACGGCGGCATGGGCGGCATGGACTTCTGATCCGTCCGCTCAGCCACCTCGGCTGACAGTCCAGAGGGCGGCACCCCCGTGAGGGGGTGCCGCCCTCTGGCGCGTCCGGGGCCGTGCGGCACAGTGGTGCCGGTGAGCGCTCACGACGTCGTGACCCGTCCTCGCTGGTACGAGGGGCACGCGCCCTCCCGCGGCGTGCTCCCGGCCCGGGCTGCGCTCCGCTCGGACGCACCCCGGGTCGACCTCTCGGGCGGCTGGCGCTTCCGCTGGAGCCCGCGGGCCGACGTCGAGGAGTCCTTCGCGCAGCCCGCGTTCGACGACGCCGCGTGGGACGTCATCACCGTCCCGGGGCACTGGCAGCTCGACCCCGCGAACACCGACGGCCGCTGGGGCCGGCCCGCCTACACCAACGTCCAGTACCCCTTCCCGGTCGACCCGCCGTTCGTGCCCGACGAGAACCCCACCGGCGACTACCGGACCACGGTGCAGCTCACCGAGGCGTTCTCCGACGTCCTCGCTGCGGGTGGTCGCGCTGTGCTGCGCTTCGAGGGTGTCGACTCCGCCTTCCGCGTCTGGGTCGACGGCACCGAGGTGGGCCGCTCGGTCGGCTCGCGCCTGGCGTCGGAGTTCGACGTCACCGGCGCCCTCACCGGTGCCTCGGACGGCAGCCCCGCGGTGGTCGCCGTCCGGGTGCACCAGTGGTCCTCGGGGTCGTACCTGGAGGACCAGGACATGTGGTGGCTGTCGGGGATCTTCCGCGACGTGGCGCTGCTGGCCCGCCCGGCCGGGGGCGTCGACGACGTCCACGTCCACGCCGGCTACGACCGCTCCGCCGGCACCGGCGCGCTGCGCGTCGAGGTGACCGGCGGCGCCGGCGCGCGGGTGCTCGTGCCCGAGCTGGGCCTCGACCTCGCCGCGGGCGAGGAGGCCGTCGTCCCCGTCGACCCGTGGAGCCCGGAGTCACCGCGCCTGTACGACGCCGAGGTCGTCACCGCGGGCGAGCGGGTGCGGCTGCGCGTCGGCTTCCGGACGGTCGCGATCGTCCCGGCGCAGGACGGTGAGTGGGACGTCTTCACCGTCAACGGCGCCCGCACCCTCATGCGGGGCGTGAACCGCCACGAGGTCAGCGCCGACCGGGGCCGCTCCACCACCCCCGCCGAGGACCTGGCCGACGTCCTGCTGATGAAGCAGCACGGCGTCAACGCCGTCCGCACCAGCCACTACCCGCCCCACCCGCGCTTCCTGGACCTGTGCGACGAGCACG
>JAKONK010000244.1 GCA_022701985.1 Actinomycetales bacterium
TGCTGGTCCCGGGCCCGGCCATCGCCTTCGTGGAGATCGGCTCGGAGGAGAAGAGCCGGGTCGGCTTCGGCGCCCGCTGACCCGACCCGCTCGTGGCCGGTGCCCCGCTGGGTGCCGGCCACGGGTCTCGGGTCCCGGGGGCCCGTCAGGCGGTGAGGCCGAGCCGGAGCATCCGGCGCACGTGGTTCTCGGTGATCCGGCTGAAGATCTTGCCGACCGCCAGCAGGTCGGTGCCCGCGCCGCCGCCCGTGACGAGCAGCGCGGCGAGGGAGTCGCGGTCGGCGGCGACCCGCTGGGCCTGGCTGAGGGCCTCCCCCACGAGCCGGCGGCCCCACAGCGCCAGGCGGCCGGCGACGCGCGGGTCGCGCGCGGTGGCCTCGCGCACCGCCCCGACCACGAACTCCGCCCCGCTGGTCTCGTCGAGCAGGCGCAGCACCAGGTCGCGCGTCGGAGAGGGCACGTACGCCGCGATCTCCCGGTAGAAGTCGGTGGCGATGCCCTCGCCGACGTAGGCCTTGACCAGGCCCTCGAGCCAGTCGTTGGGGGTGGTGCGCTCGTGGTAGGCGTCGACCGCGGCCACGAAGGGCCGCATCGCCGCCTGCGGATCGGCCCCGAGCTCGACCAGGCGCTCGGACAGCAGCTGGTAGTGCTGGAACTCCTCGACGGCGAGGGCCCCGAGCTCAGCGGTCTGCACCAGCGCCGGCGCCGAGCCCGCGTCCTGCGAGAGCCGGAGGAAGCCGGTGAGCTCTCCGTAGGCCAGCGCGCCCAGCAGGTCGACCTCGGCTTCGCGGGCGCCGTCGGCGCCGGACGGGGGTGCTGACGTCATGACCTGCACCCTAGGGCGGCGGCCGCGCCGGGGCCGCGGGCAGACCGCCGGTAGCATGGGCACCGACAACCTCGGTCGACCGGTCGCTGCCACGATCGGCAGCCGAACCGCCGCGGGGCGGTCCCGTCGATGAGCGCCGTCGAACCGACCGGTGCCCGACGCCCGACAGCACGGCCCCGCCACCGAGACGTGAGGCCACGCGTGCCCGACACCACGGACGTCCAGTCCGACACCACCACCCAGCCGACCGAGCAGCCCGAGCAGGTCGAGCAGGTCGACCGCTCCACCCTCCCCGAGGACGCGATCATCGACGCCGACGTCGAGACCCCCGCCCCCGAGGTCCTGGCGCAGAAGTCCTTCGCCGACTACGGCGTGCAGCCGGCCATCGTCGCGGCGCTCGACCGGGCGGGCATCACCCACCCGTTCCCGATCCAGGCGATGACGCTGCCCGTGGCCCTGGCCGGCCACGACATCATCGGCCAGGCCAAGACCGGCACCGGCAAGACCCTCGGCTTCGGCGTGCCGGTCGTCCAGCGCGTCGTCGGCCCGGGCGAGCCCGGCTGGGACGCCCTCGACCTGCCGGGCAAGCCCCAGGCGCTGGTCGTCGTCCCGACCCGCGAGCTGGCCGTCCAGGTCGCCCGCGACCTGGAGCGCGCCGCCACCGACCGCGCCGCCCGCGTGCTCGTCATCTACGGCGGGCGCGCGTTCGAGCCTCAGGTCGAGGCGCTGCAGCGCGGCGTCGAGGTCGTCGTCGGCACCCCCGGCCGCCTGCTCGACCTCGCCCAGCAGGGCCACCTGAGCCTGGCCGCGGCCCGCGCCGTCGTGCTGGACGAGGCCGACGAGATGCTCGACCTGGGCTTCCTGCCCGACGTCGAGAAGCTGCTCTCGATGACGCCGGCCGGCCGCCAGACCCTGCTCTTCTCGGCCACCATGCCCGGCCCCGTGGTCGCGATGGCCCGGCGCTACATGAGCCAGCCGACCCACATCCGCGCCGCCGACCCCGACGACGACGGCGCCACCGTCAAGGCGACCACGCAGTTCATCTACCGCGCCCACGCGATGGACAAGGTCGAGGTCCTGGCGCGCATCCTGCAGGCCGAGGGCCGCGGGCTGACCATCGTCTTCGCCCGCACCAAGCGGACCGCCGCGAAGGTCGCCGACGAGCTCATCGACCGCGGCTTCGCCGCCGCCCCCCTCCACGGAGACCTCGGCCAGGGCGCCCGCGAGCAGGCGCTGCGCGCGTTCCGCAACGGCAAGGTCGACGTGCTCGTCGCCACCGACGTCGCCGCCCGCGGCATCGACGTCACCAACGTCACGCACGTCGTGAACTACCAGTGCCCCGAGGACGAGAAGACCTACCTGCACCGCATCGGCCGCACGGGCCGCGCGGGCGCCACGGGCACCGCGGTGACCTTCGTGGACTGGGACGACCTGCACCGCTGGGGCATGATCGACAGGACCCTCGACCTGGGCATCCCCGAGCCCGTCGAGACCTACTCGACCTCCCCGCACCTGTTCGAGGAGCTCAGCATCCCCGCGGGCACGAAGGGCCGTCTGCCGAAGTCCGCGCAGACCCGCGAGGGCCTGGACGCGGAGGTCCTCGAGGACCTCGGCGAGACCGGACGCCGCGACGGCGGCCGCAGCGGTCGCGACAGCCGCGACGGCGGCCGCGGGGGCCGTGACGGCGGACGCGACGGCGGTCGGGGTGGCCGGGGCGGTCGCGACGGCGAGCGCTCGGAGCGCGGCCCCCGGGCCGAGGGCGCCGAGCGACCTGCGCGCGGTGAGCGGTCGGAGCGCCCGGAGCGCGCGCGGCGCACCGAGGGCACCGACGGTGCCGAGGGCGGCGAAGCCGGCGGAGAGCGCCAGCGCCGTCGCCGTCGCGGCGGGCGCGGCACCGAGGGCGGGGCCAGCGACGCGGCGGCGCCGACCACCGGCCCCGCCGACGGCTCCAGCAGCGCCAGCGGGAGCGAGCCCACGAGCCTCGACCAGATCGCCCTGCCCGACCGCTCCGGCGGCGCGGGCGAGAACGGTCCTGACGCCGGGGAGTCCTCCGAGGCCCCCCGCCGCCGCCGCCGCCGCGGTGGCCGCGGCCGCGGTCGCTCGCAGGGCTCGGGCGAGGGCTCGGGCGAGGCGTCGGCCGAGGGCTCCGCTGCCGAGCAGTCCGCTCCGGCGGGTGGCACCTCGGGCGACTGACCCGTCGCACCCCCGTCGACGACCGAGGAGGTCCGGCTCGCCCCGCGGGCCGGACCTCCTCGGTCGTCTCGGGCCCACCTCGTGATCGGTTCGCCGAGGCCACCACCTCGGGGCAGCATCAGCGGCATGCTCGAGCAGCGAGGCGCTCGATGAGCGCTGACCCCACCACCTCTCACCCGGGCCAGCGCCCCTCCGCCACAGCAGCCACCCGGCCGCTGCTGCTGAGGCTGCTCGACGCGCCGGTCCACTGGACGGGGCTCGACGCCGTCGCGGCCCCGGCGCGCGACCTGGTCCGCGCCGTCGAGCCGCGCTGGCTCGCCGACCTCCTGCACGGCACCTGGCTGGGGCACCCGCTGCACCCCGTCCTCGCCCAGTTCGTGGTCGGGTCGTGGACGAGCGCCGCGGCCGTCGACGCCCTCTCCCTGGCCGGGCTCGTGCCCGACGACCTCGCGGACGGCGCCGACGCCACCGCCGCTGCCCTGGCGGGCGCCGGGGTCGTGACCGCGCTGCCCACGATCGCCTCCGGGTGGACCGACTGGGCCGAGCTGCACCCCGACCAGCAGCGCCTCGGCCTCGTGCACGCGGCCAGCAACTACACCGCCACCGCCGTGTTCGTCGCCTCACTGGTCCAGCGCTGGCGCGGCAGGACGACGAGCGCGCGCTGGCTGTCGCTGGCCGGGATCTCCACGGCGACGCTGGGCGCTGCGCTCGGCGGTCACCTGTCGTACCGCTGGGCCGCGGGCGCCTCCCACGCCGAGCACGTGCCGCACGTGGCCCCCGAGGGCTGGCACCGGGTCGCCGCCTACGACGAGCTCGTCGTCGACGAGCCGGTGCAGGGGCACGTGGGCGACGTGCCCGTCGTCGTGGTGCGGACCGCCGCCGGCGTGTCCGTGCTCGCCGACAGCTGCAGCCACCTGGCGGGTCCGCTCTCCGGGGGCCGCGTCACCCGCGAGCACGGCGAGGCGTGCCTCGTCTGCCCCTGGCACGGCAGCGCCTTCCGCCTGGTCGACGGCTCGGTCGCCGCGGGTCCGGCGGTGGCCCCGCAGCCGCTCCTGGCGAGCCGGGTCGACGTCGACGGGGGCGTGCTGGCGCGCGTCGTGCCCCTGCCCTGAGGGGTGCGCGGCCTCCGGGTCGCGCAGTCCTCGACGGCGGCGGACGCTGGTGGGGTGCAGGACGACGGCTTCTTCGGTCCGGACAGCGTGACGTGGCGCCTCCACACCGACCCGCTGGTGGGCCCCGCCGGCCTGCGGGCGCTGCTGCTGCAGGCGCTGCACCCCCTCGCGATGCACGTGGTCGCCACGCGGTCGAAGTTCAAGGAGGAGACGTGGGGACGCCTCCACCGCACCGGTGAGTACGTCGACACGACGACGTTCGGCTCCCGGCAGGAGGCCGAGCGGGCCGCGGCGGTGGTGCGCGCCATCCACGCGCGCATCCGCGGCACCGACCCCGCGACGGGGCTGGAGTACGGCGCCGACGACGAGGACCTGCTGCTGTGGATCCACTGCTCGCTGGTCGAGAGCATCCTCGACGTCGTCTCGCGGGGTCGCACCCCCTCGCAGGCCCTGGGACGCGGGGACGCCGACCGGTACGTGGCCGAGCAGGTGGTCTCCGCCGAGCTGGTGGGCGTCCGCCGCGAGGTGGTGCCGGCGAGCCGCGGGGACCTCGACGACTACTTCACCGAGGTGCGGCCGCACCTGGCGGTCACGCGCGAGGCGCGCGAGGCCGCCTCGTACGTCCTCGCACCGCCGATGGCGCCGCGGGTGGCGCTGACCACGCCGGCCGTCCCCGTCTGGCTGGGTGTGTCCGGGCTGGCGATGGCCTCCCTGCCGGCGTGGGCGCGTCGCATGTTCGCCCTCCCCGAGCTGGCGACCGCTCCCACCGACGCCGCGACGACGGCGGGGCTGCGCGCGCTGCGGGTGGCGCTGCTGCGCTCCGAGGGCCGGGTGCCCGGTGTGGAGCCGTCCGACCACCGCAAGCGCGCGGTGGCGCTCATGGCCGACCGCGCCGCCTGAGCCGCCGGCTCGCCAGGGCGCCTCAGCCGAGGGGCTCGAGCGCCGCCCAGGTCTCCTTGGCGGGGGCTGACCGCTGACCCGTCGGGCACGACGGGCGGAAGTCGCACCACGCGCACAGCGCCGACGGCGTGGCGGGGAACGCCTCGTCGCGGTCCGTCCCGGCGTCCAGCGCCGCCTGCGCCCGCACGGCGTCGCTGGCGATCGACTCGGCCCGGCGCACGACGCGCTCCAGGGAGGCGTCGGTGTGCTCCGCCACCGCCACCGCGCCGGTCGGCACGTGGTGCAGCTCGACGCGCCGGCAGCGGGCGCGCAGCGTGCGCGAGACCGCCACGGCGTACAGCCCCAGGGCCATCGAGGAGCGCGCGTCGTCGTCGTCGGGGACCCGGCGGCCCAGCTTGTAGTCGACGACGACGGGCTCGTCGCCGTCACCGTCCTCGCGAGGGCGGCGGTCGATCCTGTCGACGCGGCCGGAGAAGGCCAGCCGCTGGGTCGGCGCGGCGACGGTCCGCTCGACGCCGACGGGCTCGGCGGTCGGGTCGAGGCGCTCGGCGTAGGCGGCGACCGCCTCCTGCGAGCGGCGGCGGTGCTCCTCGGACTGCGCGGCGTCGCGGAAGCCCGCCGTGGTCCACGGCGTCCAGGCGCCGGCCACCAGCTCCGCGGCGCGCTCGGGCGTGCGGCGGGCCAGCGGCTCGTCCCACCAGCGCGCCAGGGCGTTGTGGACGGCGGCGCCCACGCTGGTGTGCGCGAACGCCGGGCCGCGCGGCGGGCTCGGACGGTCGAGGTAGCTGAAGCGGTAGCGGCGGGGGCAGTCCTCGAAGGCGGCGAGCTTGGTGGGGGTGCAGGAGAAGAGGCGCTGCGGCATGCCCGGCAGCACGCCCTGCCCCTGCTGTGCCCGGCCGCCCTCTCCCGCAGGGCTCACGCGAGCGCTCCCAGCTCGCCGAACGGGCGGGTCCCGCTGCCCTGGGCGAGCAGGCGGTGCAGGTGGTCGGGGGTGGTGCTGTTCTCGGCGAGGCGGTTCTGCTTGCCCGTGCCGTGGTAGTCGCTCGACCCCGTCATCACCAGGTCGTGGGAGCGGGCGAAGCCCCGGAGCCAGGCGCGGTCGGCCTCGGTGTGGTCGCGGTGGTCGACCTCCACCCCGGCCAGGCCGGCGGCCACCATCTCCTCGAGCACCTCCTCGCCGACGACCTTGCCGCGGGCAGCGGCCAGCGCGTGCGCGATGACGGGCACGCCGCCGGCGGCGCGGACCCGCTGCACCGCGACGACGGGGTGGGGGGCGCCGTGGTGGACGACGTACGGCGAACCGTCGGCCAGCAGCCCCGCGAAGGCCTCGTCGCGGTCGGCGACGACGCCCGCGGCCACCAGCGCATCAGCGACGTGCGGCCGCCCCACCGTGGCGCCCTGAGCGGCCTGCGCCAGGACGTCCTCCCAGGTGATGGGGAAGTCGCGCCCGAGCAGCTCGGCCATGGTGCGGGCCCGGCTGAGGCGGATGTCGCGGGAGGCGGCCAGGGTCTGGGAGAGCACCGGCTCGTCGGGGTCGTGGAGGTAGCTGAGGAGGTGCACCGTGACCCCGCGGACGCGGCAGGAGACCTCAGCGCCCGGGACCAGGAGGACCCCGCTCATCTCCGCCTGCTCCCCCGCCCGCGCCCAGCCCGCGGTGGTGTCGTGGTCGGTGATGGCCAGGGCCTGCAGCCCCGCCTCGACGGCGGCGACGACGAGACCGGCGGGGCTGTCCGTCCCGTCCGAGGCCGTGGAGTGGGTGTGCAGGTCGACGAGCACTGAGGAAGCGTAGGCGCGATCACCGGCCGGCGCTCAGGCGCCGTCGTGCTCCTCCTGGGCCTCGCGGGCCGGCTGGTCGCACGCGGTCGCGTCGGACGCGTCGTCGTGGTGGTGGCCGTCGTGGTCCGTGGGGTGCTCCGGGTCACCGGGGCAGCACGGGACCTCCGGGGTCGACGACGGGTCGACGGCCCCGGACGGGTCCTGGGACGCCTCCTGGGTCGGCTCCTGGGTCGGCTCGGCCGTGGGCTCGGCCGTGGGCTCACCGCTCGGCTCGGCGGTCGGGCACGCGTCAGCGGTGGGCTCGGCAGTCGGCTCGGCGACCGTCTGGGCCGCCGCCGCGGCAGTCGGCTCGGCAGTCGGCTCGGCGACCGCCTGGGCCGCCGCCGCGGCAGTGGGCTCGGCAGTGGGCTCGGCAGTGGGCTCGGCAGTCGCCGCGGCCGTGGGCTCCGCCGAGGGCTCAGCGGTGGCCGGATCGGTGGCGCAGGCGCCGGGGGTCGGCTCGGCAGCCGGCTGCCCGGTCGGCTCTGCCGCCGGGTCGGCCGTGGGTCCGGCGGTCGGCTCGGCGCTGGGTCCGGCGGTCGGTCCGGCCGTGGGCTCAGCGGTCGGCTCGGCCGTGGGCTCGGCACTCGGCGACGGGCACGCCTGCGCAGGCGGAGCCGGGGGCGCAGCAGCCACCGGCGGCGCGGGCTCGGGCGCCGGCGTCGGAGCAGGAGCCGGCGCGGCGATGACGACCGGGTCGGGCGCGGGCGGAGCGGGCAGGGTGGTGAGGCCCTCGCGGTACGCCTGGGCCCAGCCCATGACGGTGGCGGCGTAGGGAGCCGAGCGGTTGTAGCGCCAGAGGGCAGCCAGCTGGCCCTCCTGGGTGGACAGGTCCGCACCGCTGGCGCACAGGTAGCGGGCGGCGCCCAGGGCGGCGTCGTCGACGTCGTCGGGGTCGGCGATGCCGTCGCCGTCAGCGTCCGCGCCCCACGCCCGCCAGGTGCCGGGCAGGAACTGCATGGGACCGACGGCGCGGTCGTGGGCGGCGTCACCGTCGAGGCGTCCGCCGTCACCGTCGGTGATGACGGCCGTGCCGGGCAGGCTCCCGTCGAGGAGCGGGCCGCGGATCGGCGTGGTGGTGCGGCCGTCGGCGTCGACGCGGCCGCCGGCCGCGTGGCCCGACTCGACCTTGCCGATGCCGGCCAGCAGCTCCCAGGGGATGCGGCAGCTCGCGTCGGTGAGGGCGGTGCGGTCGGCAGCTCCGCGGTAGGCGGCGAGCACCCGCTCGGGGACTCCCCTCGACGCGCCCTGGGGCACGACGGGGCCGGGCGCCGGACGCCCGTCGTCCGAGGGGACGGGCTCGGGGGTGGCGGTGGTGGGCTCCACGACGGCGGTGGGCACGGGGGCGGCGGCGACGAGGGGCACGACCTCCTCGCTCGCGGGCACCTGCGCCCCGGGCGACGACGCGGGCGGAGCGCCACCGGAGGCCGGGGCCACGAGCACGACCTCACGCCCGGCCGGCTCCAGCGAGCCGGAGGCGGCGACGACGGACGTCGCCACCACCGCCACGGCGCACAGGGCCGCGGTGGACCCCGACCTGCGTGGTCCGGACGCGCGCGCGCGACGGCCTGACCTCATGCGACCCCCCTCGCACCTGCAGTCCCCCTGGGGGAGGACCGCGGAGGTTCCAGCATGGACGCGGACGAACCGGGACACAACCGACGGGTTCGAGCCGTGCCGGTGACGACCGGGTGGCCCGGCAGCGCCGCGGCCCGGTGGGAGGATCCCCCCATGAGCGAGGCCACGAGCACCCCCGAGGCCGTCGACCGGCCCCTGACGCCCCCGGGCGAGGAGCAGCGGCTCGAGGACCGCGGCTCCAACCGGAGCCAGCGACCCAGCTCCCAGGCCTTCCGCGACTTCATCGCGGGCGGCTGGGCACCGCGGCCCGCTCCGCCCCAGCGCCTCGCGGCGGCGCCCTGGGCCGCCGCTCGCCGGGAGCGCATCAGCGCCGCCTTCCCGGGCGACCGGCTGGTGCTGCCCGCCGGTCCGCTGAAGGTCCGCAGCAACGACACCGACTACCGCTTCCGCCCGCACTCGGCCTTCGCCCACCTCACCGGTCTGGGCGCGGACCGCGAGCCCGACGCCGTCCTGGTGCTGGAGCCCCTGGTGGGCGGTGGCCACGAGGCCCGGCTGTTCTTCCGCCCCCGGGCCGAGCGCACCGACGACGAGTTCTGGGCCGACGCGCGCTACGGCGAGTTCTGGGTGGGGGTGCGTCCCTCCCTGGCCGACCTGGAGGCCGAGCTCGGCCTGGCGTGCCGGCACGTCGACGGCCTCGCCGAGGCCCTCGTGGCGGCGCTGCCGGCGCCACGGGGTCGCGTCCGCGTCGTCCCCGGGGCCGACCCGGGCGTCGAGGCGCAGCTGGTGGGCGCTGACGTCCGCTCGAGCCGCGACGACGACGAGGCCGGTGACGCGGCCCTCGCCGAGGCGCTGTCGGAGCTGCGGCTCGTCAAGGACGCCTGGGAGGTGGAGCAGCTGCGCGAGGCCGTGGCGGCCACCGCCTCCGGCTTCGCCGACGTCGTCAGGTCCCTGACCACGGCGGTGCGCCACGAGCGCGGCGAGCGGGTCGTGGAGTCCGCCTTCGAGGGCGTCGCGCGACGGGAGGGCAACGGCGTCGGCTACGAGACGATCGCCGCTGCCGGCCCCCACGCCTGCACGCTGCACTGGATCCGCAACGACG
>JAKONK010000256.1 GCA_022701985.1 Actinomycetales bacterium
CGCTGCCGGTGGTGAGGAAGACCGAGTCCTGCTCCACCAGCGTCGCCTGCGCGCTGTAGGCGCGGGAGGTGTCGGCGGCGTCGTAGCAGAGGAAGTCGACGGCCTGGTTGCCGTCGAGGTCGACGACCGTCAGCAGCTGCCCCCTGCGGACCACGTGCGACCAGGGCGCCCGGGGGCGCACCACGGCGCGCAGCAGCTCCTCCCCGGTCGTGCCGGTGGTGGGCAGGTCGGTCGTCGTGTTCACAGCCCGGCTCCCTCGCGGTAGGAGGTGGTGTTCTCGAAGGCGCGGCGCCCCTCGGGGGTGGCGCTCCACAGCGGGTCGTCCGGCGCCGTGGTCCTGTCGCGCCAGGCCACCACCTCCAGCGGGGTGCTCGTGTACGCGGGGCGCGGGTCGAGCGGGTGCGGCGCGTTGGCCACCAGCAGGACCACGGGCAGCTCGGTGCGCATCACCAGCGACGTGGCGGCCCCGGCGGAGCCGCGCCAGACCGGGCGGCCGTCGTCGTCGACCCGGACGCCCTGGAAGAAGGAGACCGACGGCGGCAGGTCGCGTCGCCCGAGGCCGTGCTTGGCGGCGCCGAGCACGAAGAGCTCGCGGCCGGCGGGGGTGGGGCCGTCGGGCGCGCCGTCGCCGTAGCGGGCGGTGTTGCGCGCGGCGGTCGAGGCGCCGAAGACGGCGTCGTGGTGGCCCGAGGTGTCGGAGAGCACCGAGGCGAGCACCCGGCCCTGGTCGCTCAGGAGCAGCTGGCCGGCGCCGGAGTAGACCTGCCACTGCACCTTGACGGTGTCGGCGACGTTGAGGCGCTCCCAGGGCTCGACGGCGTTGTGGAGCAGCACGTGGGCGCAGGCGTCACCGGCGACGTCGGTCAGCGACACCACCGTGCCGGCGGCGAGGCGCCGGTGGGTGTACCCGCCGCCCGCCACCAGCTCCGACCAGACCACGGCCGAGGGGTCGACCCCCGCGGGCGCCGCCGGCCGGCCCCAGGTGCCGGCCGCGGCGGCCTCCTGGGCGCGCGCGTGGTCGCGGGCTCCGGCCGTGGTGGCGGTGGTCGACGTGCTCATCGGGCTCCTCGGGCTGCAGCGGCAGGTTCCTGTCGATCGACAGAAAAGGAACCAGGGGCGCGTTGCGCACCGGTCTCGCGCCCGTTACGGCGGCGTGACACCCGCCTCGGCCAGCGGGACCGGACGGGGGCGCCCGTAGCATCGCGGCGTGCCGCCACGACTGCCCGGCCGGCCGCGGGCCGCCGCACCTCGTGACGGCGTCTCCACCCAGGAGGAGATCCTCCAGGCCAGCGACCGGCTCTTCTGCTCGCAGGGGTACGGCCCCACGAGCACCCACGCCATCGCCCGCGAGGCGCGGATCTCCCAGGCCTCGCTCTACCACCACTTCTCCGGCAAGCAGGACGTGCTGCTCGCCCTGCTGCTGCGCACCGTGCGCCCCTCGGCCGACCTGGCCGAGCAGCTCGTCGCCGGAGGGGACGACGACGGCCCCGGGCCCGCCGAGCGCCTCCGGCGGCTGTGCGCCTACGACGTGCGCCTGCTGGCCTCCGGGGCGGAGAACACCGGGCTGCTGTACTCCCTGCCCGAGGTGCGCGACCCGTTCTTCGCGCCGTTCCACGCCGAGCGGCGACGGCTGTTCGAGGCCTACCGGGCGCTGGTCTCCGCCGCGCGCGGCGAGGAGACCGCCTCGAGCGGACCTGGCGCCGACCGGCGCGCGGCCATGGTGCTCAGCCTCGTGGAGAGCGTGATCACCCGCCGCCTCGACGGCCTGGGCGGGCTCGACGAGCAGCTGCCCGACCAGATCGCCGACGCCGCGCTGCGCCTCGCCCTGGGCTGACGGCGGGGCGCGAGCGCCCCCTGAGAGGACCTCGTAACAGCCCCGTCACATGGGTCGTCGTCCCCGAAACACCCGTCCTCCACGGTGGTCCACGGTTTCGATCAGCCGACCGAAACCCGGCGCGGGTGGAGGCAGATCATGATCATCGCAGGAGTGGGGCTCACCGTTCTCGCGGTGCTGGTGGTGGGGATCGTGGTCGCCAAGAAGGTCGACGGCGACAGCGCGAACTACCTCGTGGCGGGCCGGTCCCTCGGCGTGCCGCTGGTGGCGATCGCGCTGTGCACCGCGGCCGTCGACAGCAACGCCACCGTCGGCAACACCGACCTGTCCGCCAGCTTCGGCTTCTGGGCCGGCGCGTCCCTGGCCCTCGGCCTGGCGATCTGCCTGACCCTGGCGGGGCTCTTCCTCGCGGCCCCGATGAACCGCATCGGCCTGTTCACCCTGGGCGACTTCTTCGCCCGCCGCTACACGCGGCCCGTCGAGGTCGGCGCCTCGGCGCTCATGATCTTCGCGTTCACCATCCTGCTCGGCGGCAACCTCATCGCCTGCGGCTTCCTGCTCGAGCACTTCCTGTCCGTGCCCTACGCCCTCGGCGTCGTCGTCTGCGCCGGGCTGGTGCTGGCCTACACGATCGGCGGCGGCCTGTACTCCGACGCCTACGCCTCGGTCATCCAGGGGGCCATCACCGTCGTCGCCACCTTCAGCCTGCTCGTGTGGATGGCCTCGGCCTACGGGATCGTCGTCCCCGAGGGCATGGGGCCGTTCGACATGGGGCAGCTCACCGACCCGGCGCAGGGCGCCCCGGTGAACTGGGCGACCCTCGTGTCCCTCGGCATCGGCGACCTCGTGGCCGTCGACTTCATGCAGCGCATCTTCGGGGCCAAGACGCCCGCCGCCGCCAGGAGGGCCTGCTTCATCGGCGCCGGCGGCACCGCCGTGATCGGCGTCGTCTGGTCGCTCGTGGCCCTCTCGGCCTCCTCGGTGCTCGGCCTGACCCCCGACGCCGGCCCCGTGATGTACCAGCTCATGAGCGACCACGCGCCGGCGATCATCTCGGTGCTGGTGCTGTCCGGCGTCGTCGCGGCGTCCTTCTCCACGGCCTCCGGGGCGATCCTCGCCACCGCGGCGATCGCCGTCCGCAACATCGCCGGGGTGCGCCGCGAGGTGGAGCCCGGCCACGCCGACCCGCTGCTGCGCTGGACCCGCGTGGCGATGGTGCCGATCCTCGCCGTCGGCGTGCTGCTGGCGGTGCGCGTGCACCACACGGGCGTCCTGCTCACGCTGGCCTTCGACATCATGCTGGCCTCGCTCATCGCCCCGTTCCTGCTGGGGCTGTTCTGGAAGCGGTCGACGGCGACGGCAGCCATGGTCGGCATGGTCACCGGCCTGGTGGTGCGCCTGGCGCTGCTCGCGGTGACACCCACCCTCTACGGCGTCGACAACACCCTGCTCTACGTGCCCAACACCGTGGTCACGGCGGCCTTCGACGGGTGGGCCACCTTCGTGGCCTTCGCCCTCGGCGCCGGGGCGTTCGTGGTCACCGCGCTGCTGACGCGCAACCGCGCGGAGGAGGAGGTCGACCTGCGCCACGTCGACAGGTTCGCCCTCGCCGAGGCCGCGGCGCACCTGCCCGCCCCCGCCGGCGAGATCGACCTGCGGGTGGCCCGGGAGCGATCGGTGCGCTGACCCCTCCTCGTGATCATGCAGAAGACCCGCACCCCGCAGCCCGGGGTGCGGGTCTCCTGCATGATCACCGCGAGCTGCTCATCGGAGACGGGAGGCTGCATCGAGCCGGAGGGGCGCGCGGTGCTGCGTGGTCGTGCCGCCGCCTCATCACCACCGCCCGGCAGGTGCTCGGCCTCGGCGTCGACGGCGTCCTCGACCTCGGCCTGCAGCGCCCACTGCGCCACGGTCGGAGCCTCCACGCCCCGGGCGGGGGTAGGGACGGGGTCACCGTCACGCTCAGCGACCACCCTCGAGTCCCCCGGCGGTGTCCCACCCCCGCACGGGGGGTTCCCGGCACGCCGTGGTCACGCCGGGTGACCCACCAGCACGCCGAACGGGGGAACCGGGGTCACTGACGGTGACCCCGACCCGATCGGCCACCTAGCGTCACGACCACGCCGCGGTAGGGGACCTCGGCCACGACGGAGGACGCATGACCGACGACGCTCGCACCGACCACCCGGGCACCCGCTCCGCCCGGCGCTGGGTGGTGACCACTGCCGCGGCCCTCGCCGCCGTCGTGGCCGCCGCCGCGGTGCAGGTCGGGGCCACCGCCGTGACGGCCGCACCGGCTGCTGCCGCCACGGTCGCGTCGACGGCCACCGTCTCGGCCGACGCCCTGCCGACCACCCAGGTCGACGGCGTGGTCTGGGCCCAGCTCATCGTGGGCGACCGGGTCTACGTCACCGGCGAGTTCACCTCCGCCCGCCCCGCGGGCGCCCCCGCCGGCACCGGCGAGGTGCCCCGGGCCAACCTCCTCGCCTACGACATCACCACGGGCGAGCTGGTCGCCTCCTTCGCCCCCGCGCTGAACGCCGCGGGCTACGCGCTGGCCGCCTCCCCCGACGGGTCGCGCCTCTACGTGGCCGGCAGCTTCACCACGGCCGGTGGCCGCACCGTCAACCGCGTCGCGGCGATCGACACCGCCACCGGCGCGGTGGACCCCTCCTTCCGCCCTCGCTTCGACTCCCGCGTCCGCGCGCTGGCGCTGCACGACGGCGTCCTGTACGCCGGCGGCATCTTCAGCAGCGTCGGGGGCACCGCTCGCTCGCGCCTGGCCGCCGTCGACGCCACCACCGGGGCCCTGCTGCCCTGGGCCCCCACCACCGACGCCGAGGTCATGGCCGCCGTCGTCACCCCGGCGTCCGGCCAGCTCGTCGTCGCCGGCCGCTTCTCGCAGCTCAACGGCACCCAGCGCCTCGGCTCGGGCGCCCTCGACCTCGCCACCGGCGCCACCCGCACGTGGGCGGCCTCCTCGACCGTCACCGCCTACGGCCCCAAGGCCGCCGTCTACAGCCTGTCCACCGACGGCAGGACCGTGTACGGCACCGGGTACAACTACTACGGCACCGGCAACCTGGAGGGCGCCTTCGCCGCCACGGCCGACGGCGGCGGTCTCGTCTGGGCCAGCGGCTGCCGCGGAGACACCTACTCCAACGCCGTCGCGAGCGGTGTCCTGTACACCGTCGGGCACGCCCACGACTGCTCCATGAACGGCGGCAACCCCGAGACGTCTCCGCGCTCCTACCAGCACGCCAAGGCCTTCTCCGCCGCGTGGAACGGCGCGCGGAACACCGGCGGCGTCTACAACGGGCTGCCGGGACCCGACTACCTGCACTGGCTGCCCACCCTCGAGGCCGGCACCTACACGGGCCAGTCGCAGGCCGCGTGGTCCGTGGTCGCCGACAACCGGTACGTCGTGCTCGGCGGGGAGTTCCCGGCCGTGAACGGCACCGCCCAGCAGGGCCTCGTCCGCTTCGCCGTCCGATCGGCCGCCCCCCGCCAGCAGGGCCCGCAGGGCGTCTCCTCGACCGGCCTCACCGCAGCGGACACCGGTGACGGGTCGCTGCGCCTCACCTGGCCGGCGGCCTGGGACCGCGACGACGCGACGCTGACCTACGAGCTCCTGCGCGGCCCCGCCTCCGCGGCGACCGTCGTGGCGAGGACCGCCGCCGCGTCGTCGTGGTGGGACCGCCCGGTCCTGTCGGCGGTCGTCGCCACGACCTCGACCGACCCGGCCCTCTACCGCGTCCGCGTCACCGACGCCGACGGCAACACCGCGACCGGCCCCGCCCTGTCGGCCGCACCGACGACGGCGCCGGTGCGCAGCCCCTACCGCGACGCGGTCCTCGCCGACGGCGCCCAGTCGTTCTGGCGGCTCGGTGAGCCCTCCGGCACCACCGGCGCCGACCGCGCGGGCGGCGACGACCTCGTGCTCGCCACCTCCGCCACCCGCGGCACCGCCGGGGCCACGACGGACGGTGACGCCGCGACCACGTTCCCGGGGACGGCGACCGTGCCGGCCGTCTCCTCCACGAAGCAGACCGCGCCGTCGACCTTCACCACCGAGGCGTGGTTCCGCACCACCTCCACCACCGGCGGCAAGATCATCGGCTTCGGCAGCTCGGCCACGGCCGCGAGCGGCAGCTACGACCGCCACGTCTACCTGCGCAACGACGGCCGCCTGACGTTCGGCGTCTACACCACCGCCGCGAAGACGGTGACGAGCCCGCTGCGCTACAACGACGGCAGGTGGCACCAGGTGACCGCCACCCTGGGAGCCGCCGGGATGGTGCTGTACGTCGACGGCCAGCAGGTCGCAGCCGACGCGACGACCACCACCGCCAGCTCCTACGCGGGCTTCTGGCGCGTGGCCGGTGACCGCGTGAGCGGGTGGCCCAGCGCCCCCAGCAGCGCCTCGCTCAACGGCGCCGTCGACGACGTGGCCGTCTACCCCGTGGCGCTGAGCGCCGCCAAGGTGGCCGAGCACCACCGCCTGGCGACCAGCGCCACGGGCACGCCGCCGGTGGCGAAGGTCACCGCGACGACCGCGGGGCTCACCGCGACCCTCGACGGCTCCGGCTCGACCGACGCCGAGACCTCGGTGGTCGGCTGGGCGTGGGACTTCGGCGACGGCACCACCGGTACCGGGGCGGTCGCGACGCACACCTACGCCGCCGCCGGCACCTACGCCGTCCAGCTGACGGCCACCGACGAGGAGGGCCGGACCTCCACGGCCAGCACCTCCGTCGTCGTGGCCGCCCCGACCGGCCCCGTCACGGCGGCGAGCGACGCGTTCAGCCGCACCACGACGACCGGGTGGGGCACCGCGGACGCCGGAGGGACGTGGACGACGACGGGCGGCACCACCTCGGTGGCCGACGGCGCCGGGCGGGTCGCCGTCAAGGCCGGCCAGACGTCCACCGCGCTGCTCCCCGGGGTCAGCGCCACGGACGCCGACCTGACCGCGACCGTCAGCACCGCGACCGCCACCACGGGCGGGGGGGCCTTCCTCACCGCGGTCGCGCGCCGCACGGCGCAGGGCGACTACCGGGTGCGCGCCAAGCTGCTGCCCTCGGGCGCCGTCGCCCTGAGCACCTCGGCCGTGGTCGGAGGGGTGGAGACCCCCCTCGCCAGCACCGCGGTGGCCGGCCTGGTCGTCTCCCCCGGCCAGCAGCTCCGCCTGCGCCTGCAGGTGACCGGCACCTCCCCGACCACCGTGTCGGCGAGGGCCTGGCTCGCGGGGACCGCCGAACCGACGGCGTGGCAGCTCACGTCCACCGACTCCGCGGCGGCGCTGCAGGCACCGGGCGCGGTGGGCCTCATCAGCTACCTCTCCGGCAGCGCCACGGCGCCGGTCACCGTCTCCTGGGACGACCTGTCGGTGATCACCGCCGGCTGAGGCGGTGGTGCAGCGCGACCCCCACCGTCGATGACGGCGGGGGTCGCACTGTGCCCGCCCGCTCACGCTGCGGTGCGCGGGTCCCACGGAGGGCCGCCGCGGGCGGATGGGCCCCCCGCTCCGGACGTCGTGCGGCGCCCTGGTCGGTACCGTCTCCAGATGCCCGGGGAAACCACGACGCCGGCGATGACGCCGGCGGAGACAGTGCTCGCCGCACTGCTCGCCGTGCTCCTCGTCCTGGTCCTGTGCCTCGCGGTCCTGGTCGGACCACCAGCGGGCACCGAGGACCGCGCGGCCGGCCCCCGGGTCGTCTCCTCCGCCGCAGGGGGGACCGAGGACTCCCCTGCCCAGGCCCCCTCGGCGGCGGCCGAGCACGTCGAGGTCGATGACGACCTCCCGGCCACAGAGCTCTCCGTCGCGCGGGTCGCCCCCCTGCGGACGGGGTGCCCGGCCACCTCCTGCTCCGCCGCGAGCCTCCCCGTGGCGGTCGCGGCGTCCCTGCCCGCCCCCGACTGAGCCGGGGCACGACCGCGGGGCCGACCGGCCCCAGCACCGCGTCTCCCCGCCACCGGTGATCGAACCCAGGTCACCCCGGCTGCGCCGCCGTCGGCGCACGACTGCACCCCGAGGTGACCCATGACCACGACACCCCTGACGCCCTCCACCCGCTCGACGTCCGCGACCGCACCCGCGACGCACGTGCGCCCGCTCTCGCCCGGCGACCTCGACGCCACCGCTGCCTGGCAGGCCGAGGCCGGGCTCGACGGCCGGAGCGCACTGGGCTCCGGCTACCTGCGGCGCTGGCAGCGCGCCCAGCTCGACTCCCCGCACGGCGTCGCGCTCGCCGCCGAGCGCGCCGGGAGCGTCTGCGGCGTGCTGCTGGCCGTGACCGACCGGACAGCGCACCACGACCACCTGCGGCGCGAGCACGGGACCGGTCTGGTCGCCGCGGGGGCTGCCGCCGCCCTGCGACGCCCGCAGGTGGCGGGGCGCTGGCTGCGCCACCGGTCCGGTCCCCTCGTCACGGCGGTGACGCTGCTGCCCACGCGCGGCGACGCCGCTGCCCGCGCCCGCGAGACCGACGACGCGGCGGCGCGGGCCGTCGAGGTGGACGCCGTGCTCGTCGACCCCGGTGCGCGCGGCACCGGGGTGGGTCGGGAGCTGCTGGTCGCCCTGACCGAGCTCTGCACCGGCGTCGGACGGGCGCAGGCCCTCGTTCCCTGGGGCTCGGGCGCGGAGGGCTTCTTCTCCGCCTGCGGCTGGGAGGCCGCGCCGACCCGCCCCAGCCCGGGCGGTGGCCTGGTGACCCCGTTCTCCGCCGACCTCGCGGCCTGACGGCGGGTCGTCGCGCGCGGGTGGTCGCGCCGGTCCGGCCAGCCCACCGCCGGCTGGTGCTGCGGGCTCAGCCGTCGCAGGTGGCCGATGCGTGGCCGCCGTCGTCGGGGGTGAGCAGGTCGTGGTCGCGCAGCACCACCTGAGGGGGCCGGTCGGGGTCGTCGCACAGCTGGGCGAACCCCGCCTCCCCCAGCTCGTCGGTGTACTCGACGTCGAGCACGACGGGGTAGGCGTCCAGGTAGGAGCGGCACTCGTCGAAGGCGGCGCACGACTCCGAGACCGCGAAGTCGTACCCGGCGGCGCGCAGCCGCGCGGCGAGCTCCGGGGTGTTCTTCTGGGCGATGGCCAGGCCCGCGCGGTGGGCCAGCTCGGCGTACTCCTCGGCGAGCGCCGCGTTGTGCTCGGCCGTCAGCGCGCCCCCGGAGCGCGTCCAGCTGTCGAGGTTGTCGACCTCCACGGCGTCGTACCCGTCGTCCGCGCAGCCCTGGATCCACGGGCCCACCACGTCGGCGAGCGCCTCGCGCCGGGCGGCGGTGGAGGTGTCGAAGAGCAGCTCACCGGGCCACCCGGGGTCTGCCAGGGGGCCGTCACCGGTCTGCACGAGCAGGTCGGGGTGGTCGGCGGCGAAGGCAGCGGACTCCTGCGGCTGCGTCTGGAAGCCGTTGACGTAGCAGACGTCGTAACCGAGGCCGGCGGGCTCGGCGGTGCGGTCCCTGACCACCACCTCGACGCCCGGCGCGGGTGCGTAGGGGCCCCCGAGCTGGTAGTCGAAGGCCGGAGCGGTCGGAGGGAGCTCCCACCCGCCGGAGGGGGCCGTCGAGCAGCCGGTGAGGGCCAGAGCCGTCGCGAGCGCGGACGGCAGGACGAGGGCGACGGCGCGGTCCGGGCTCACCGGAAGGCACCGGGGACCGCGGCGGACCGCGGGCGGGGTCCGCGGGTGAGCCGGCGCAGGAGGGCCTCGGCGGGGCCGGGCGGACCAGCCCGCTCCAGGGCGACGGGCAGCGCGACGCCGAGCAGGTGGGCGGCCCAGAGCGCGCTGACCGCGGTGCAGGCCAGCGCGACCCGCCGCAGCAGGACCGTCCGCTCGAGGTCGGGCGCGGGGGCTCGCTCGGCGCGCGGCAGGGCTCCTGTCACCCCACCAGCCTGCCAGCGGATGCCGCTGGTCGGAGGGTCGCGGACGCACTGCGCCGCGACGCGTCCGCTCACCCGGGGCTCACCGCCCGAGGGCCTCCACCGCCCGGCGCAGGAAGGGGTCGGCGCCGGCGTGGTCGTCGGCGGTGACCGTCACGACGGCGCCGTGGGCGAAGAGGAGCACCTGGCCGTGGGCGCCGTGCAGGCGCCAGGCCGCACCCGGCCCGCCCCAGCCCGCGAGCGCGTGGTGGGTGTACCCGGGTCCCGCGCCGTCACGCACGGTCCACCCGGAGTGCATCGCGTCGACCCAGCCCGGTGAGACGAGCTGGCGCTCCCCCCAGGCGCCGCGGTCGCGCAGCAGCTGTCCGAGGCGAGCCAGCTCACCGCTGCGCAGGCGCAGGCCCTCGGCGGCCTTGACGAACCCCAGCGGGCAGCGGTCCCAGTCCGCGGCGTCGATGCCGAGGGGCTCGAACAGGCGGGACCGCACCCAGGCGTGCACGTCGCCGACCACCGCCGACAGGGCTCGCAGCGCGGTGTACGAGCTCGCAGAGCAGTAGTGGAAGGTCCGCCCCGCCGACGGCCGGGCGAGGAACGCCGCGGCGACGTCGGGCACGTCGGTGGTCCACGTCGGCGACCAGGGCATCTCGATGCCACTGGTCATCCCGAGCAGGTGGCGGGTGGTGACGACGTCGACGCCCTCGCCGGTGGCCAGCTCGGGCAGGTACTTCGCCACCGGGGCGTCGACGTCGAAGAGGCCCGCGTCGCTGGCGGCACCGGCGGCGAGCACGCACACGCCCTTGGCCACCGAGTGCACGTCGCGGGCGACGTCGTCGCTCCACCGGTGCACCACCCGCTCGTCACCGACCTGGACGTGCAGCGCGTGGGCGCCGAAGCCGAGCTCCTCGGCGTCGTGCACGAGCCGGGCGAGGACGGTCTGCGCACGACCCACCCGGCCAGTGTGCGGTCAGCCCGCCCGACGTCTCGTCCCGGTCCCGCCGACCCCGCCTGCTCCGCCGGCTCTGGACGCCCCGCCCCGGTCGGGAGGACCTCGGGCAGGTGGGGGAGGCCGTGGCGGCGGCGGGCGCCGGACAGGGGCAGGACCGCACCGGCGAGGAGCCGGTGCTGCCAGCGGAGGCCCTCACCCGCGCACGGCGCAGCGCTGCGGCCGTCGCCCCTGCCCGGTGGCGTGGAGGCAGCAGCGCTGCGGAGTGGGGGCTCTCACGCAGCGCCGCCGCCGGACGGTGAACACGATTTACTAAATCGTGTTGAGCGACGGTACGATGCCCGGAGCTCCCGTGTCAAAGACGCGCACGAGGAGGCACGCCCGGTCACCCGCGAGGACGCGCACCGCGGCGCGTCCCAGCGGGCACTCCAGGAGGACCCACCCGTGACCCAGCCAGCACACGGCGCCCCGAGGCGCACGACGGCTCACGACGTCGCCCAGCGCGCCGGGGTGTCGAGGACCACCGTGAGCTTCGTGCTCAACGACCGGTCCGACGAGAAGGGCATCTCGGCGGTGACGGCCGAGAGGGTCCTGCAGGCCGCGCGCGACCTGGGCTACACGCCGGACCGCGCCGCGCGCGCCCTGCGCAGCGGCGTCAGCGACGTCGTGGTCGTCGTCGCCCCGGCCCTGGACGACGTGCGCCCCCTCGTGACCCTGGTCTCCACCGTCAGCGACGGGATGGCGCGGGCCGGCCTGCAGGTGGCGACGCGCCGGGTCCTGCCCGGGCGCCCCCTGCGCGACCTGTGGCGCGGCATGTCCCCCGCTGCGGTGGTCGGTTTCGACCTCGACCCCGCCGACCTCGACGACCTCGACGCGGCGGGGACGCCGGGCTTCAGCGTCGACGAGGCCCGGCTCGACGACGCCCTGGGCGCGCTCCAGGCCGACCACCTGCTGGGCGCGGGCCACCGGGCCCTCGCCTACGCGCACCCGGCGGGCGACCGGTCGCGCGCCTGCGCCCAGCGCCGGCTGGCCGCGGTGCGGCGCCGCTGCGAGGAGGTGGGTGCTCCGCCGCCCCTCGAGGTCTCCGTGCGCATCGACCTCGAGAGCGCCGTGGCAGCCGTCCGCACCCTCACCTCCCACCCCGGCACCACCGCGGTCTGCGCCTACAACGACGACCACGCCTTCGCCCTGCTCGCCGGCATGGCTGCGCTCGACCTGCGGGCACCCGACGACCTCGCCGTGATCGGGGTCGACAACACCCCCCTGTCGGCGGTGGCCGTCCCGGCGCTCACGACCGTGGACCCGCAGGTGGTCGCCACGGCTCACGGCCTCGTGCGCCGCATCCTCGCAGCGGTGCGCGGCGCAGGACCGGTGGCGGCGGACGCACCCCGCCCCCGCCTGGTGCTGCGCCGCTCGGCATGAGCGTCCCCGCGCCCCGGGGCCGCCCTCCGCGGCCGGGCGCTGGGCGGCGGGGAGGACGAGCGGGTCAGCGGCGGCCGAAGCCGAACGGGATCGGGATCGGGCCGCAGCAGCAGA
>JAKONK010000258.1 GCA_022701985.1 Actinomycetales bacterium
GCCGGGCGACCTACCCTTGGTCCTCGTGCCGCTGACCGGGATCGTCTCCGCCCTGCTGCCCGACCGCGGGTTCGACCGCGCCCTCGCCCGCGCGCGCGCGGGCGACACCCCCCTCCTCGACGTCGCCGTGCCGCCGGGCGCGCGCGCCGCGCTGGTGGCCGCGCTCGCGGGCGAGCGGGCGGGGGGCGGCGCGGGCCGCCCCGTGCTGCTGGTGACCGCCACCGGCCGGCAGTGCGAGGACCTCGCCAACGAGCTCCGCTGCTACCTCGAGCCGTCGTCGGTGGTGGAGTTCCCCAGCTGGGAGACCCTGCCGCACGAGCGCCTCTCACCCCGCTCCGACACCGTCGGCCGCCGGCTCGCGGTGCTGCGGCGCCTGGCCCACCCGGGTGTCCCGGGGGAGCGGAGCGCGGAGACGGGGCGCGTCAGCGTCGTCGTCGCGCCCGTGCGGGCCGTCCTGCAGCCCCTGGTCACCGGCCTGGGAGACCTGGAGCCCGTCCAGCTGCGCGCCGGCGACGTCGTCGACCTCGACGAGGTCGTGGGTGCGCTCGCCGCGGCCGCCTACACGCGCACCGAGATGGTCGAGCGCCGCGGTGACGTGGCCGTGCGCGGCGGCATCCTCGACGTCTTCCCGCCCACGGCCGACCACCCCCTGCGGGTGGAGCTGTTCGGTGACGAGGTCGACGAGGTGCGCGCCTTCTCCGTGGCCGACCAGCGCTCCCTGGAGGTGGTGCCCGAGGGCCTGTGGGCCCCGCCGTGCCGCGAGCTCCTGCTGACCGACCGCGTCCGGCAGCGGGCCGCCGCCCTCAAGGACCGGCTCCCCGGTGCCGCCGAGATGCTCGACAAGATCGTCGGCGGTGTGGCGGTCGAGGGCATGGAGTCGCTCGCGCCCGCCCTGGTCGACGGGATGCAGCCGCTCCTCGACGTGCTGCCGGAGGGCACCCACGTCGTCGTCGTCGACCCCGAGCGCGTCCGCAGCCGCGCCCACGACCTGGTCGCCACCAGCGAGGAGTTCCTGGCGGCCGCGTGGGCCAACGCCGCCTCCGGCGGGCGGGTCCCGGTCGACCTCGGCCTGGAGCGCGCCAGCTACACCACCTTCGCGGCCACCCGCGCCCACGCGCTGGCCACCGGGCGCCCCTGGTGGACGCTGACCTCCTTCACCTCCGACGCCGAGCTGTCCGAGCTGGCCGCCGGCGGCGTCGAGGGCTCCGACGACGCCGTCGTCCTCACCGTCGGCGCGCGGCCGGTGGAGGGGCACTCGGGAGACGTGCCCGCGGTCCTGGCCGACGTGCGCGCCCTCGTCGGCGCCGGCTGGCGCCTGGTGGCCACCGCCGCGGCGCAGGGCAGCGCCGACCGCCTCGCGGAGGTGCTCCGCGACGCCGACGTGCCCGCCGCCCGGGCCGACGACCTCGACGCCGTGCCGGAGCCCGGCGTGGTGCGGGTCACCACCGCGCACCTCGGCCACGGGTTCGTGGCGACAGACCTGAAGCTGGCGCTGCTCACCGAGGCCGATCTGCTCGGGACCTCCGGCCCGATGTCCGCCAAGGACGCCAAGCGCATGCCCAGCAGGGTCCGGCGCAACGCCGTCGACCCGCTGCAGCTGAAGACGGGCGACTTCGTGGTGCACGAGCAGCACGGCGTCGGCCGGTACGTGGAGATGGTGCAGCGGACCCTGCAGGGCGCCACCCGCGAGTACCTCGTCATCGAGTACGCGCCGTCCAAGCGCGGCCAGCCCGGAGACCGGCTCTTCGTGCCCACCGACACCCTCGACCAGGTCACCCGGTACGTGGGCGGCGAGGCGCCGGCCCTGAACAAGATGGGCGGGGCCGACTGGTCGAAGACCAAGGGCCGGGCGCGCAAGGCGGTCAAGGAGATCGCCGGCGACCTCATCAAGCTCTACAGCGCCCGGATGGCGACGCAGGGCCACGCCTTCGGCCCGGACACCCCCTGGCAGCGCGAGCTGGAGGACGCCTTCCCGTTCGTGGAGACCCCCGACCAGCTCGTCACCATCGACGAGGTCAAGGCCGACATGGAGCGGGTCGTCCCGATGGACCGCCTGATCTGCGGAGACGTGGGCTACGGAAAGACCGAGATCGCCGTCCGGGCCGCGTTCAAGGCCGTCCAGGAGGGCAAGCAGGTCCTCGTGCTCGTGCCCACCACCCTGCTCGTGCAGCAGCACCTGGAGACGTTCTCGGAGCGCTTCGCGCCGTTCCCCGTCACCGTGCGGGCCCTGTCGCGCTTCGTGACGGCGAAGGAGTCCGCGGCGGTCAAGGAGGGCCTGGCCGACGGCACCGTCGACGTCGTGATCGGCACCCACCGCCTGCTCGGCGGCGAGTACCGCGCCAAGGACCTCGGCCTGGTCATCATCGACGAGGAGCAGCGCTTCGGCGTCGAGCACAAGGAGCTGCTCAAGACGCTGCGCACGAACGTCGACGTGCTCGCGATGAGCGCCACGCCGATCCCGCGCACCCTGGAGATGGCCGTCACCGGCATCCGCGAGATGTCGACGCTGGCGACGCCGCCGGAGGAGCGCCACCCGGTGCTCACCTACGTCGGCGGGTACGAGGAGCGGCAGGTCGCCGCGGCCATCCGCCGCGAGCTGCTCCGCGAGGGCCAGGTCTTCTACGTGCACAACAAGGTGGAGTCCATCGACAGGGCGGCAGCGCGCCTGGCCGAGCTGGTCCCCGAGGCCCGCATCGCGACGGCGCACGGCAAGATGCCCGAGCACCGCCTCGAGGAGGTCATCGTCGACTTCTGGGAGAAGCGGGCCGACGTGCTCGTCTGCACCACGATCGTCGAGACCGGCCTGGACATCTCCAACGCCAACACGCTCGTCCTCGAGCGCGCCGACCTGCTCGGGCTGTCCCAGCTCCACCAGCTCCGCGGTCGCGTGGGCCGCGGGCGCGAGCGCGCCTACGCCTACTTCATGTACCCGCCCGACCGGCCGCTGACGGAGACGGCGCACGACAGGCTCGCCACCATCGCCTCCCACACCGACCTCGGCGCGGGCATGCAGGTGGCCATGAAGGACCTGGAGATCCGCGGCGCGGGCAACCTGCTGGGCGGGGAGCAGTCCGGCCACATCGCCGGGGTCGGCTTCGACCTGTACGTGCGGCTGGTCGGGGAGGCCGTGGCGGAGTACCGCGACGGCCCGAAGGAGGAGGGGCTGCCCGAGGCGAAGATCGAGCTGCCCGTCGACGGCCTGCTCCCGCACGACTACGTGCCCCACGAGCGGCTGCGCCTGGAGGCCTACCGCAAGCTCGCGGCGGCGGCCTCCGACGACGACGTCGCCGCCGTGCGCGCCGAGCTGGTCGACCGCTACGGCGAGCCCACCGAGCAGGTCGAGAACCTGCTGGCCGTGGCGCGCTTCAGGGTCCGGGCCCGCGCCTCTGGGGTCAGCGAGGTGTCCCTGCAGGGCAGGAACATCCGGTTCGCGCCGGTCGAGCTGCGCGAGAGCCAGGAGCTGCGCGTGCAGCGCCTCTACCCGGGCACGCTGGTCAAGTCGGCGCTGCGCGCGGTGCTCGTGCCGCAGCCGATGACGGCCCGCGTGGGCGGCCAGCCGCTGCGCGACCGCGCGGTGCTGGAGTGGGCCACCGCCCTGCTCGACGCGGTGCTGCCCGTGGAGCAGCCCGCGCTGGCGGGCGCCGCCCGCTGACGCCGCGGAGGGCGGCGCGCTGCTGACCGCAGTGGCGCCACCCGTTCGCCGACCGCCTGACCTGCGGGTTTGCCCGCAGGCCCGGGGCGTCCCCCAGGATGCCCCTGTGGATCATCTCGTGTACATCAGCTTCGGCGAGGGCCGTCACGTCGACGAGGTGCGCTTCTCGGTGCAGACGGCGGCCCGGCACCTGCCCGAGGGCGGCGGGGCGGGGTGGCGCATCCAGATGTGGACCGACCGGCCGGAGGCGTGGTCGGACCTGCCCGTCGAGGTGGTGGAGGTCAGCCCCGACCAGGCCCGCGCCTGGATGGGCCCGCACCAGTACGTGTGGCGCGCCAAGATCGAGGTCCTGGCGGCAGCGCTAGCGGCCTCCGGCGGGGGGCGCTGCCTCTACGTCGACGGCGACACCTGGTGGAGCCGGTCCCCGCAGGCCGTCTTCGACCGCATCGGCCCCGGCCGCAGCGTGATGCACCTGCGCGAGGGCCGCCCGCCGGCCCCCGAGGTCGCCGCCCTGGACCACGTCCTGCAGCGCCACCAGCCGCTCCACCTCGACGGCACCCCCTGGGACTTCCCCGCCGACCGCGACTCCTGGAACGCCGGGGTCATCGGCCTGGACCCGGCCGACGCCGCGGTCTGCCCCGAGGTGACCCACCTGACCGACCAGCTCCTCGAGCAGGGCTTCGGCGACCACTCGCACACCTCCGAGCAGCTGGCGTTCGCCGTGGGCCTCGCGTGGCGCACCACCGTGTCGGAGAGCCGCGACGCGGTGGTCCACTACTGGCCCTCGGAGATGCGCGAGCCGTTCGGCGCCGCGCTCGCCGCCGAGCGCTCCGGCAGCAGCGCCGACGAGGTGCGCTACCAGCGGCTGTGGCGCGCCAGGCCCCGGCCGTCGGCCGAGCGCGTCGTGAAGGACACCGCCAAGAGGCTCCTGCGCCGCGTCGGCGTGCGCCGCTGAGCTCCCGCTGGTGACCCGGGGGGGGTGACCTGGGGGTGACCCCTGGCCACTGGACGTCACCGCGCTGCGGCATCCGGCGCTGGTCGGGAGCCCTGACGGGCTCCGCGGTCACCTGCTGGTCATCCGCAGGACGTCGGGCGTCCACCATGGGGCGGTCCGCAGGTGCAGAGGAGCGCCGCGGGCCGTCCGAGGGGCACCGCCATGCGCGCACGACCAGAGCCGACCACCGCAGCACGTCCGGACGTCCACCCCGACGGGCCGCCTGAGCGCTGGCGGCGGCCCTCCCGCGTCGTGCAGCCCCTGGGCTGGCTGGTCGCCGTGCTGTGCGTCGTCGGGCCCGTGGTGCGCATCGCCGTGGACGCCGTCCGCGACGACCCCTCCCTGCCGCAGGTGTGGCTCGCCGAGGCCGCGCGCCTGGTGAACCTGGACGCCGAGGGCAACATCCCCACCTACGTGTCCACGATGCTGCTGGCGGGGGTCGCGGTCGGGCTGGGCACGGCTGCTGCGCTCGTGCGCGCCCGCGGCGGGCGCTCCTGGCCGCTGTGGCTGCCGGCCGGTGTGGCGGCGTTCCTGTCGCTCGACGAGCTCGCCTCCCTCCACGAGCAGCTCGCGCTGCTGGCCGACCTCGCCGGTGTCGGTGGCGGGCTGAACTTCACCTGGGTGGTCCCCGGGGTGCTCGTGGCCCTGGTGGTGGGGGTCGTGCTGCTGCTCGCCGCGCGCCGCCTCTCGCGCCAGCTGCGCCTCCGCCTCGTCGTCGCCGGTGCGGTGTACCTGTTCGGCGCGGTCGTGGTGGAGACGGCGTCGAGCCCCCTGTTCACCCCCACCCCCGAGGGGGTGGCCGAGGCGCCCGCGCAGTCGGTGGCCTACGTGCTCCTGAACGTCGTCGAAGAGGGGCTGGAGATGGTCGGTGCCCTGCTCGCCCTGCGCGCGGCCCTCTCGCTGCTCCGGCTCGCCAGCACCCGCCGCGGGCTGCTCGTCGACCTCGATCCCGCCGCACCCGCCGTCGGCTGAGCACCGGTGCACCCGATCGGGCACAGGTGGTTCGTCCAGGCACCGGAGTGGGGGCACGATGTGGCTGCCGGCGGAGCTGCCGGCGGGATCGGGGGATCGGTGTGGCGCAGGTGGACGACGTCGGGGCGGGCGCCGCGGCGCAGGTGCGCGAGACGGGGTTCGGCCCGGCCCTGAGGGCGCTGGCCGTCGTCGCGGCGGTGCTGGTGGTGCTGGGGCCCGTCGTGCGGATCCTGGTCGACGCGGTGCTGGTCGACCCGTCGCTCCCGCAGGCCTGGCTCGCGGAGGCGAGGCGCCAGACCGACCTCGACGGCGAGGCCAACCTCCCCGCCACCTTCAGCGCCGCCCTCTTCGGGCTGGTCGCGCTGGGGCTGCTGGCGCTGGCGGGCCTGCGCCGCGCCGCCGGGCAGCGCGCCCGGCCGGTGGTGGTGCTGGCGGTCGTCGCCGCCTACCTCGGCCTGGACGAGGCCTGCGAGCTCCACGAGTCGCTCGCCCTGGTCGCCGACCACCTGCACGCGACCGCGGGCCTGGCCAACTTCGCGTGGCTGGTGCCGGGGGTCGCCCTCGCCGCGGTCGGCGGCGCCGTGGTGCTGCGCTCGGCACGGGCCCTCCCGCCGCGCCTGCGCCGCCGCCTCGTGGTGGCGGGCGCCGTGTTCCTGCTCGGCGCTGTGGTGCTGGAGTACGCCTCCAGCCTGTTCCTCGTCGACCTGCCCGGCACCGAAGAGCTCACCGCCGCCCAGCCCGTCGCGTACGTGCTGGTCAACGCCCTCGAGGAGGGCACCGAGATGGTCGGTGCCCTGCTCGCGCTCGCGGCTGTGCTGGCCGAGCTGCGCCTGCGCGTCGGCGGGGGCGAGGTGGCCCTCGTGGCCGCTCCTGCGCTCCGCGGTGGCGCCGCTGTGGGCCGGACGGGCGGTTCGCCCACCGACCCCTCCCCCGGAGGGACGCCGGGGGCCTCCCGCCGCCCAGCCGGCGGGTCTACCGTCCACGACCAGGCGCAGTCTGACCTGCGCGGGCGAGAAGGAGCGAGATGAGCACCGACACCAGCCTCGACAGCAGCCTCGACCAGACGCTGGGCCGCGACCAGCAGGCGCCGTCGGGCCTGGGGGTGGCCACGCTGAACGACCTGCGCTACCCGGCGCTGCGTGCCGACGAGGGCGTCCCGGTCTACCGCCCCTACCTCGGCGCTGAGGTCCAGGAGGCCGCCCGCTCGGCCCTGGAGGTCGGCTGGCTCGGGATGGGCAGGCTCAGCCAGTCCTTCGAGCAGGGCGTCGAGGAGTACCTGCAGCTCGGCCCCACCGGGCGCCGCGCCGTCTCCACCAACTCCTGCACCGAGGCGCTCCACCTCGCCGGCCAGCTCATCGGCCTCGGCCCCGGGGACGAGGTCATCGCGCCGTCGTTCACCTACGTCGCCGGGCACCAGGCGATGAGCCGCACCGGGGCGTCCGTGGTGTTCGCCGACGTGGAGGACCGCCGCCTCTGCCTGGACCCGCAGCGGGTCCGCGAGGCCATCACGGAGAACACAAAGGCGATCCTCGCCGTCGACTACCTCGGCCTGCCCTGCCAGCTCGACGAGCTGCTCCAGATCGCCGACGAGCACGGCCTGCGCGTCATCGAGGACGCGGCCCACGCCTTCGGCTCCCTGTCCGAGGGCCGCCCCGTGGGCTCCTTCGGCGACATCACCTGCTTCAGCTTCGGACCGGTGAAGACCATCACCACCCTCGAGGGCGGGGCGATCATCACCCGCGACCCGGCGGACGTGCAGGCCCTGCACGAGCTGCGGCACCTGGGCATCGACGCCGACACGGACGCGCGGTACAAGAACCAGCGCAACTGGGAGTTCGACGTCGTCCGCCAGGGCTTCCGGTGCCACCTCGGCTCGGTGCCCGCTGCCATCGGCCTGGCCCAGCTGGAGCTCGTGGAGGAGTTCGTCAGCAACCGCCGCGAGTACTGCCGCGACTACGACGCCGCCTTCGCCGACCTCGCTGAGGCCGGTCACCTGCAGCTGTTCGACACCGACTGGGACGGCGTGGCGCCGTACATCTACGTGCTGCGCCTGCGCGACGGCGCCCGGCGCCCGGCGCTCATCGCGCACCTCAAGGAGCGCGGCATCGGCTCGGGCATCCACTTCCTGGGCGCCCACGAGTTCTCCTTCTACAAGGACTCGCGCCGCGGGCCGCTCCCCGTCACCGACGCCGCCACCGCTCAGGTGCTGACGCTGCCGCTGCACCCCTACATGGACCCCAGCACCGTCGACCGCGTGGTCGACGGCGTCCGGTCCTTCTTCGCGTGAGCGTCGCCGAGGGCTCCTGGGAGCACACCGCCACCCTGGCGCAGGTGCGCGGCGGCTCCACCGGCCGGCTGCGCGTCGTCTACCGCTCCTACGGCGGCGACAACCTCAAGCGCCGCCCCGACTACTACTCCAAGACGACGTCGCTGCTGTCGTTCCTGCGGGCGGTCGAGCAGGTCGACGCCGACGTGGTCTTCATGAACAACGGGCCGATCGCCGAGGAGCGCCTCGCGCTCATGCGCGGCCGCGGCGAGATCGTCAGCATCGGCCCCACGAACATGCAGGGCTCGTGGCTGACGATGCTCCGCCTCGCGGCCACCTGGGGCGACGACCTGGTCTGGCTCGCCGAGGACGACTACCTCTACACCGAGGGGTCGCTGCGGGCCCTGGTCGACGCCGCCCGCGCGCTGCCCGACGTCGACTACTTCGCCCTGTACGGCGTCACGGAGAACTCCTGGTACCTGCCGCCGGGCGTCGAGCAGCCCCGGCCGCGCGGCTGGACGGACCGCGAGGAGCACGTGGGCGGGCAGCGCTGGCAGCGCATCGACTCCACCGCCAGCACCTTCGCGGTGCGCGCCGGCGCCCTGGCCGACGACCTCGGCATCTTCCGGCTGGCGATGGTCCCGCACCGCAGCATGTACCGCGACCACGACATGTTCCACAACGTGCAGGGCTACGAGACCCACCTGTGGAGCGAGCTCGGCCGCACGCTGCTGCTGCGCGGCGAGGGCACCCTGTTCCGCAGGCTGCGCCGGGTGTACCTCGCGCCGTTCCTCGCGGCCAGCAACCTGCGCTCGCACCGCCGCCCGGAGAACCGCCGGTTCCTCATGGCGGCCGACCCGAACCTCGTCGCCCACATGGAGGTCGAGCTGCTGCCCCCCGGGCACGACTGGGCCGCCGAGGCAGCGTCGGTGCTCGAGTGGGCCCGCGAGCGGGCCCTGCCCGTCGGCTGACGGCGGGGGTCAGCCGCCGAAGGTCCGGCGGTACGCCGCCGACGACAGCGGCAGACGGCCCGGCGGGAGCAGCGTGAACGCCCCGTCGTGGCCCGGTGACACGTTGAACTGGCAGGCGTACAGCACCTGCCCGGCCCCGGAACCGCCGTGGGCGGTCAGCCACTGGTGCAGGGCGGTGATGAACTCCGGCGCGTCGCCGCCGGAGGCCTCCGCGCACGCGGACCACTCCGGCAGGCACAGCGGGACGCCCCAGGCGGCGGCGAGGGCGCGGAACGCCTCGAGCCCCGCGGGACCGCCCCACCGGTCGCGCGCCGGGAGCCACCCGGCGAAGTCCGCCGCCGTGGAGAGGTAGGGGTAGCGGTTGTAGTAGCTGGCGCCCAGCACGTCGAACTGCCCCGGGCCGGGGTGCAGGGCGGCGGAGTCAGCGTCGAAGCCGGCGGTGTTGTGGTTCAGCGACAGCACCAGCCGCCCCGCCGGGAAGTGCTGGCGCTGCAGGGCGCGGTACCGCCGCCAGGCGGTGTGGAAGTCCGCGAGCGAGGCCGGGGTGACGCTCCAGGGGTACCAGGAGCCGTTCATCTCGTGCGCGAAGCGCACGTACGTGGTGCCCCCCCGGGTCTCAGCGCCGGCGCGCAGGGCGGCGAGGCGCTGCAGCGAGGTGGTCCACCGCTCGTCGCACGCCCCGGAGGCGGCCTGCGCCCACGTCGTGCCGGCGGAGAAGGCGCCCACGGACACGTCCAGCGCGCGCGTCCAGCCCGCCAGCTCTCCTCCGGGGGCGAGCACGGGGAGGTGGGTGCTGGCCCAGTCGCTGTCGGCCCAGGTGGCGGTGAGGTCCAGCGCCCTGCCGAGCTCGCGCTCGTAGGAGCCGTCCGCCACCCCGTCACCGGCCGCCCCGAGCAGGAACGGCATCCCGCTCGCGGTGGGGGCGGCCTTCGCGGGCGCCGCGGCCGCCACGGAGGCGATCCCCGCGGCCGCCACCAGACCGGCGCCCAGGACGGCGCGGCGGCGCGGCGCGAGACGGTCGGGGTCAGGGGCGTGGTCGGGGGCGCGGTCGGGGTGGTGCACCCGGCGATCCTGCCAGCGGACGGCGCAGACCGGGACGAGGGGGGCGAACCTCCCCTGTCCTCACGGCGGTGCGCAGCGCTCGCGACCACCCGGCGGCCATGACGCCGGCGTCGAAGGACTCGACGTGCGCCAGGCCCGCCCGGGCGCGCTCGCGCAGGGGCTCGGGGTCGGTCAGGTGCGCCTCCAGGGCGGAAGCCAGGGCGGGGGCGTCGCCGACGGGCACCAGGACGCCGGTGCGGCCGTCGTCGAGGACCTCCCGGACCCCGGCGGAGCTGGCCGATGCGATCACCGGGACCCCGAGCGCCGCGGCCTCGACCAGCGCCAGGGGCAGCCCCTCGTGGCGGGAGGGCAGGCAGAACAGGGCGGCGCGCGCCACCTCGGGCAGGGGGTGGGGCACGGCCCCCGCGAACTCCACGCTCCCGGTGACGCCCAGCTCCCGGGCGAGGTGCTCCAGGCCGGCCCGGTCCGCACCGTCGTTGAGCACCCGCAGGCGGTGGGGGCGGCGGCCGACGACGTCGGCGTGCGCGCGCAGCAGCACGTCGTAGCCCTTCTGGTGGGCCAGGCGCCCGGTGGCGACGACGACCGGGACACCGCCGCCGGTCTGCTCGGGCGCCGCTGCGGACCCGCCCGACCCGACCGACCCGACCCCCGCGGCCTCGCGCACCGCGCGGAGGTCGATGCCGTTGCGCACCACGTGCACGCGGTCGGCCGGCAGGCCGTTGCGCAGGACCGGGCCGAGCACACCGGCGTCGACGCAGACCGCGGCGTCCGCGCGGCGGTGCACCGCCCTCACGAGGGGACGCAGCGCGGGGGGCGTCCACTCCTGCAGGGCGTCGTCGAGGTCGGCGTGGACGGAGACGACGAAGGGCCGCCCCGCGAGCCGGGCGGCGGCCCACGCCAGCACGACGCCGGGGCCGATCTCAGAGGTCGCCAGGACCACCTCGTGACGACGTGCCAGCCGGGTCAGCCGCACCAGCGCCGGCAGCGCGGCCACCAGCAGGCGCTGCCCGGGCGGGGCCAGGTGCACCACGCGGACGTGCGGGGGCTCGGGGACCAGGCGGGCGCCGGCGGGGCGGCCGAGGACCGCGAGCGACGAGCCCCCGCCCCAGTGCTGCAGCAGCGAGAGCACCACGCGGGTGGCGCCGTTGCGGAACAGCGCGTCTGCCACGAGGAGGGTCGCCGGCGTCTCCGGCACCTCGGAGGTGGTCACGGGCAGCACCCTCCCAGGTCCACCTCGGCGGGCGCTGGGAGGGTGCTGCTGCGGTGGTCAGCCCAGGGGGGCGAGGCGGGCGTCCTGCGCGGCGCGCAGCTCGTCCACCAGGCGCCCGGAGGGCACCTCGACCATGTCGTACGTGATGACGGCGTCCTTCGGGACGTCGACCCTCAGGGTGCAGCCGGGCGCCAGGCCCAGCGGCAGCAGGCGCTGCTCGCGGGCGGTGGTGGCGTCCTCGGCCTGGCCGTAGACGTGGTACCCGCCGAGGCCGTCGATGGTGGTGCCCGCCGCGAGGTCGGTCTTGGCCGTGGTGAGCACCTCCACCTTGAGGTCGCCGGCCGCCACGAGGGCGGCGTCGTCGAAGTCGACGGCGCGGACCACGGTGGTGGGCACCTCGAAGTGGCACAGGTGGTAGGGCGTGTAGAAGGAGTACAGCGGCCCCTCACCCAGTTTGTACAGGTTCAGGTAGTGCTGCTGCTTCGGGTCGTCGTGCGTGGCGAGCACGTAGACGCCCGGGCCCGGCTTCGAGCCCACGACGTAGTCGACGACACCGCCCCTGGCCTTCAGCTCGTCGACGTCGTAGCGCGTGGTCAGCTCGTCGACGTGGCCGCGGTGGTCCCAGCCGTTCATGCCGCGCTTCGGCACCGACATGCCCCAGGCGTTGGCGACGATCGCCTGCTCGAAGGAGATCTTCGTGCCGTCGGCGAAGCTCGTGACCATCCAGGGGTCCTGGCCCCACTTCTCGGCGAAGCCCTGCTGGGTGGTGGGGGTGCGGTAGGGGTCCTGCAGGCCCTTGATGTTGCCCGCCACCAGCGGCGTCAGCCCGATGCCGCGCACGAAGCGCAGCAGGTTGACGGTGACGCCCGGCTGGTCGCCGTCGGCGCCGGTGAACATCACGCCGGCCGCGGCGAAGCGGCGGGCGATCTCGGGCCCGACGGTGGCGTCGAGCTCGGCGTTCATGGTCACCACGGGGGTGCCGGCCTCGAGCGCGGCCATGGTGACCTGCGCGCCGTGCTCGACGGCGCCCGTCACGTCGACGACGCAGTCCACGCCGTCGGCCGCGACCAGCTCGAGGGCGTCGGCGACGACGGCGGGCCGCCCCTCGCGGATCGCCCGCTCGAGCGCGGAGCGCGAGTCCACGACCGCCGCGGTGGCGCCCGCCTCCTCGTAGGCCCGCACGCCCTTGGCCTCGGTGCGGTTGGCGATCGCCACCAGCTCCATGCCGGGGGTGCTGTTGATGATCTGGTTGGCGAGGCCCCGGCCCTGGAAGCCGGCGCCGACCATGCCGACCCGGATGGGCCGGCCCTCGCGCTGGCGCTTCGCGAGGGCGCTGTCGGTGATGATCACGCTGGGGCCTTCCCGCCGTTCTCGGCCAGCAGCGGCCACGAGGCGTCCTTGTCGGAGATGACCGACACCGGCACCGGCCACGAGAGGCCGAGGTCGGGGTCGTCGTGGCGCAGGCCGCGCTCCACGCCCGGGGTGTAGGGCGCGGAGACGTTGTAGGTGGCCTCGGTGTCGTCGACCAGGGTGATGAACCCGTGGGCGAACATCGGGGGCACGTACAGCGCCACGTGGTTGTCCGCCGTCAGCTCGACGGACACGTGCTGGAGGTAGGTGGGGGAGTCCGGCCGCACGTCGACGATCTGGTCGAGCAGCGCCCCGCGCGTGCAGCGCACCAGCTTGGCCTCGGGGGCCACCGGCAGCTGGTAGTGCATGCCGCGCAGCGTGCCGGCCCTCCTGTTGAAGGAGATGTTCGCCTGGACCAGCTCGGTGTCGAGCCCGGCCTCGGCGAACGCGGCCCTGTCGAACGAGCGGGCGAAGAAGCCGCGGTCGTCGGTGTGCGGCTCGATGTGGACCAGGGCCACCCCGGCGATGGGGGTGGTCTCGATCCTCACTTGCTGGTCCAGAACAGCTCGGCGTCGATCTGACCGGTGCCCAGCAGGTGCTCGAGCTGCTTGAGGCGGGTGTGCCCGCGGCCGGTGAAGGTCTCCTCGTCGAGCTGGATCGCCTCGAAGACGTCGTGCAGCTGCTGGGCGCCGCGGGCGGCGTCCCACTGGCACTCGAAGTCGGGCAGGACCCGCTTGATCTTCTCGAAGCTCACCTTGTAGGAGCGGTTGTCGGCGCTGGCCGGGCCGAACGTCAGCTCGCAGCCGGGGAACGCCGCGGCGACCTTCTCGGCGATGTCGCGGACCTGGTAGTTCTGCTCCTCCGAGCCCACGTTCAGCACCTCGCCGCGGACGGCGTCGACGGGCGCGGTGAGCACCCGGCGGATCGCCTGGGCGATGTCGAGCCCGTGCACGAGCGGGCGCCACGGGGTGCCGTCGCTGTTCATGGCGATCTTGCCGGTGGTCCAGGCCAGGCCGGCGAGGTTGTTCAGCACGATGTCGAAGCGCATGCGCGGGCTGGCGCCGAAGGCCGTGGCGTTGCGCAGGAAGGTGGGCGCGAAGGTCTCGTCGGCCAGGGGGGCGACGTCGCGCTCCACGCGGGCCTTGCAGATCGCGTACGCGGTCTGGGGGTTCACCGGGCTGGTCTCGTCGACGGTGCCGTCGGCGACGCCGTACACCGAGCAGCTCGACATGTAGACGAACCGGCCGACGCCGGCCTCCTTGGCCACCTGCGCCAGGCGCACGGAGCCCTTGTGGTTCACCTCGTAGGTGACCTCGCCCAGCAGGTCGCCCAGGGGGTCGTTGCTCAGCTCGGCCATGTGCACCACGGCGTCGTAGCCGCGCAGGTCCTCGACCTGGACCTCGCGGATGTCCTTGGCCAGGGTGCGCACGGTGCTGGTGACGCCGTTGTAGAGCCAGCCGTGCTTGTAGTAGCCGGTGTCCAGGCCGGTCACGTCGTGGCCGTCCTCGACCAGCAGCGGAGCCAGCAGGCACCCCAGGTAGCCCTCGGTCCCCGTCACAAGGATCTTCATGGTGTGCAGGCCCCGCCTCAGTCGTCGGTCAGTCGGTCGGTCGTCCTCCGGGGCCGGGGCGAGTGCCGCTGACCGGTCTCGGAGCGCTCCCACGCTAACGGGCTGTGACCGGAACGGGCTCGCGGCCGTCGCGCGGACGGGTGAGGGCGGGGGCCGCCGTCACACGTCTGCGCGGCCCGCGCTCAGCCGCGGGTGACCACGCGGCCGCCGACGGTGGCGGTCGCCGTCGCCGCACCGACCGCGTACGCCCAGTGCTCGCGGGCCCGCTGGCGGTCACCCCTGGCGACCTGCTCGGCCGCGCGGACGGCGTAGCCGGCAGCGGTGAGGGCGCGCATGGCGAGGGCAGGGGCGGGTGAGCGGTGCTTGCGCACGTAGCGCGCCATGGAGGCGCCGCGGAGGCGCATCATCTCCAGGCTCGGGGCGCCGGAGCCGCCGCTGGAGCCGGGGACCAGGACGTCGGTGCGCAGCTTCTCGTGCAGGCCGTGCTCCCGGCTGGCGCGCCCGAAGGCCATGTCCTCGTTGTAGACGTAGAAGTCGGTGTCGAAGCCCCCGAGTCGCTCGAACACCTCGCGGCGCACGGCCATGCAGCCGCCGCTGACCCAGTCCACGCGCAGCGGTGCGTTCGCCAGCGGCTTGGCGTACACCCCGGCGGTGGGCAGGCGCTTGTGCAGGCCGGCGGCGTGCACGGCCACGCGGCGCACGGTGGGCTCCCAGCCGCCGCAGCCGATCTGGGGCTGACCGGCCTCGGGCCCGTCGGCGTCCACGACGCACGCGCCGCTGGCGGACAGCGCGGGGTCCGTGCGCACGTCGGCGACGACGGCCGCCAGGTGCGCGGGGGTCGGGCGGACGTCGGGGTTCACGAACAGCACGACCGAGGCCGTCGACGTGAGCGCCCCGCGGGTGGCCGCGCGGGCGAAGCCGACGCCGCCGCCCTCCAGGTAGCGCCCGTTCGGCCGCGCCTCGACGACCTCGCGAAGCCCGTCGGACCCGTCGGAGTTGTCGACGACGACGAGCGGCAGGTCGCCGGGGAGCCCGGCCAGCATCTGCTCGACCTGGGCGCGGCTGCGGTAGGCGACGACGACCAGCTCGACGTCGTCCAGGCCCTCGGCGGGGGTGGTGGGCGTCTGGGGGCTCACGGGTGCTCAGCTCCTGGGCCGGGGGACTCGGGCGTGCGGGAGGTGCCGCCGCCCGATCGTCCACCACGCGGGGTGACCGTGTCGTCACCACCGCTCGCCCGTACGGGTGGGCGATGATGGACCTCGCGGCAGCGGGAAACCTTGACGCCCGGGGAACGTTAGTGGAAGCGGGCGGTGCTCGGAGCGCAGCGCCGCAGCGGTCGCCCGGTCGGCCCCGCCGCACGGGGTGCGGGCGCCGCGGCGCCCGCGCACTGCGCGAGACCCGCGGTGGGACGCCGGACACCGGCGACCACCTGCGCAGTCCGCCCGGCGCCGCGCCACGAACACCAGCACGACGCACCAGCGAGAAGAACCGCACGAGCACCAGCCGCCGCCCGGCCCACCGGGCACCGCACCCGCAGGGGAGTCCACCGATGGCCGCCACGCCGCCGTCCACGTCCGAGAGGCGCGCCGCCGCCTCGGCGCAGCCGCCGTCAGGGCCGCAGCACCCGTCCCGCCGCACGGCGATCGGCGTCGGGGCCGGCGTCGGGCTGGCGGGCCTCGCCACCTGGTTCGGCGTCCGCGTCCTGGGCGCGGGTGGCTCCGACGCACCGGTGGTGCCCGAGCCGAGCGCCTCCGCCACCGAGACCCCGTTCGTGCCGCGGGAGTGGATGTCGGGAGCTGCCGGGGAGGGCGTCCAGGACGGCTCCTACGCCGCCGCGCGCGGCAGCGACCTGGACATCTCCGCGACGTGGTTCGACAACAACGAGGCGATGCTCGCGCTGTACACGCTGCAGCCGGGTGAGGAGTACTCCGGCTGGACCAAGCCGCTGGACGTCGCGGTCGGCGCCATCGACGCCGACGAGGGCGAGTCGTGGGCCGACGCGGCTCAGGGCGCCTACGACGACCGCTGGCGCGAGTCGCTGACGCGGCTGCGCGACGCCTGGTCGTCCCGCACCTCGACGATGTACATCCGCTTCGCACACGAGCTGAACGGCAACTGGTACGGCTGGCGGGTCCGCTCCGGCGAGGTCGAGGACTTCAAGACCGCCTGGGGCCGCTACCGCGCCCTGCAGCAGGAGGTCTTCCCGGCGGCGCAGCTGGTCCTCTGCATGAACCGCGAGACCGTCCGCGACGAGGAGGCCGGCGACGCCGGCATCGACTGGCGCGACCTGTACCCCGGCGACGGCCTGGTCGACGTCATGAGCGTCGACTACTACAACCAGTACCCGTCGGTGGAGACCGACGAGGGCTGGGAGGCGGCCATGGTGCAGACCGACCAGTGGGGTGCGCCCAAGGGCCTGCAGGGCCACCTCGACTTCGCGAGGGGCGTCGGGCTGCCGCTCGCCGTCTCGGAGTGGTCGGGCAACGCCGAGGAGGGCGACATGCCCGTCTTCGTGCGCCGCATGCACGACTTCTTCGCCCGCAACGGCGGGACCGGCGCCGGCGAGCTGCTCTACGACGTCCAGTTCAACGTCGTCATGACCGGCCCGAACATCACGGTGCCCGACCAGTGGCTGCTGGTCAGCCCGGACACGCGCATGCCCCGGTCGCGCGACGAGTACACCAGCCTCGACTGGTGAGCTCCTCCCGGGCCCGGGCCCGGGCCCGGACCCGGACGCACGAGGAGGGCCCCCCGACCGCTGGTCGGGGGGCCCTCCTCGTGCGTCGGAGCGAGCGGTCAGCGCGCGGCGGCGCTGTCGCCCATGAGGCCCCTGTCGGCGCCCCAGGCGCGCACGTCGGCGGCGACGGCCTCCCAGTCGGTGCCGACCGCGATGCGCTGCTCCTCCATGTGCGTGGCCAGGTTCGGCGCCGCGGCCAGGAACACCCGGCGGCGGCTCGGCCGGCGCAGCGCGCGGGCCGTCGTCGCCAGGAGGAACGGCAGGATGAGCGCGTCGCGCACGCGCATCTTCATCGAGCGGCCGCGCTCGTAGAGCGGGTGCAGCAGGTCATAGGGCCGGTAGGGGCTGTAGCCCTGCAGCACGATGCCGGTGTCGTGGTCCCGCAGCATGTTCTTGTGCGGGACCATGCAGATGCGGAAGATGCCGAGGTCCTGGCGCAGGGCGCCGACGCGCGCCGCGAAGCTCGACGTCGTGCTCTCCGTGCGGACCCAGTCGTGGCCGCCGGCCCGGAACGGGCCCAGCTGCTTCCAGAACGGCGGCGGGGGACCCACCGGCTCGTCCGGGCCGTGCACCGAGCGCCCCGGGGTCGAGCCGTACAGGGCGTAGTACTCACCGGGCACCGCCTCGGGGCCCTGGGTCGCCGCGACCAGCGCTGACAGCGCCTCGGGGCGGTACAGGTAGTCGTCCTCGCTGAACCAGACGACGTCGTCGTCGTGCCAGTCGGAGCCCGTGGCCAGCGTCAGCGCGGTCCAGTACGAGCCGCGCATCTTCGCGTCGGTCAGCTGCACCACGCGGCCGTGCGCGTCCATGAGGCGGCGCAGCTCGGCGGGCACCTCGCCGTCGTTGACGAAGACGACCTCGGCCTCGACGCCCTCGAGGGCCCGCAGGAAGCTGACCAGGCACAGCAGCTTGCTGTAGCCCGCCGGCCGGCCCTTCTCGTTCTCGCCGCCCCAGGAGCGGTACACCACCTTCAACGCCACGCGCAGTCCCTCCTCGTGCCTGTGGGTGCACGTCTGCGTGCGCCCCGAAGGTACCCGTCCTGCACCCGGGGGGCTGACTCGTGACGCCCCGGCGTCACCCGCGCGGACCCTCGGCGGGAGGGGTTGCGCGGTCCCCGGCGGTAGATTCCGGCGCGATGAGCCAGAACCCGGAGGCCCCCGCGACCACCTCCGCCCCCAGCGCCGCGGCACCCCCCGAGGTGACCGTCCTGGTCCCCGCGCGCAACGAGGAGCGGTCCCTGGAGCGCTGCCTCGCGTCGGTGCTCGCCCAGGAGGGCGTCGACTTCGAGGTCGTGGTGGTCGACAACGGCTCCACCGACGCGACGCCGCAGGTCCTGCGGCGCCTGGCGGCGGCCGACCCGCGCGTGGTGGTGGTCGACCAGCCGCGGCCCTCCATCCCCGCCAGCCTCAACGCCGGCCTGGCGCGGGCCCGCGGGCGCTACCTGGTCCGGGTGGACGCGCACTCGACCATCAGCGAGGGCTACCTGCGCCACGCCGTCCAGCGCCTCGAGGAGGGCCGCTGGGCCGCCGTCGGCGGGCGCAAGAAGGCCGTGGGCCGCAGCGCGGCGGGGAAGGCCGTCGCCACCGTCCTGAACTCCAAGCTCGCCGTCGGCGGCTCGACCTACCACTGGGGCACCACCGAGCAGGTGGTCGACCACATCCCGTTCGGCTGCTACCCGACGGCCCTGGTCCGGGAGCTCGGCGGCTGGGACGACGGCGTCGCCAACAACGAGGACTTCGAGTTCGACCAGCGGCTGCGGCGCCACGGCGACATCCTCTTCGACCCGGTGCTGGCCATCGACTGGGACTCCCGCGAGTCCGTCGGGGCGCTGTACCGGCAGTACCGCCGCTACGGCACCGGCAAGCCGGGCGTGGCGCTGCGCCACCCGTCGAGCCTGAAGCTGCGCCACCTGGCGCCGCCGGCCCTGGTGGCCTACCTGGCGGCGGCGGCGCTCCTGGCCACCCGCCGGCCGGGCCTGGCCGCGGCCGCGGTGGCCCCGTACGCCGCGGGCGTCCTCGCGGTCGGCTCGCGCATCAGCCGCGACGCCCCCGCCGGCGCCGACCGCGGGCAGGTCCCGCTGGCGCTGGCCGCCATGCAGGTCGGGTGGGGCGTCGGCTTCTGGCGCGGGGTCTGGTCGCTGCTCGGGCGCCGCGCCTCCCGGAGCGCGGCGTGAGCGCCGCGGCGCCCGAGCGCCCGGCGGCTCCCGAGCAGGTGCACCTGCACCCCGTCGAGGAGCGCCGGCCCACGCGCACCGACCTGCGCATCGTCACGGCGTTCACGGTGCTGCTGGTGCTCACCAACCGCATCGGCGTCCCCGCCGGCGACACCGCCATCTCCATCGGCATCCCCTTGGCGTACGCCTTCGCCGGCGTGATGGTCTTCCGCGGCGTGCTGCGCCCCGACAGGCTGCGCACCGAGCTCTACCTCGTGGCGCTCGCCGCGACGCTGGCCACCACCGCGTGGCTGGCGGTCTCCGGGCGCGCCTTCTCGCTGACGTCGTACCTGCTGCTCGTCGTCATCTACCTGCCCTGGGTCCTGGCCACCGGCGGTCGCGCCGGGCGCGACGTGGTCCACGCGGCCGGGCGCGCCTTCGTGAACACGCTGGTCGCGCTGTCGGCGCTGGGCGCCTTCCAGTTCGCCGGGCAGCTCACCGGGGTGTGGAGCTTCCGGGACTACCTGTCGACCTGGGTCCCGACCGCCTGGATCGTCCCGTTCTACAACTTCGACAACCCCCTGGCGTACGACTCGCCGATCCGCAAGGCCAACGCCTTCGTGCTGCTGGAGCCGTCGTTCCTGTCGCAGTACGCGGCGCTCGCCGTGCTCATCGGCCTCGTCCTGCACGTGCGCGCGTGGAAGCAGGTCGTGCTGCTCGCCGGTCTCGCCTCGGCGGTGTCCGGCACGGGCGTCGTGCTCCTCGCCGTGGGCGGGCTGCTGGTGCTGCTCCGCGCTCCGCAGCTCGTGCGCCCGAGCCACCTGCTGGCGGGCGCGGTCGGCATCGGTCTGGTGCTGCTGTCACCGGTCGCCGAGCTGCTCCTGAGCCGCCGCGGCGAGCTGGCCGAGCCGGGGTCGAGCGGCTACGCGCGCTTCGTCTCCCCGTACCGGGAGGTGCTCGAGGGCCTCGCCGCCGACTCCTCCCGCTCCCTGGTGGGCGGTGGCGCCGGCATGACCGAGCGCCTGCTCGCCTCCAACCGCTACGGCGGCGGTGACGACGTCCTCTACGGCGTCCTGCCCAAGCTGTTCTTCGAGTACGGCATCCTCGCCGGCGGTCTGGTCATCCTGTTCCTGGTGCTGGCGATGCTCGACCGAGCCCCCTGGCCGGTGGTGCCCGGCGCGCTGCTGGTCATGGTGTTCGTGCTCTCGGGGGCGCTGCTGCAGCCGCAGACTGCCTACCTGGTGTGGCTGCTGTGCAGCATCGGCGGAGGTGACGTGGTGAGGCGGACCGTCCTGCGGCGCCAGCGGCCGCCGCGGAGCGCATCCGACCTGGACGCGTCGCCCGCTCCCACCGCCTGAGCCGCTCACCCGCCCCTCGCCGCAGCCCCCGTCCAGCCGCCTCAGAGCGTCCGGGACGGGGGCTGCGGCGCGTCCGCCGGGGGCGGCGGGGCGGCCCTGTCGTTCCCGTCTGACCGCGGTCACCCGGTGACGGCACTCCCCGGGGGCCGACGGCCCGGTCCCCGGGCGCCCGGAGGCGGTGGCAGGAGCTGGCGCCCTGACCCCGGTGGGTCGGGCGCCTGCCGCGCGCCCTGCGGTCAGGCCTCGGCGCGGTGCTGGGCGCCGGCGCCGCGCTTCTCGAGGCGCATCAGGCGGAGCACCACGAACCACTGGATCGGCGTGACGACGCACTGGGCGAGCGAGAGCCCGAGCGCCGCGCCGAAGGCGCCGCCCAGGTGCAGGCCGAGGAGGCTGAACCCGATCAGCGCCGGGCCGAGGACGACGTTGGTCCAGAAGGTCTGCTTGGCGAAGCCCAGGGCGATCAGCAGGGTGCTGGCTCCGAAGCCGGCGCCGATGGCCACCAGGCCCACGAGCGAGGCGCCGAGCACCGAGCGGGCGCCGTCCCAGTTCTCCTTGAACGCGAACTCGCCCCAGCTGTCGGGGACCGACAGCACCACGAGGCCGTACGCGAGCTGGACGACGACCATGACCGTCGAGAGGCCGACGCCGACGAGCAGGGCCTTGCGACCCCGCAGCCCGCGGCGGGCGATCTCCGGCATGGCGAAGGCGCCGAGGGCGTACCCGATGAGGTTCAGCGGCCCGAGCACCACCTGGGCCGCGCGCAGCGAGCCGACGATGACGTTCGACCCGACGGCGGCGATCAGCAGGATGGCGGCCTGGTTCGCCCCCAGCACCGAGGCGAAGCTCGCTGCGTAGTACTTGAGGAGGTCGCGCTGCTGCGCCATCCACGGCAGCGCCGAGCGCAGCCGCGGTCCGCCGCCGAAGAGCCGGCCGCCCACGACCCCCGACAGCAGCGCGGTGAGGCCCCAGGCGAGCAGGAGGCTGCTGGCGCTGGCGTGCTCGGTGAGGCTGATGCCCACCACGGCGGCGAGCTGCGCCGCGGCCCAGATGGCGTCGATGGTGACGGCGCGCTGCGGGCGGCCCTCGGCGATGAAGGCGAGGCGCCAAAGGTCCTGCAGCATCAGGCCGGGCAGGAGGATGCCGATCACGATGAGCGAGGGACCCGAGCCGTCGGTGGTGAAGACCCCCACCAGTGCGGCGACGAGACCGGCTGCCGCGCCGAGGATGAGGCCGGCTCCGGCGCTGGAGCGGGCCGCCTCGTGGAAGCGGTCGTCGCCCTCGCCGGTGTAGCGCACGACGAGCGGCTGGTTGATGAGGGCGCGGCTGCCGCCGACGACCAGGGAGTAGACGGCGAAGGCCACCGAGAAGGCGCCGAAGCCCTCCTGCGACAGCGCTCGCGCGACGAGCACGGTGAGCGCCATGTTGGTGAGGCTCACCAGCACCTGGTCGCCGGTGGTCCAGCCCGCGCGGCCCAGGAGCTTGACGACCTGCTCGCGCCGCGTGGGGGGCACCGCGATCGGCGGGGTGGATGCGCTGCTCACTGGCAGGACGGTACCGCCGGCACCTGTGGCGGCGCCGCCGTGCGACGAGGACGCCCCCGACCGGATGCGTCCGGTCGGGGGCGTCGCACGTGCGGTGCGTCAGGGCTGCCAGGTGCTCAGAAGAGCTTCTGGTACATGTCCGCCGACTTCGGCATCTTGCCCTTGTAGAGCATGAACTTGCCGCCGCCCATGTCGCAGTTGAACTGGACGTCGTAGAGGACCTGCCCCGGTCCGGACCCGGCGTTCTTGGCGAAGAACTCGTGCATGCCCTGGATGAAGCCGGGCGAGTCGGCGTTCTCGGAGATCCCCGACCACTCGTTCACCGACAGCGGCAGCCCGACGCTCCTCGCGAAGTCGGCGTGCGCCTGCAGGCCCTTGGGGGCGCCGTAGCCGTCCTTGGCGCCGAGGGCGCCGCGGAAGTCCTCGACGGAGTTCGCCGTGGGGTACTGGTTGTAGTAGTCGACGCCCATGACGTCCACGTACTGCTTGCCCGGGAAGGACTCGGTCCAGTTGAAGCCGGAGCTCACCGACTCGCGGTTCACCGAGAAGACCAGCTTGGACTTGGGGAAGATCTCCTGCTGCAGCGCGCGGTAGCGCTTCCAGCTGGCGACGAAGGCGTCCTTGTTGCCCTTGTTGACGCTCCAGTCGTACCAGTTGCCGTTCATCTCGTGGGCGAAGCGGATGTACACCGTGCCGGGCTTGTCGCCCCACAGCGTCTTCATCTTCGCCAGCGAGGTGCGCCAGCGGGCGTCGTAGGCGCCGGTGGACGCGGCCTGCCAGCTCTCGCCGTCGCCGATGGCGCCCACGGCGATGTCGACGTTGCCGCGCCACGAGCCGAACTCCTGGCCGGGCTGCAGGGCCCAGGCCTCGACCATCGCGGTGTTGTTGTCCGACCAGGTGCCGACGATGCCGAGCTCGCTGCCGCGCCACTTCGCGAAGCTGCCGTCGGCGACGCCGGTGCCGGAGGCGCCGGAGAACCAGGTGCCGGCCGGGGGAGCGGCGACGGCGCTGCCGCCCGAGCCGTTCGCGGCCGAGGAGGACGACGGGGCTGCCGACGACGCGCCGGAGGACGGGCGCGGGCTGCTGGCCGACGGGCTGGCGCTGCTGGCCGACGGGCTCGCGGAGGGGGCCGCGGCGCGCATCGCGGCGAGCACCTCGGCGGGCTCGGCGCCGGAGGCGATCTGGGCGGCGGCGTCCGCCGCGCCCGCGGAGACCGCGCGCTCGCCACCGACCACGAGGACCCCCTGGACGTCGGACGAGGCCGCGTGCAGCGCGTCGGCGACCGACCCGGGCAGTGCGGTGGCCTCGGTCAGCAGGACCGGGCGGTGGTAGGTGCCGCCGACGAGGGCGTCGGCGAAGCTCGCGCCGTTGGCGATGACGACCGGGCCGTCGGCGGCCTCGGCGCGCACGGAGGCGGCGAGCTGGGCGTCCTCCTGGCCGGGGTCGGAGGCGGAGGCGCTCGGGGACGACGAGGCGGTGGCGGAGGCCTCGTCGGGCGCGGGGGCCGGACCGGTCTGGGCGGTCACCCGCTCACCGTCCTCGGACCCCGCGGGCTGCGGGGAGGGCTCCTCGGAGGGCTCCTCGGAGGGGTCCTCGGACGGCTCGGCGGTGGCGGCGGCCGCGGCCGCGGTGCGCTCACCGCCGGTGACCGCGAGCTGCATGAGCTTGGCCGACGTCTCGAAGCGGTCCGCGCCCACGACGTCCTCGACCTCGAGGTCCTGCGGGAGGCCCCCGGCCTTCGCGGCGCTCGCCGCGGGGCCGCCGACGGCGGTCACGGTGCTGCCGGGCTCGGTGCAGGCCGCGAGGGCGGCGCGCGTGGCGAGCGGCATCTGGGAGCCGGCGGTGAACAGCAGCGGGCGGTGGGCGCCGACGACGCCGGCGGCCGCGGCGCCGTCCGGGAAGTCCTTGCCGGTCACCAGCACGGCGTCGCACTCCTCGCCGGGGCCCGCCGTGCGCACCTGGCGGGCCACGACGGCGGCGGTGGCGTAGCGGTCGTCGCCCGCGAGGCGCACCGGAGCGCCACCGGCCGCGGTGACGGCGGCGTCGACCCCGCTGGCCAGGGCCCTGGGGCCGCCGAGGACGTAGACCACGCCGCCCTCGTCGAGGTGGTCGCGCAGCTCGGCGGCGACCCGCTCGTCCAGACCGTCGCGGTGGCTGAGCAGCAGCGGCCCGCCGACGGCGTCTGCCAGGGCCGAGCCGGCGAGGGCGTCGGCGAAGTCGTCGGCGCTGGCGAGCACGGCGGCCGGCATGCCGGCCGGGAAGCGGTCGCGGGAGACGGCCACGGAGGTGGCGACCCGGTCGTCGCCGGTGACGCGGCGCACGCCGGTCTGCGCGCCGGCCAGGGCGAGCTGCTCGGCGGAGAGGGCGGGGACGCCGCTGCCGGCCTGCGCGGTCCGGGCGTCCGGGGCCTGCGGCACGGAGGCGTCACCGGGGTGCAGGGCCACCGCGGTGACGACGGCGGTGGCCACCACCGCGGAGACGGTCGTCGTCCACGCGACCGGACGGCGGCGCCGCCGGGTCCGGGGGGACGGGTCAGCGGCGCGGTGGCTGCTGGCGCGGTGCGACGACATGCGGTGCTCCAAGGATCGGTGGCAGGGAGCGGCCCCGGAGGGCCGTTCGGGGCTCGTCGTCCGAGCTGCCCGGTCTCGTTCCCGGCGTCGGTGCGGCGTGCCCAGCACTTGCGCTCGCGCACCGTCCGTCACCCGTGTGGAGCAACCGGACGCGGTCGCGCACCGCCATCGTGGGGTTGCAGAGGGTGGTGGCGGGTGAAAACGGCCGAACGCGCCCGAAGATGGTCGAAACGCGCGGCGCGCCTGCGCCGCCGGCGCCACCGGACGGTGTAGTGCGCGCGCCCCAGCACCCGCCGGTGCGGCAGCCTGGTCACCGACACCCCGGACGGGGGCGCCCCGGCGCCCCCGCGCGGGCCGCCCCGTCCGAGGAGGACCCCTGCGCACCACCGTCGTCGCCAAGTTCCTGCCGTGGCCGCCCAACAGCGGTGACAAGCGGCGGACCCTCGGCGTGTGCCGGGCCCTGCTGGAGCGCGGGCCCGTCACCGTCGTGGCCTACAGCGGCGCGGACGAGGACGCCGAGGGCCTGCGCGACCAGGGCTTCGAGGTGGTCACCGGCCCGCTGCGCAGGACCCCGCGCGACCTGCTCACCGGGCTCGCCCGCAGCCTGTCGCTGAGCTCGGCGCGGTTCTACGACGGCGCGCTGGAGCGCCGCGCGAGGGCGCTGCCGGCCCCCGACCTCCTCGTGGTCGAGCACGTGCAGCTCCTCCCGATGGCCGCCCACCTCCCGGCGACCACCCGGGTCCTGGACATGCACAACGTCGAGTCGCTCCTCGCCGAGCGCGTCGCCGCCACCACCGGCGGCCTCAAGAAGCTCGTGTGGGGGCTCGAGGCCCGCGCGCTGCGCCGCGTCGAGGCGGGAGCGCGGGCCGACGTCGTCGCCGTCACGAGCACCGTCGACGCCGCCGCGCTGGCGAGGGTCGCCCGGCACGAGCGCGTGGTCGTGGTGCCCAACGCGTGGGACGAGCCGGTGCCCCTGCCGCCCGCCCCCGACCCCGTGGTCAGCTACGTGGCGCTCATGAGCTGGACCCCGAACGTCGAGGCGGCCCTGTGGTTCGCCCGCCGGGTCTGGCCCCTCGTGCTCGAGCAGGTGCCGCAGGCCCGGCTGCAGCTGGTGGGCCGCAACCCGGCCCCCGCCGTCACCGCGCTCGCCGGCCCCTCCGTGGTGGTCACCGGCACCGTGGACGACCTGGAGCCCTGGTACGCCTCCACGCGGGTGGCCGTCGCACCGCTGCTGGCCGGCGGCGGCTCCCGCCTGAAGATCCTGGAGGCGCTCGCGGCCGCGCGCCCCCTGGTGGCCACGACGGTCGGTGCGGAGGGCCTGGAGGACCTGGTGGGGCGGGGGGTCGTCGTGGCCGACGAGCCCGCGGCCTTCGCCGCCGAGGTGGTCGCGCTGCTGCGCGACGCCGACCGCGCCGCCGAGCTCGGGCGGGTCGGCGCCGACGCGGTCGGCGCCGACCACAGCTGGCGCGCAGCGGTGGCCCCGCTCACCGCCGCCGTGGACGCGCTGGGCCGCTGACCGACGGCCGGCCCCGGCCGCAGACGATCTTGCGGACAGGTGCCGGCCGTCGACAGCGGTAGGCTCGGACCACCGACCGCCGTCCCGCCCGTGCTCCTCCTCGGTGGGCTCCTCCCAGGCGAGGGACAGCCGGCTCTCAGGCTGTGATCACCGTCGGTGATCACCCTCCTCGCGAGAGCGGCCCCCCGCCTGGGCACGTCGGGTGGCCTTCGGGGCGCTGTTCACCCCTGCGGGCCAACGTCCGTGGGTCGCCACCTGACGCTGGGTCACGGTGGGTCCATGTCGCAGTCGATGGGTAGGAGAGGCATGTCCGAGCTGGACTCCAGGGCCGACGAGCCGGCCGGCCGTTCGGTGGTGCTGTCCGCGCTGCGCCGGTCGTGGGTGGCCATCGCCGCCGCGGCCATCATCGTCGGGGTGCTCGCGTACGAGCTCAGCCTGCTGACGCCCGACCGCTACGAGGCCGACTCCACCGTGGTGCTCGCCAGCACCGCGGTCTACAACCCCCTCGGCGAGGCCCAGGGCGGGGGAGACCCCGAGCGCTTCCTCGCCACGCAGGTGTCCATCGCGGGCTCCGCCGCGGTCCTCGGCGAGGCGGCCGCCGCCGTCGGCGGGGGCACCACCGCCGCCGAGCTCGCCGAGGACGTGACCTTCACCCCCAGCACCGCCAGCGACGCCTTCACGGTGACGGCTGCCGCGCAGACGCCCGACGCCGCCGCCGCCCGCGCCAACGCCGTCGTGGCCGCCTACGCCGCGCAGGTGCAGGCCGACGTCACCGCCAAGACCGAGGCGGCGCTGGCTGCGAACACCGCGGCGACCCAGGCGGCGGCGGCAGCCGCTGTCGCCGGCGCTGCGGCGACGGACCTCGACGCAGCGGCCGCTGCCCGGGCCGCCACCTCCGAGGGCGCCCTGCAGGCGGGCCAGATCACCGCCCGCTCCGTCGCCTACGGCGACAACGTCGTCGAGGCGTCCACCGCGACCGCCCCGACCGAGCGCACCGAGCCGCTGCCGGTCCGCAACGGGCTGATCGGCGCCGTGCTCGCCGCCCTCATCGCCGCCGCCGTCGCCGTGTGGCGCCGCGGGCGCAGCCGCGAGGACGTCGAGGGCCTGGTCCGCGGCTCCGGCGTGCCGCTGATCGGCGTCGTGCCCGTCGGCCAGCGCCGCGACCAGCCCGTGGGTGAGGCGCTCGCCCCGCTCGTGTCGCTGCGCTACCTCTCCTCCGGCCGCAAGAACGGCCCGGTGCTCGTCACCGGCCTGCAGTCCGGCGACGCCACCGGTGAGGTGGCGCTCTCCCTCGCGGCGGCAGCGGCCCGCGACGGGCGCTCGGTGCTCGTGCTGGCCCTGGCCGAGGACGAGACCGGCGTCATCACCCGCAGCGGCCTGCCGGTCGCGCCCCCGGTGCTCCGCGCCGGTTCCGCGAGCCGCGAGTCCCTCGCTCCGGTGCCGGCCCTGTCGCACCTGGCGGGCCGCGCCTCGCTGGCCCTGCTCGACGCGGGCCTGCTCCACGGCGACGCGCTGACCGAGGTCCTCGACGGCCTCAGCGCCGACCACGACCTGGTCGTCGTCGCCGCTGGCCCGGTCTCCCGCAGCCCTCGCGCCTTCGCCGTCCTGCGCGGCTGCGCCACGGCGATCGCCGTGGTCCGCTCCGACCGCCCGGCCGCGCAGCTCAGCGCCGCCTGGGACGAGCTGCAGGACCGCCTGTCCGTGGCGGGCCGCGCCCTCGACGGTGTGGTCGTCACGCAGAAGGCCCGCCGCGGACGCGGCGGGCGCTCCGAGGGGGCCGGTCAGGCCACCTCGCAGGTTCCCGCCCCCGGCCGTCCGGCCCAGCAGCCGCAGGGACCCGCCGCCGGCGGCGCCTCGCAGAAGCCGGTCTCGCAGAGCGGCAGCTGAGCCCTCCGGGTGGTGCTGGCGCGGGGGCGCCAGCACCACCCGTTCGGGCGGACCGTCCCGTTCGGGTAGACGCGGGCGTCTCCCTTTGACCAGACTCTGCGGTGGTCAGAGCGCCAGGGCGAGGGAGCCTCACGCCACGTGCAGCAGTGATCAGGGGGATCGACGAGTGACGACGAGCAGCCAGAGCAGTCCCGCGGGCACGCCCGGGGCGGCCGCGGGCGGTGACGAGGCGCTGCTGAGCCAGCACTCCGCCGACCTGCGCGCGACCCCCGAGCTGCGCGAGCGGCGGCGCACCTGGCGCGGCGTGTTCCTGTCGATGTCCGCCGTGCTGCTCCTGGCCGACGCGATGGCGTGGGGGGTCTCGGCCCTCCTCAGCTACAACGGCGACACGCTCGAGCTGACGATGGCCACGATGATCGCGCTGTCGCTCGCGGCGCAGCGGCTGTACCAGTCGCACCTCACGGCGTCCGTGCTCGACCAGCTGCCGGGCATCCTCGTCGCCTGCTCCAGCGGCTTCATCCTGACCCTCGTCGTGGTCAAGCTGCGCTGGTTCGACGTCTCGACGCTCAACGTCTTCGTGCGGGCCGCGGTGTTCGCGGTCTGCATCATCGCCTTCCGGGCCGTGGCCCTCAGCGTCGTCCGCTACGCGCGCCGCAAGCGGATCATCGCCCACCGCACCCTGGTGCTGGGTGCGGGCACCGTGGGTGCCGCCCTGCTCGACCGCCTGCACGACCACCCCGAGGCGGGCCTGCTGCCCGTGGCGGTGCTCGACCCCTTCCCGATCCACACCGAGAAGACCCAGGGCGTCACCTGGCTGGGCAGCGTCGACGACCTCGCCGGCGTCATCGTGAGCGAGCGCATCAACGTCGTCGTGGTCGCCTTCTCCAGCGTGCGCGAGGCCGACCTGGTCGAGGTGCTGCGCACCTGCGACCGGCTCGACTGCGAGTTCTTCTTCGTCCCGCGCCTGTTCGAGCTGCAGCACGTCAACGGCGACATGGAGCAGGTGCACGGCATGCCGCTGGTGCGCGTGCGCCGCGCCGCGTTCCGCACCCCGGCGTGGAAGGTCAAGCGCCTGTTCGACATCGCCTTCGCCGCGGCGCTGCTCGTGCTCGCGGCCCCGGTGATGGCCGCCACCGCGCTGGCGGTGCGGCTCGAGGGCGGGCCCGGGGTCCTGTTCCGCCAGGTCCGCGTGGGCCTCGACGGCCGCCCCTTCACGATGCTCAAGTTCCGCTCGATGAAGCCGGTCAACGACACCGAGCAGCAGACGCAGTGGAACATCAGCAACGACAAGCGCGTCGGGCCGGTCGGCAAGGTGCTGCGCGTCACCTCCCTCGACGAGCTGCCCCAGATCTGGAACGTGCTGCGCGGTGACATGAGCATCGTCGGACCGCGCCCGGAGCGGCCGCACTTCGTCGACGAGTTCTCCTCGCACATCCCGCGCTACACCGGGCGCCACCGGGTGCCCGCCGGCCTCACGGGCCTGGCGGCGGTGCACGGCCTGCGGGGCGACACCTCGATCTCCGAGCGGATCATGCTCGACAACCACTACATCGAGAACTGGTCGCTCTGGCTCGACGCCAAGATCCTGCTGCGCACCTTCGGCGCGCTGTTCCGGCACCCCGGCAGCTGACCGGCAGCTGACCGGTCCAGGACGCACGAGCGCCCCACCACCCTCGCGGGCGGTGGGGCGCTCTGGCGTCTCCCGGAGGTCCGGGAGGCGGTCAGTCCTGCTCGGGGCGGGCGTAGTCGTCGTGGAGGCGCTCGATGTCGGCCTCGTCGAAGGAGCCGAAGGCGATCTCGAGGATGCGTCCGGTCTTCTCCCCGGAGTTGCCCAGGCGGTGCAGGGACCCGGCGGGGGTGTAGACGATCTCCCCGACCTGGGCGGTCCACTGCTTCTCGCCGACCTGGACGTCCAGCGGCACGTCGAGGACCTGCCACATCTCGTCTCGCTCGCCGTGCTTCTGCAGGGACAGGCGGTGGCCGGCCTCGACGGTGATGACCTTGACGGTGCAGACCTGGTTGAGGACGAACTGCTGGAACTGGCCCCAGGGGCGCTCGGCGACGAAGACGGCCTCGCGGCGGGCGGTCTCCAGCGCCTCGGTGTCCGTGCTCATGTGTCCTCCTGGTCGGTGGCGGGTGCTGCTCGGCCGCGGCCCCGCAAGGGGCCCGGGCGGTCGCGCCGTGCTCAGCGCGTGACGTCCTGGAGCCGGATTCTGCCGGTTCCGCACCCGGGTGAGAACCACTACCACCCCGACGGGGTGCTCCTGGGCCCCGGTTCACCCGCACGCGGTGGTGGAGGCGGAGCTGCGCACGACTAGTGTCGTCGCCGGACGCCGCCTCCGGCAGGACCGCTGTCCGCCCGGTCCGGTGGGTCCCCGACCCGTTCCCCGACCAGCAGGAGGAAGTCCGTGGCCAGCATCGAGGCCGTCGGCGCCCGCGAGATCCTCGACTCGCGCGGCAACCCCACCGTCGAGGTCGAGGTCGCCCTCGACGACGGCACCATCGGCCGCGCGGCCGTCCCCTCGGGCGCGTCGACCGGCGCCTTCGAGGCCGTCGAGAAGCGCGACGGCGGCAGCCGCTACGGCGGCAAGGGCGTCGAGGGCGCGGTCTCCGCCGTCCTCGACACCATCGGCCCGGAGGTCGTCGGCTTCGAGGCGAGCGAGCAGCGCCTCCTCGACCAGGCGATGATCGACCTGGACGGCACCGACAACAAGAGCTCCCTGGGCGCCAACGCGATCCTCGGCGTCTCCCTGGCCGTGGCCCGCGCCGCCGCCGAGTCGGCCTCGCTGCCGCTGTTCCGCTACGTCGGCGGCCCGAACGCCCACACCCTGCCCGTGCCGATGATGAACATCATCAACGGCGGCGCGCACGCCACCACCGGCGTCGACGTGCAGGAGTTCATGATCGCGCCGATCGGGGCCCCGACCTTCCGCGAGGCGCTGCGCTGGGGCGCGGAGGTCTACGCGTCCCTGAAGTCCGTGCTGAAGAAGCAGGGCCTGCCCACGGGCCTGGGCGACGAGGGCGGCTTCGCCCCCGACCTCGACTCCAACCGCGCCGCGCTCGACCTGATCGCCGAGGCCGTCTCCGCGGCCGGGCTGACGCTGGGCACCGACATCGCCCTGGCCATGGACGTGGCCGCCAGCGAGTTCTGCACCGACGGCGTCTACGCCTTCGAGGGCGGCTCGAAGTCGGCGGCCGAGATGACGGCGTACTACGCCGAGCTGTGCGACGCCTACCCGATCGTGTCGATCGAGGACCCGCTGGACGAGGACGACTGGGAGGGCTGGGCCACCATGACCCAGCAGCTCGGCGACCGGATCCAGATCGTCGGCGACGACCTGTTCGTCACCAACCCCGTGCGCCTCGCCGACGGCATCGCCAAGGGCGCCGCCAACGCGCTGCTCGTCAAGGTCAACCAGATCGGCACCCTCACCGAGACCCTCGACGCTGTCGCCCTGGCCCACCGCAACGGGTACCGCTGCATGATGAGCCACCGCTCCGGCGAGACCGAGGACACCACCATCGCCGACCTGGCCGTCGCCACCGACTGCGGTCAGATCAAGACCGGTGCCCCGGCCCGTTCCGAGCGCGTGGCCAAGTACAACCAGCTCCTCCGC
>JAKONK010000274.1 GCA_022701985.1 Actinomycetales bacterium
TGGCCGTGGCCCGCGCCGCCGCGGAGTCGGCCTCCCTGCCGCTGTTCCGCTACGTCGGCGGCCCGAACGCCCACACCCTGCCCGTGCCGATGATGAACATCATCAACGGCGGTGCGCACGCCACCACCGGCGTCGACGTGCAGGAGTTCATGATCGCGCCGATCGGTGCGCCCACCTTCCGCGAGGCGCTGCGCTGGGGCGCGGAGGTCTACGCCTCGCTCAAGTCCGTGCTCAAGAAGCAGGGCCTGCCCACCGGCCTCGGCGACGAGGGCGGCTTCGCCCCCGACCTCGCCGGCACCGCCGAGGCGCTCGACCTCATCGCCACCGCCGTCCAGGGCACCGGCCTGTCCCTCGGCTCCGACGTGGCGCTCGCGCTCGACGTCGCCGCGACCGAGTTCCACGAGGGCGGCACGTACACCTTCGAGAAGCAGGGCCGCACCAGCGACGAGATGATCGCGTTCTACGCGAAGCTCGTCGAGGACTACCCGCTCGTCTCCATCGAGGACCCGCTGGACGAGTCCGACTGGGAGGGCTGGACGGCCATCACCACCGCGCTCGGCGGCAAGGTGCAGATCGTCGGCGACGACCTCTTCGTCACCAACCCGGCGCGCCTGCAGCGCGGCATCGAGAGCGGCGCCGCCAACGCGCTGCTGGTCAAGGTCAACCAGATCGGCACCCTGACCGAGACCCTCGACGCCGTGGCCCTGGCCCACCGCAGCGGCTACCGCAGCATGATGAGCCACCGCTCCGGCGAGACCGAGGACACCACGATCGCCGACCTGGCCGTCGCCACCGACTGCGGCCAGATCAAGACCGGTGCCCCGGCCCGCTCCGAGCGCGTCGCGAAGTACAACCAGCTGCTCCGCATCGAGGAGGAGCTCGACGACGCCGCCCGCTACGCCGGCCGCGGCGCCTTCCCGCGCTACTCGGCCTGACGCCGAGCAGCCACCGAGCAGCTACCCGAGCAGCCGCTCAGCACCACCCCGTCTGCCCGCTCTGGGCGCCACCAGGACTCCCTGGCGGCGCCGAGGGCGGGCAGATGGCGTCGGGAGGGGCCCCGCGGCTGCGAGACTGGCGCCCGTGCCTTCCGCCAGACCGTCGATCCGGGGTGCGCAGCGACCCGCGCCGCGCCCGGGCAGCAGCTCCAGGCGCCGTGACGGGCGCTCCGCCGGCGAGCCGGTGAGCAGCCGGCCCGCCGCGGCGGCGCGTCCCCGCACCGCGCGGGACGGCTCGCGCGGCCGCCTGCCCGCGGTCACCGCCCGCGGCGTCGCGCTCGTCGTCGTCGCGCTGGTGGCGGTCGGCTCCGTCGTGGCCCCGGCGCGCGCCTGGGTGGAGCAGCGCTCCGCCCTGGCCGACCTGCGCGCCGACGTCGCCCAGCGCGAGCAGCACGTGGCCGCCCTGCAGGCGGAGTCCGACCGCTGGGACGACCCGGCCTACGCGGCGGCCCAGGCCCGGGCGCGGCTCGAGTACGTGGTGCCGGGGGAGACCCGCTACGCGGTGCTCGGAGCCCCGGCGAGCGCCTCCCCGAGCGCCGCGGTGCCCACCGCGACGCCGTCCCCGGAGCCCGGCTCGCTGCTCGACCGGCTGCGCGGCGGCCTCGGGCTGGGCGGGGCCTCCGAGCCCAGCCCCTCGCCCACCCCCGCCGACATCGCCCCCTCCACCGGCGCCCCGGTGCCGACGGCCACCCCGGCGGCGTCGTGAGCGCCCCGGAGCCGCTGTCCGAGGCCGACCGCGAGGCCGTGCGCCGGCAGCTGGGGCGCCCCCCGCGGGGGGCCGTGGGCGTGGCCCACCGCTGCGGGTGCGGCAAGCCCGACGTCGTCGCCACCGCCCCGCGGCTGGAGGACGGCACGCCCTTCCCCACGACCTTCTACCTGACGTGCCCGGCCGCGGCCTCGCTCGTGGGCACCCTCGAGGCGTCGGGCACCATGCGGGAGATGTCGGCCAGGCTCGAGGACGACGAGGACCTGGCCGCCTCCTACGGCGCTGCGCACGCCGACTTCCTGGCCCGGCGCGGAGAGCTCGAGCGCGAGCTGGGCGAGGTCCCCGAGATCGCGGGCACGTCCGCGGGGGGCATGCCCACCCGGGTGAAGTGCCTGCACGCCCTGCTCGGCCACGCGCTGGCTGCCGGCCCGGGGGTCAACCCCCTCGGAGACGAGGTGCGCGAGGCGCTCGGTCCGTGGTGGGCGAAGGGGTCCTGCGTCGACGACGCCTGACGCGGTCAGGCGCGGGGGAGCAGCACCCGTGCCGTGAGCCCGCCACCGGGGGTGTCCTCGAGCACGACGCGCCCGCCGTGGCGGGCTGCGACGCGCTGCGCGGTGGCGAGCCCCAGGCCGTGTCCGGCGGGGCCGCCCGCCGGGCGGGCGGCGTGCGCTCCGCGGTCGAAGGCCCGGAAGACCGCTGAGCGCTGGTCCTCGGGGACGCCCGGGCCGTGGTCGACCACCCGGACCTCCCAGGCCGACGGCGTCTCGAGGACGGCCACCTCGACGGCGGCGGGCATCCCGGGTCGCGTGAACTTCAGCGCGTTGCCGACGAGGTTGGTGAGCAGCTGGTGCAGGTGCACCGGGTCGCCCACCAGCACCGGGAGGCTGCCGCCGCTGCCCGCCAGGACCTCGACCGAGGCCCCCTCGGGGACCGCGAGGTCGGCGAGCACGGCCTCGACCAGCGGTCCGGCGGGCACGGGCTCGCGCCGCGGGGGGCGTGCCGAGCCGGCTGCGGCGTGCGCCAGCAGCGCCTCGAGCAGCGAGGCCATGCGTCCCGCCCCGCGGCGGGCGGTCGCCGACCACCCGGACGCCAGGGCGTCGCCGCGCTCGTCGGCCTGCTCCTGGAGCAGCTCGAGGTAGCCGTCGACGACGGTCAGCGGCGAGCGGAGGTCGTGCGCCGCGACGGCGGCGAACGACTCCAGCTCGGCGTTGGACCGCTCGAGCTCGGTGCGCGCTGCGCGCTCCGCGGTGACGTCGGTCAGCGAGGCCACCGCTCCGGTCCGCTCACCGGCCGACAGCAGGGGCCGCGCCCGGCAGACCCCCGTGACGACCTCGCCCCCGGGGGAGACCCAGGACACCTGCTGCTCCGTGGTGGCGCCGTCGGCCAGCGCCGCCAGCAGCGGACCGCGGACGGCGGACAGGACCGTCCCCTGGGCGTCGGCGAACAGGGCGGTCGTGGCGGCGCGCGCGGCTCCGGTCGCGTCGAGCGCGGTGCTGAGCCCCGCCCAGGTGCGCGCACGGGGGTTGAGCACCTGCACGCGCCCCCCGGCGTCGAGGGCCACGATGCCGACGTCGACGGTCTCCAGCACCCCCTCCAGGAGGTCGTGGCGGTCGGCGAGACCGATCTCGGCCAGTGCGAGCCGCTCGTCGGCGGCGGCCACGGCGGCCGACAGGCCGAGGAGGGCGCGGTCGTGGCGCACCGCGGCGACCACGCCGCCGGCCACGTCAGCCAGGTCGGCGAGCGCCTCCTCCCGCTCCGCGCGGGGCGGGTGGGGGGCCTCGTCGCGGGCCAGCAGGACGGCGACGACCTCGCCGCCCGGGCCGGTCACCGGTGCGCAGGCCACCGCCCGGGTGCGGGCGAGGCGCCCGTCGACCCAGGGGTTGGCCGCGAGGGCGGGCAGCGCCGCGGCGTCGGGCAGGTGCACGGCGCCGCCGCGCTCGAGCGCCAGGACGCCCAGCGACGCCGGGAGCAGGTGCTCGACGAGCTCCAGCGACGCCGACGGCCACCCGGTCGCGGCGCGCACCCGGCGCAGGAGGGCGGCCAGGGCGCGGTCACCGGCCGGCGCGGGGGCGGGGGCGGGGGCGGGCGCGACGGAGGCGCTGGGTGCTGCGGCGCTCGGTGTCACGCGTCCTCCTCCTCGGGTCAGGGGGTCGACCTGCACGAGCGACCCCGGGGGCCGCTCTCCAGGCGCATCGGCAGGGGTCGTCCCCCTCTTGAGTCCCCCGACTCCCCGGAGATCCGTCGCGGGCGACGGGTCCTCACCCGATCGGCTCAAGGTCAGCGGCCGGGCTGCCGATGCGCTGGCAACGCCCCGCCGCTCCACACCGCGCCACGGCCCCACCCAGCCCGCCACCGCCTGAGACAGCCCCCGGAGGCACCCATGACCACCGTCCTCGTCGCGGACGACGACCTCGACATCCGCGAGCTCGTCGCCTTCAAGCTCGCGCAGGCCGGCTACGAGGTGCGCTCCGCCCCCGACGGCGTGGCCGCCCTGGACGCCGCCCGCGCCGGCGGCGTCGACCTGGTGGTTCTCGACCTGATGATGCCGGGGCTGTCCGGCCTCGACGTCTGCGCCGAGCTGCGCCGCGAGCCGGCCACCGCCGAGCTGCCGGTCATCATGCTGACCGCCCGCGCGCAGGACCAGGACGTCGCCACCGGCTTCGCGGCCGGTGCCGACGACTACGTGGTCAAGCCCTTCAGCCCCCGCGAGCTGGTCAGCCGCGTCCAGGCCGTGCTGGGGCGGGCCCGGGCGTGAGCCCCCTCGCCCTCGTCACCGCCGGGCTGGTGCTCGTCTCCGTCCTGGTGCTGGCGCTGGCCGTCGCGATCGCCGTCGTCCGGGCCGTCCGCGTCCGCCGGGCCGCCCGCGCCCGCGCCGTCGCCGAGCCGCTGCGCCCGCTGCTGCTCGAGGTCGCCGTGGGGGAGGGCCCCGAGGCCGAGGACGCCGCCGCTGCGCTGGCCGCGCTGGACGCCCCGGGCTGGCGCAGCGTGGAGCCCGCTGTCCTCGCGGTGCTCGGCAAGGTCCGCGGCGACGGCCAGCGGCTGCTGGTCGAGCTGCTCGCGGCCCGCGGGGTCGTCGCCGGCGCCCGCCGCGACCTGACCGCTCGCAGCGCCGTGCGGCGCGCGACCGCCGCCGAGCTCCTCGGCGCCGCCGGGTACGCCCCCGCGGTGGCGGAGCTGGGCGCGCTGCTGCGCGACGGCGACCCGGAGGTGCGGCTCGTGGCGGCTCGCGCCCTGGGGCGAGCCGGCGCTCCCGGTGCCGTCGGCAGCGACGTCGAGGAGGCCCCCCGCGCCGCGGCCACCGCCCTGCTGGCCTCGCTCGCGGGTGACCGGCCGGCGGCCCCGCCCGACGTCGTCGCCCGCTCCCTGCTGCTCGTCGGCACCCCGGCCGCGCCCGCGCTGCTGGACGCGCTCGCCGCGCCGGAGCCGCTCGTGCGCCTCACCGCCGCCGAGGTGCTCGGCCGCCTGGGCACCACCACCGCTGCCGCCGCTCTGGAGGACCTCGTGCTGCGCGACCCCGTGGACGCCGTCCGCGTCCGCTCCGCCGCCGCCCTCGGGCGCCTGGGGGTGCCGTCGGCGACCTCCGCGCTGCGCGCCGCGACCACCCCCGCGACGGCCTCCGCCGTGCGCCGCGCCGCCGTCAGGTCCCTCGGGGAGGTGGGCGACCCGTCGTCCCTGCGCTGCCTGTGGGGCCTGCTGGACGACGCCGACGGCGGCGTCGCCGACGCCGCGGCCGCCGCCCTGCTCGCGCTGGGCGCTCCGGGCGTCCGCCTGCTCGCCCAGGTCTCCTCGCAGGGGGCCTCGGCCCCGGCGGCCGCCGTGGCGCGCGCCCACGAGGTCGTGACCTGCGCCGTGGCGGCGGAGGTCATGCCGCCGGCGGGCCTCGCCGAGGTCGAGGCCGTGCTCGCCGACGTGCTCGCCCGGGCCACCCGCGGCTCGGTCGCGGAGGTGGCGGCGTGACCGGGGCCGACGTCGCCGGTCCGCTGACCGCGCTGGCCGGCCCGCTGGCGCTCCTGTGGCCCGACCCCTCCTCGTGGGGGCTGTTCGGCCACACCGTGCGCGGCACCGTCGTCGTCCTCGTGCAGCTGCTGGCCTGGCCGGTGCTGCTGTACGTCCTGGCCATCAACTCCAGCTACCTCGTGCTGATCGGCCTCGCCGGTGCCGACATGGGCCGGTACCTGCGCCGCGCGCGCATCCGCGGTGTGGAGGACGCGAGCGCCTCCCCGCTGACGCAGGCGGTGTCCGTGGTCATGCCGGCCTTCGACGAGGAGGCCTCGGTGGTGGGCTCGGTGAGCGCGATGCTCGCCCTGCGCCACCCCCGCCACGAGGTGGTCGTCGTCGACGACGGGTCGCGCGACGCGACCTTCGCCCTGCTGCGCGAGGCCTTCGACCTGGTCGAGGTCCCGCGCCGCCTGACCGACGAGGTGCCGGTGCGCGGCGCCGTCCGCAGCGTCCACGTGCCGCGCGGGGGCCGCTCGCCGCTCGTGGTGGTCCGCAAGGACAACGGCGGCCGCGCCGACGCCGTCAACGCCGGCATCAACGCCGCGCGCCACGAGCTGGTCTGCATCACCGACGCCGACTCCGTGCTCGACCCCGACGCGCTGCTCACGGTCTCGCGCCCCTTCGCCGACGACCCGCTGCGCGTCATCGCCACCGGGGGAGCGGTCCGCGCCGTCAACGGCTCCGAGCTGGTCGGCGGCCGCGTCGTCGGCGTCCGGATGCCCCGCGGGTGGACGGCGCGCTTCCAGGTGGTCGAGTACCTGCGCGCGTTCTGCGTGGGGCGCTCCGGCTGGTCGCGGCTGCAGTCGCTGGTGCTCATCTCCGGGGCGTTCGGCATGTACCGCCGCGACGTCCTGGTGGAGGTCGGCGGTCTGGACGCCACCTGCATCGGTGAGGACTTCGAGCTCACGCTGCGCCTGCACCGGTACATGCGCGAGGCCGGCCGCGACCACCGCGTGGTCTTCGTGCCCGAGCCCGCCAGCTGGACCGAGGTCCCCGCCACCACCGCGGTGCTCGCGCGCCAGCGCCGCCGCTGGCAGCGGGGGCTCGCGGAGACGCTGTGGCGCCACCGCCGGATGGTCGGCAACCCCCGGTACGGCCGGATCGGGCTGCTCGCCCTGCCCTACTACGTGCTCTTCGAGCTGGTGGCCCCGGTCATCGAGCTGGTCGGCGTCGTCCTGACCCCGCTCGCGGTGGGCCTGGGCGTGGTCCCGTGGGAGGCCGCGCTGCTGCTCATGGCGCTCTGCTACGGCTACGCCGTCGTCGTCACCGTCGCCGCGCTGCTGGTGGAGGAGCTCTCCTTCCACCGCTCCCAGCGCTGGCGCGACCTCGGCCGCGGCCTGGCCGCCGCGGTGCTGGAGAACTGCGGGCACCGCCAGCTGACCGCGCTGTGGCGCGTGCAGGGCCTGTGGTCGCTGCTGCGCGGCCAGCGCCAGGTGTGGGGCGCCATGGACCGCCAGGGCCTGGCCGCGTCGGGGGCCGCCTCGTCCGCGGCGTCGTCCGCCCCGTCGCAGGTGCGCCTCCCCGCCACCGCGGAGCTGGCCGGCCCCGGCCGCCGGCGCGCCGGCGCGGAGGTCCTCAGGTGAGCCGCGTCAGCACCCTCCGCAGGCGCCGCGGCGGGGGTCGCTCGGCCGCCGTCGGCCTGCGGTCCTGGCTCACCGTGCTCGTCGCCCTGCTCCTGGCCGTCGCCGGGGCCGGGGGTGCCGCGCTCGTCGTCAGCGACGCGCACAGCGCCGAGGCCGCCCGCCTGGGCGCGCTGGCCAGCGCCAGCACGGACCTCGTGCTGGCGGCCTCCGACGCCGGCGCCGCCGGTGGGCGCGAGGCCCAGCTGGTGAGCGTGGAGGAGGCCGCGGCCGCAGCGCTCGCGCTGGCCGTCGGCGACGCCGAGCGCGCCGCCGTCCAGCGCGAGGCCGGCGAGGCCCGCGCCTGGGTGGGCGCGCAGACGAGCCTCGAGGGCGGTGCCCGGGGGGAACCGCGTCCGGGGCCCGGTCCGAGCGCCGGTCCCGTGGCGCTGCTGACCGCGCACCAGGACCTCGTGGACGCCGTCGCGCAGGAGACCTCCGTGCTGCACGAGCGCGAGGAGAGCGCTCGCAGCACCTCCCTGACCGTGGTGGGCCTCGTCCTCGTCGGCGCGCTCGGGCTGACGCTCCTGCTCGCCGCCCGCGTGCGCCGCGGCCTGGTCGAGCCGCTGGCCGGCGTCGCCGAGGTGCTGGGTGACCTCACCGCCGGGGACCACGACCGGCGCGCCGCCACCGACCGCGGGCCCGAGGAGGTCCGCGCCGTGGCCCGCTGGGTCAACGCCCTCGCCGACCAGGGGGACCGCGCCCGCGCCGCGCAGGAGCGGGCCGGCCGGCTGCGGCGCCTGGCCACCGAGGTGGGGCGGCTCGCCCGCGACCCCGTGGCCCCGCGCGAGTCGCTGGCCGAGGCGCTGCGGGTGCTCGGTGAGGGGGCGGGCGTCGACCGGGCGTGGGTCCGCCTCGCCGACGGCGACCCCGTGGCCCTGCACGCCAGCTGGAGCCGTCCGGGCCTGCCGCCCGTGCCCGAGGACCTCGGCCAGCACGCCGGGGCGCTGGGCCGCTGGCTGCAGGACGCCTGGGACGCGCAGGGCCAGTTCGTCGCCGACGACCTGCAGGCGCACGTCGCGAGCAGCGAGTCCTCCGCGGGCTCGCGCGACCTGCTGGAGCGCACCGGCGCGCGGGCCGCCGTCGTCGTCCCCGTCGGTGCCGGTGAGGCCGCCGTGGGCGCCCTCGTGGTGACCTGCCACGACGGCCCCCGCACCTGGACCGACGAGGAGGTGGCCCTGCTGCGCTCGGTGGCCGCCGACCTCGGCCGCGCCACCGTGGTGGCCCGGCTGCTGCACGACTCCGAGCAGCTGGTCGAGCGGCTCCGCGAGCTCGACGTGCGCAAGACGACCTTCCTGGCCACCGTGTCCCACGAGCTCCGCACCCCGCTGACCAGCATCGCCGGCTACGTCGAGCTGCTGCGCGAGGGCGGGGCGGGGGAGGTCAGCGACGGCGTCGACAGGATGCTGGCGGTGGTCGAGCGGAACACGGTGCGCCTGCGGGTGCTCATCGAGGACCTGCTCGCCCTGTCGAACGTCGAGGACGGCGCCCCCCGCGGGGTGCACCTGCCCGTGGCCCTGGGAGACCTGGTCCGCGACGTCGTCGCCCAGCACCGCGGTGCCGCCGGAGACGGCGGCCTGGTGCTGGACGTCGAGGTCGACCTCGACGCGGAGCTCGTGGGGGCGCTGCAGGTGCACGGCGACGCCGCCTCGCTGCGGCGCGCGGTCTCCGGGCTGGTGGGCAACGCCGTGAAGTTCACCCCGACGGGCGGGCGGGTCAGCGTGCGCGCCCACTGCGAGGACGACCACGCCGTGGTCGAGGTCGTGGACACCGGCATCGGCATCCCCGAGGCCGAGCAGGGCGGCCTGTTCACCCGGTTCTTCCGCGCCACCAACGCCACCGCCCTGGAGCTCCCGGGCGCCGGCCTGGGACTGGCCATCGTGCGCTCGGTCGTGGAGCACCACGACGGCCGGGTGCTGATCAGCTCGGTGCTGGGGGAGGGGACGACGGCGAGGGTGGTGCTGCCGGTGCCGGTGCTGTCGCCGGCCGGCTGAGCCCTCAGGCGGCCGCGACGACGCCGGCCCGCGCCCGCCGGACCAGCTCCAGCGGGTCGGTGGTGGTGCCGAAGCGCTGCCTCAGCACCCGCCGCGCCGCGTGCACCCCGTTCATGCCGGTCACCGCCGGTCCGGGGGGCGTGGCGGCACCGCACAGGTGCACCTCCTCCGGCAGGCCCGAGGCGTCGCCGCCGGAGCGCCGCAGCCGCACGCGGCCCGGGTCCCACGCGGGCAGGGGCCGCATCGCCAGCTGCCAGGGCGTCACCGCCCCCGCGGCGATGTCACCGCCGGGCATGCTCGCGTTCTGCTCTCCGATCCTCGAGGCCGTCGTGGTGGTGGTGTGCAGCACCAGGTCGCGGAAGCCGGGCGCGAAGCGCTCCACCTGCGCGGTGACCTCCTCCGCCAGGTCGCGGCGGGACCCGTGCGGGACGTGGGCGTAGGTCCACAGGGTCTGCGCACCGCCGGGTGCCCGGGTCGGGTCGACCACGCCCGGCTGCACCACGATCGTGAACGGGTTCGGCGAGTGCCTCCCCGCGGCGACCTCCCGCTCGCTGGCCAGCACCTGCGCCCGGGTGCCCCCCAGGTGGAGGGTGCCGGCGCGGTCGAGCCCCGGCGCCGTCCACGGGACCGGACCGGACAGCGCGAAGTCGACCTTGCAGACCGCCCCGCCGTACCGGTACCGGCGCAGCACGGCGGCCACCGGCGCGGGCAGGGCGTCGCCGGCCATCGCCAGCAGCCCGCTCGGCGCGACGTCGAGCAGCACGGCGCGCGCCCGGGGGAGCTCGCGCAGGTCGCTCACCCTGTGGCCCAGCACGACCCGGCCGCCGAGGCGCTCCACCTCGGCCACGAGCGCGTCGGTCAGCGCCTGCGTGCCGCCGCGCACCACCGGCCAGCCCCCGGCGTGCGCCATCGCCGCCAGGTACAGCCCGGCGCCGGCCGAGGCCAGCGTGCGGGGGTCGGCGATGTTGTGCGCCGAGGCGCCGGTGAGCAGCGCGGGCGCGGCGTCGGACCGGAAGCGGGCGTCCCACAGCGGTGAGCCCTGCTCCACCGCCCGCAGGCCCAGCCGCACGGCGGTGCGCGCCGTGGCCGCGACGCCGGAGGCCGTGCGGGGCACGGCGGGGAAGGTGCGCAGGTCGGACTGCGTGAGCGACACGACCTCCTCGATGTGCTCCACCAGGGGGCCCAGCAGCGACCGCCACGCCCGGCCGTCAGCGCCCAGGCCGTCCGCGGTGGCGCCCAGGTCGCGGTGCGCCAGCCCGGCGCGACCGCCGTCGAGCGGGTGCGCGAACGGCACCTCGGGCTGCAGCCACTCCACGCCGGAGGCCGCCAGGTCGAAGGCGCGGAAGAAGGCGCTCGCGGCTCCCGCGGGGTGGGCGATCGAGCAGTGGTCGTGCCGGAAGCCCGGGAGCGTCATCTCCAGGGTGCGGGCCCCGCCGCCGGCGCCCTCGGCCGCCTCGTGGACCTCCACCGACAGGCCGGCGCTGGCGAGGCACACCGCCGCCGACAGCCCGTTCGGACCGGAGCCCACGACGACGACGTCGACCTCGGTGCGTCCGCCGGACCCGGACGGGGGAGTGCTCACCCCGCCGAGGCTAGGCGCGTCCGGGAGGATGGGCCCTGTGGAACAGCCCCGGCCCCTGCGCGTGGCCGCCGTCGACTGCGGCACCAACTCCCTGCGGCTGCTGGTCGCCGACGTCGTGCTGGAGGACGCGTCCGCCCGGCTGGCCGACGTGGTCCGCACGATGGAGGTGGTCCGGCTCGGCCAGGGCGTCGACCGGACCGGTGCCTTCGCCCCCGAGGCCCTGGAGCGCACCCTCGCGGCGACCGCCCGGGTGCGCGAGGCGCTGCTGGAGCACGGCGTGCCGCTGGACGCCGACCACGTGCGCTTCGTGGCGACCTCGGCCAGCCGCGACGCGAGCAACGCCCACCTGCTGGTCGACGGCGTCCGCGAGCTGCTCGGCGTGGGGCCGGAGGTCATCAGCGGGGCGGAGGAGGCGGGGCTGAGCTTCCTGGGCGCCACCGGCGAGCTGCACGGCCGGCACCCCGGGCCCTTCCTCGTCTGCGACCTCGGCGGCGGGTCCACCGAGCTGGTCCTGGGGGACGCCGACGTGGTCGCCGCCCGGTCCGTCGACGTCGGGTGCGTGCGCCTCCACGAGCGGCACGCCCTGTCCGACCCGCCCGCGCCCGAGCAGGTGGAGGCGGTGCGCGCCGACGTGCGCGCCGCCCTCGACGTCGCCGCGGCGGAGGTGCCGCTGGAGCGGACCCGGACCCTGGTGGGCGTCGCGGGGACGGTGACCACGATCGCCGCGCACGCGCAGGGCCTGCCGGCGTACCTGCCCGAGCGCATCCACGGCGCGGTGCTGCCGGTGGCGGACGTGCTGGCCGCCTGCGACGAGCTGGTGGCGATGTCCCGCGAGGAGCGCGCCGCACTGGGGTTCATGCACCCGGGGCGCGTCGACGTCATCGGTGCGGGAGCGCTGGTCTGGCGCGAGGTGGTCGCACGGGTGGCCGGCCTCACCGGGATCACCGAGGTGCTGGTCAGCGAGCACGACATCCTCGACGGCACCGCGATCGACCTGGCCCGGCGCGCGGCGGTGGGCTCCCCGTGAGCGGCGCCGCCGGCCCGGCCAGCGCCACGACGGCGCCCGCGGCCCCCGACCCGGCGCGCCCCGGTGGCGCCCTGCGCCTGCTGCCGTCGGTGCTGCTCGTGGCCGCCGGTGTGCTGGTCTTCGCCCTCGAGCAGCGGCCCGCCGGGTGGGCGCTGCTGGCCGCGGCGCTGGTGGCGGCCTTCGCGGTCGGGCGCCGGGAGCGCTCCTCGCTCGGCCGGGACCACGCCCTCGCGGTGCTCGGCACCGCGGTGATGAGCCTGGTGCCGGTCACCACCGACATCTCGTGGTCGCACATGACGGCCATGGGCGCGGCGATGGTGGTCGCCGTGGGGGCTCCGTACGCGCTGTCGAGGTGGGCCTTCCGCGACCACGCCATCCGCTTCCCGGTGGCCACGGGCCGTCGGTGGAGCCGCTTCGAGTGGTGGTGGCTCGCGGCCGTCGTCGTCCTCGGGTGGACGGCGCTGCCGTTCTACCTGATCACCAGCGGGGTCTACGAGAACTGGCCCGCGGCGCGCACCGGCGACGAGCTGTTCCGCCTCTTCCTCGGGACCAACGCCCTGGGCATCTGGGACGAGCTCTTCTTCATCTGCACCGTCTTCGCGCTGCTGCGCCGCCACCACCCGGTCTGGGTCGCGAACCTGCTGCAGGCCGTGCTGTTCACCGCGTTCCTCTACGAGCTGGGGTTCCGCGAGTGGGGTCCGCTGCTGGTCTTCCCGTTCGCGCTCATCCAGGGCTTCACCTTCGCCACGACGCGCTCGCTCAGCTACGTCGTCGCGGTGCACCTGACCTTCGACGCGATCCTCTTCATGGTGCTCGTGCACGCCCACACACGGGAGTGGTTCCCGCTGTTCCTGTACTGACGCCGCCGCCGCCGTCGCCGTCCTCGTCGGCGGGCGCGGGGGCGTGGCGCCGGACGTGCAGAACCTCCCCGCGGACCGCCTCCCAGGGGCCCGGGGCGACCTCTGCACGTCGGGCGTCACAGCGCCCGCGGGGTCAGCCGGTCCCGATCTCCGGTGTGGCGCTCTGGGAGGTACCGCGCTTCGCGCAGCACTGTCCGTGGCGTGGATGCGACGCAGCTGCTCAAGGGGGTCCTCGACGCCGCCGTGCTCGCCGTCGTCGAGGACGACGACGGCTACGGCTACGACGTGGTGCGCAGGCTGCGCAGCGCCGGGCTGGAGGACGTGGGCGACGCCTCCGTCTACGGCACCCTGCGGCGCCTGTACGCCGCCGGGGCGCTGAGCAGCTACGTGGTGCCCTCCGAGGAGGGGCCGCACCGCAAGTACTACGGCATCAACGCCCGCGGCCGGGAGCTGCTGGAGACCCAGCGCAAGAGCTGGCGCGCCTTCTCCGAGACCGTCGACCACCTGCTCGCGCCCGAGGGAGCCCCCCGATGAGCACCACCCTGCCCGTCCCGACCGCCCCCGGCCCCGACCGGGGCGGCGCCACCGGCGACCCGTCGCTGGACGCCCGCTGGTACGCCGCCGCCGTCCGCAGCGAGCTGTCCGACCTGCCCTCGGACGTGGTCGAGGAGCTCGCCGGCGGCCTGGAGGCAGACCTCGCCGACCTCGCGGCCGAGTCGTCCACGCCGCTGGCGCAGCGCCTCGGCCCGCCCAGCGGGTACGCGGCCGAGCTGCGCTCGGCCGCCGGGCTGGCGCCCCGGGTGGCGGGCGGGGCGAGGGGGTCCGGGCTGTGGGCCCGCGCCACCGAAGGCGTCCGCGAGGACGTCGAGCACGCCGTGACGCACCTGCGCGCCCAGCGGTGGTGGCCCGGTGCGGTGGAGCGCGCGGTGCTGCTGCGTCCGGCGTGGTGGGCGCTGCGCGGTGCGCTGCTGGCCTGGCTGCCGCTCCAGGTCCTCTTCGGCGGGGTCCTGACGCTCGGCGCGTTCCTCACCGTGCTGGCCGCCGTCGCAGCAAGCGTCGAGGTGGGCCGCCGACGCACGGTGGTGCCGTGGAAGAGGTCGCTGGTCGTGGCGGGGAACGTGCTGGCGGTGCTGGTCGCTCCCTTCGCGCTGCTCTCGCTGGCCGGTCCGCAGACCGTCTACGTCGACAGCGGCTACGCGAGCAGCGACCCGGCCGCGTCCACCGGCGTCTGGGTCGACGGCCGCCAGGTCACCAACCTCTACCCCTACGACGCGCAGGGCCGCCCCCTGACCGGGGTCCAGCTGCTCGACGACTACGGCCAGCCCGTCGCGACGACGACGGGAGAGGCCCGGGACTGGACGACCTTCGAGGGACCGAGCCCCCTGGTCCCCGTGGTCGACGCCGAGGGGGCCGTGCGGTGGAACGCGTACCCGCTCCAGGTCCGGGCCGACGGCGGGGGAGCGCCCGTGATGCCGCCGCTGCCGCAGCCGACCCTGGCGCCGCTGGTGGGCGCCGCAGCCCCGGTCGCCACCGCGACCCCCACCGCGAGCCCCACCGCGAGCCCCACCGCGAGCGCGGCCCCGACCGAGACCCTCGCCCCCGCCCCGACGGCCTCGGTCCTCGCCGGCTGACGCGCCCGCGCGCCCGCGCCGCCACCCGGTGGCGCGGCGGGGCGGCCGGAGCCAGGGTCGGAGGGTGCCCGCGCATCGACCTCCCCGGCCGGTGCTGCTGCCGCACCCGGTGACGGGGGACCTCCACCCCTCGCCGGTCGCGCCCGGCACCGGGTGGCCCGGGGACCCGGCCGCGCCGCGCACCCGCGTCGCCCGCGACCCCACGCAGGTGGAGGCGCTCGCGGCGTCGTCCCGCGACGCCGGCCAGCTCGACGCCCGCGTCTCGGTCTGCCGGGCGTGCCCGCGCCTGGTCGCCTGGCGCGAGGACGTCGCCGCGACCGCCCGCCGCGCGTACCTGGGCCAGCCCTACTGGGGCCGGCCCATCAGCGGCTGGGGCGACGCCCGCTCTCCGCTGCTCGTGGTGGGCCTGGCGCCCGCGGCGCACGGGGGCAACCGCACCGGGCGCGTGTTCACCGGCGACCGCTCGGGCGACTGGATCTTCGCCGCCCTGCACCGGGCGGGCCTCGCTGCGCAGGAGCGCAGCGACCACGCCGGCGACGGGCAGCAGCTGGTGGGTGCGCGCATCGCCGCCGCCGTGCGGTGCGCCCCGCCCGACAACCTCCCCACCCGGGAGGAGCGCGCCGCGTGCGCCCCGTGGCTCGACCGGGAGGTGCAGCTGGTGCGCCCCCGGGTGCTCCTGGCGCTCGGGGGCATCGCGTGGGACGCATCGCTGGCGTGCGCGCGGCGGCTCGGGTGGGAGGTCCCGCGGCCCCGGCCGCGCTTCGGGCACGCCGCTCGCGCCGAGCTGCGGCGCGGGGGAGCCGGCGACGTCGTCCACCTCGTCGGCAGCTACCACGTCAGCCAGCAGAACACCGCGACCGGGCGCCTCACCGAGGCCATGCTCGACGACGCCGTGGGGCTGGCCGCGGCGCTCGCGGGGGTGCCGGCGCCGGGCCGGGCGGAGGAGGCAGCGGCCGCTCCGGCACCCGTCGGGTCGCGCGCGACCGTTCTGTAGGTGACGATCTCCGCCTCACCCCTGCGGGTGCCTCCTGCCGGTGGAGTCGGTGGCCCCGTTACCGGTCGCGCCCCGTCGAACCCTAGATTTGGCTGCATGACCGCCCCCGCCTCCCTGGAGTCCCCCGTGCCCGCCGCGGCTGGACGCCCCCGGATCCTGCTGCTCGGCGGAGGCTTCGTGGGCCTCCTCACGGCCCGTCACCTGCTGAAGCAGCTCAAGGCGGGGGAGGCGCAGGTCGTCGTCGTCGACCCGCGCCCGTACATGACCTACGCGCCGTTCCTGCCCGAGGTGGCCGGCGGCTCGATCGAGGCCCGCCACGTCGTGGTCTCCCTGCGCCAGGCGCTCAAGGGCGCCGACGTGGTCACCGGCACCGTGACCGGCATGGACCCGGCCCGCAAGGTCGCCTTCGTGCAGCCCCAGGAGGGCGAGCAGGTCGAGATCTCCTACGACCAGGTCGTCGTGGGCCTCGGCGCCGTCTCCCGCGTCTTCCCGATCCCGGGCCTCATGGAGCAGGCGATCGGCTTCAAGTCCGTCGAGGAGGCCACGGCCTGCCGCGACCACATCCTCGACCGCCTCGACGCCGCCGCGGTCATGACCGACCCGGCCGCCAAGAAGCGCGCCCTGACGTTCGTCTTCGTCGGCGGCGGCTACGCCGGCATCGAGGCCATGGCCGAGCTCGAGGACCTGGTCCGCGCCTCGGTGAAGAACCACTCCGGCATCTCCCAGGACGAGGTCAACTTCGTCGTGGTCGAGGCCCTCGGTCGCATCCTCCCCGAGGTCGGCCCCGAGATGGGCCTGTGGTCGCTGGGCCAGCTGCGCGAGCGCGGCATCGACATCCGCCTCGACACCCAGCTGAAGTCGATCGAGGGCGGCCACGCCGTCCTCTCCGACGGCACCGAGTTCGACACCGACACCGTCGTGTGGACCGCGGGCATCAAGTCGAACCCCGTGCTCGCCGCCACCGGCCTGCCGCTCGACAAGCTGGGCCGCCTGACCGTGCGCGCCGACCTGCGGGTCACCGGTGACGACGGCGTGGTCGACGGGGCCTGGGGCGCCGGCGACGCGTGCGCAGTCCCCGACCTGACCAAGGAGCCGGGCCAGTTCTGCCCGCCCAACGCCCAGCACGCGGTGCGCGAGTCCAAGACCCTCGCCGCCAACATCGTCGCCACCCTGCGCGGCGAGGCGCTGACCGACTACCGCCACAAGTACATCGGCACCGTGGCCTCGTTCGGCATCGGCAAGGGCGTCGCCAACACCTACGGCCTGAAGGTCAAGGGCTTCCCGGCGTGGCTGATGCACCGCGGCTACCACCTGTACGCGATGCCGACCCTCGACCGGAAGGTGCGCATCGCCCTCGGCTGGGCCGCCTCCGGCATGGGCGTCACCCGCGACCTGGTGGCCATCGGCCGCCAGGCGCGCCCCCGCGAGGAGTTCGTGGCCGCCGGCGCCAAGCCGCCGGCGCCCCGCCCCGTGGGCGACCCGGCCCCCGGCTCCGGGGCCTGACCACCTGATGACGGCGGGGCCGGTGCGCGCGCACCGGCCCCGCTGCCGTCCCGCCGCGGCGCTCGTCCGCTCGCCCCCGTAGCCCAACCGGCAGAGGCAGGCGCCTTAAAAGCGCCTCAGTGCGGGTTCGAACCCCGCCGGGGGCACCGCCGCCGACCGGCACCCGTGGTCCTGTCAGGTGTTTCCCAGTGCGCCTGGACGACGCTTTCTTTACCGAGGCATTACTCTTGGGGAGACCCCGCGGCGCACCGCCGCGGTCAGCGTTCCCCGGAGGGCCTCGCATGGAGAGCAACAACCCGGCGCTGCGCAACGCGCCGCAGTTCAAGCGCGGTGGCTACGCCGGCTTCGACGCCGCGCCCCGCGGCGGCGCGCCGACGGCCCCGCACGACCCCCGCTCGCTCGAGGACATGTACAACGGCCCGACGGCCACCGCCGCCGACACCGGCCGCATGACCTACGACGACGTCGTGCTGCGCGCCGGCATGACGCTCGGCACCGTCGTCGTGCTCGGCGGCATCAGCTACCTGCTCGGCAACCCGCTCCTGATGATCGTCGGTGCGCTGGGCGGCCTCGTGCTGGGCCTGGTGAACTCCTTCAAGCGCGAGCCCAGCCCCGCCCTGATCCTGGCCTACGCAGCCCTGCAGGGTCTGTTCATCGGTGGGCTGAGCCGCTTCATCGACATGCAGTACCTCGATGGCAGCAGCGTCGCGCTGCAGGCGGTCATCGCCACCGTCGCGGTGTTCGCCGTGATGCTCGTGCTGTACCGCAGCGGCGCCGTGCGGGCCACGCCGAAGTTCCGCCGGATCCTCATCGGCGCGGTGCTCGGCTACGCCGTCTTCTGCCTCATCAACTTCGTCTTCGCGCTGTTCGGCGCCGGCCTGAACCTCTGGGCCGGTCCGCTGGGCCTCGCGGTCGGCGCCATCGGTGCCATCCTCGCGTCGCTCTCGCTGGTGCTCGACTTCGACTTCATCGAGACCGGTGTGAAGAACGGCATCCCGCAGCGCTACGCCTGGACCGCCGCGTTCGGCCTCACGGTCACCCTGGTCTGGCTGTACATCGAGCTGCTGCGCATCCTGTCGATCATCCGCGCCATGGCGAGCGGCGAGTGAACGGTCGGCTGACCGGCTGACAGCATGACGCGGTGACCTCACCGCGCGAACGGGCCGAGCGCGAGCTCGGGCGGGTCCTGACCCGCCTGGCGGCGCTCGGCCCGTCCCGTCTGTCCCGGCCCGCCGACGGCAGCGGCCGCGCGCGTGCCGACGTCGTGCGCCCGGTGCTGCAGGAGCTCGCCGACGCCGCCGCGGCGCTCGAGGGACGGGCCCCCCGCGCCGTCCCCGTCCTCGCCGAGCGGGCCCTGGGTGACCAGCTGGCCGTGCTGGGACGCGACCTGCTCGAGGTCGGCGACGACGCCGCGCTGGGTCGGGCCGCCGCCCAGCTCGAGGACCTCCGCCGGTCGCTGTGAGCCACCGTCCTCCGGTGCACGGCCGGAGGACGCCCCGGAAGTGGGAAGATTGGGCCGTGCAGTACGCCGAGAGCATCGTCGACCTGATCGGCGGCACCCCGCTGGTCAAGCTGAACCGCGTCACCGAGGGGATCGCCGCCACCGTGCTGGCGAAGGTCGAGTACCTGAACCCCGGCGGCTCCGTGAAGGACCGCATCGCCGAGCGCATGATCGAGGCGGCGGAGCGCTCCGGCGAGCTGCGGCCCGGCGGCACCATCGTGGAGCCCACCAGCGGCAACACCGGTGTCGGCCTGGCCCTGGTGGCGCAGCGCAAGGGCTACCGCTGCATCTTCGTGTGCCCCGACAAGGTGGGCGTGGAGAAGCGTGACGTGCTGCGCGCGTACGGCGCCGAGGTGGTGGTGACCCCCACCGCCGTCGCGCCCGACAGCCCCGAGAGCTACTACTCCGTCTCCGACCGGATCGCCGCGGAGACCCCCGGCGGGTGGAAGCCCGACCAGTACGCCAACCCCGAGGGCCCGGCCAGCCACTACGCCTCCACCGGCCCGGAGATCTGGAAGGACACCGACGGCCGGATCACGCACTTCGTGGCGGGCGTCGGGACCGGCGGCACCATCACCGGCACCGGGCGCTACCTGAAGGACGCCTCCGCGGACCGGGCCGACGACGACGGCGGCCGCGTCCACGTGGTGGGCGTCGACCCGGAGGGCTCGGTCTACTCCGGCGGCACCGGGCGCCCGTACCTCGTCGAGGGCGTCGGTGAGGACATCTGGCCCCCGGCGTACGACCCGTCCGTGCCCGACCAGATCGTCGCCGTCAGCGACGCCGAGGCCTTCGCGATGACGCGCCGCCTCGCCCGCGAGGAGGGCCTGCTGGTCGGCGGGTCCTGCGGCATGGCCGTGGTGGGTGCGCTGCGCGTCGCCAGGACGCTGCCCGCCGACGCCGTCGTCGTCGTCCTGCTGCCCGACTCGGGCCGCGGGTACCTCGGCAAGATCTTCAACGACGCGTGGATGCGCTCGTACGGCTTCGACGTCGACGCGCCCGGCACCGCCGCC
>JAKONK010000015.1 GCA_022701985.1 Actinomycetales bacterium
CCGCTCGGCATGAGCGTCCCCGCGCCCCGGGGCCGCCCTCCGCGGCCGGGCGCTGGGCGGCGGGGAGGACGAGCGGGTCAGCGGCGGCCGAAGCCGAACGGGATCGGGATCGGGCCGCAGCAGCAGACGCCCTGCACCCGCTGGTGCGGGGTGAGCAGCGCGACCGCCTGGTAGCAGGCGGCGAAGCGCAGCACCACTGGCAGCACCGAGCGGGAGACGCCCCGCTCGGCCACGGAGCGACGCACCGCACCGGAGCAGGAGTCGCCGCCGTGGGCGACGCGGTGCGCGCACGAGTACCCCTTCTGCGGGGACAGGCGCTCCTGGTACCAGGCGACGGCCCGGTCGACGAGGCGCGCGGCGGGGCTGGCTCGGTCCATGCCCCCATGGTCCGGCAGGTGGGCCGGTCGCACGCGTCGATCAGCGCCGCGGCCCTGGAGCTGACCCCGGAGGTGACCCCGGAGGTGACCGCGACGCCCCCGTGCGAGCCTCGAGCACGTGGACGGGTACCAGCGGGGAGAGCTGCGCTTCGACGTCACCGACCTCGGCCCGCGGGAGCCCGAGGCGCCCGTGGCCCTGTGCCTGCACGGCTTCCCGCAGGACCGGTCGGCCTACGACGGCGTCGCAGAGCGCCTCGCTGGCTCCGGCGTCCGCGTGCTCGCCCCCGACCAGCGCGGCTACTCGCCGGGTGCCCGCCCGCGGGGGCGCCGGGCGTACGCGCTGACCGAGCTGGTCGCCGACGCCGTCGCCCTGCTCGACGCCGCCGGGGTGCGGACCGTCCACCTGGTGGGCCACGACTGGGGCGGGGTCGTGGCGTGGGCGCTCGCCGCGTGGCACCCGGAGCGGGTGGTCTCCCTGACCGCGCTGTCCCAGGCGCACCCGGCGGCGATGGGCGCGGCCGTCCTCCGCTCGTCGCAGGGGCTGCGCTCCTGGTACGTCGGCGCCTTCCAGGTGCCGGCGCTGCCCGAGCGGGTGCTCGCGCGCGGCGGGGCGCTCGCGCGCGGCGGGGCGCTCGCGCGGACCCTGGTCCGCTCGGAGCTCCCGGACCACCTCGCCCGGCGCTACGCCGACCGCGCCCTGGCCGACGGCGCGGCCCGGCTGAGCGCGGGCATCGGCTGGTACCGCGCCCTGCCCCTCGGCGGCCGCCCGGTGGGGCCGGTCGCCGTCCCCACCACCTACCTCCACGGGTGGCGCGACCCGTTCTACTCGCGCGCCTCCGTGATGGGCACGGCGCGCCACGCCACCGGGCCCTTCGAGCGGCGGACGCTGGACACCGGCCACTGGGTGCCCGAGCTCGAGCCCGGCGCCGTGGTGGCGGCGGTGCTCGAGCACGTCGAGGCCGACAGGATGGCCGCATGAGCCAGCACCCCGACCCCACCGCCGACGCAGTCGCCGCCGAACCGCTGCTCGACGTCGCCGCGTTCACGCAGGACGACGCCGTGGACCTCGGCGTCATCGCCCTGGAGGTGGTCCGCGAGCGCGGTGCGAACCTCGCGGTGCGCGTGGAGCTCGGCGGGCAGACGGTGTTCCTGGCCAAGACCGGGAGCACGGACGCGAGCAACGAGCCGTGGCTGGAGGGCAAGGCGCGGGTGGTTCACCGGTTCGGCGACCCGTCGCTGCTGGTGCGTCTGCGCCACGCCGAGGCGGGGAGCCCGTTCGAGGACCGCCGTGACGTCGACCACGACCGGCTCAAGGCCCACGGCGGCTCGGTGCCGCTGCGGGTGCGCGGCGAGGTGGTGGGCACGCTGACGACGTCGGGCGAGCCGGACGTCGTCGACCACGCCGTGTCCGCGGAGGCGGTGCGGCGCTTCCTGGGCCGCCGGGGGTGACCGACGGCTGACCCGGCGGCGTTCGCGGTCCGCGCGGGCGGTGTGCCCGGTTCCTCCCCGGACGACGTGCGACCCACCGCCGGAACGCCGGCGTAACACGGTGTGAACATTCCGGTCCTAGGTTCTGGGCGAGTCCGGCGCGCCCCGACCCCCGGGGACGGCGCCGCCAGCCCACTCCCGAGGAGCACGCATGAGCGGCAGCGCCGCCCGTCTGGACGCCATCCGCGCCGTCAAGTCCTACGTCCCCCCGGCGCCGTCGTTCGCGGCGCACGAGGCGCCCGGCGCGATCTTCGGGCAGAACGTGTTCTCCCGCGACGTGATGCAGTCCCGGCTCCCCAAGGCCGTCTTCCGCTCCGTCGTGTCCACCATCGACAGCGGCTCCCCGCTCGACCCGTCCGTCGCCGACGCCGTCGCCTCGGCGATGAAGGACTGGGCGATGGACCGGGGCGCCACGCACTACGCCCACGTCTTCTACCCGCTGACCAACCGCTCCGCCGAGAAGCACGACAGCTTCCTCGAGCCGGACGGCGAGGGCTCCTCCATCGCGGAGTTCGCCGGCAAGACCCTGGTGCAGGGCGAGCCCGACGCCTCCAGCTTCCCCAACGGCGGCCTGCGCTCGACGTACGAGGCGCGCGGCTACACCGCCTGGGACGTCACCAGCCCGGCCTACATCCTCGAGAACGCCAACGGCAACACCCTGTGCATCCCCACGGTGTTCGTGTCCTTCACCGGCGAGGCGCTCGACCTCAAGGCGCCGCTGCTGCGCTCCCAGCGGGCGATGGCCACGCACGCCAAGCGCGTGCTGGCGCTGTTCGGCCACGACGAGCCGGGCAACATCGTCTCCTTCTCCGGTCCGGAGCAGGAGTACTTCCTGGTCGACCGCAGCTTCTCCCTCTCGCGCCCCGACCTGCTGAACTGCGGGCGCACCCTGTTCGGCGCGACGCCGCCCAAGGGCCAGGAGTTCGACGACCACTACTTCGGGTCCATCCCCGACCGCGTGCTCGCCTTCATGCTCGACGCCGAGCGCGAGCTGTTCAAGGTCGGCATCCCCGCCAAGACCCGCCACAACGAGGTCGCCCCGGGACAGTTCGAGATCGCCCCGATGTTCGAGCAGGCCAACCTCGCCGCCGACCACCAGCAGCTGCTGATGGTCACCATGCGCAAGGTCGCCCAGCGCCACGGCATGGAGGTGCTCTTCCACGAGAAGCCCTTCGCCGGCGTCAACGGCTCGGGCAAGCACGTGAACTTCTCCTTCGGCGGCGGGAACGTCGGCAACCTGCTGCTCCCGGGCGACACCCCCCACGACAACGCGCAGTTCCTGGTGTTCTGCGCCGCCGTCATCCGCGCGGTGCACCGCCACGGCGGGCTGCTGCGCGCCTCGGTCGCCTCCTCGACCAACGACCACCGCCTAGGCGCCAACGAGGCCCCGCCGGCGATCATCTCGATCTTCCTCGGCGCCCAGCTGGCCGACGTCTTCGACCAGGTGGCCAAGGGCGGTGCGACCTCCTCCAAGGAGAAGGGCACCCTCGCCATCGGCGTCGACACCCTGCCGGTGCTCCCGACCGACCCGGGCGACCGCAACCGCACCAGCCCGTTCGCCTTCACCGGCAACCGCTTCGAGTTCCGCGCACCGGGCTCGCTGCAGTCGATCGCCCCGCCGATGACGACGATCAACACGATCGTGGCGGAGTCCCTCGACTACGTGGCCACCCAGCTCGAGGCCAAGCTGGCCGACGGCGAGGAGTTCAACCACGCCGTCCAGAAGCTGCTGGAGCAGATCGTCTCCGACCACGGCGCGGTCATCTTCAACGGCGACGGCTACTCCGACCAGTGGCAGGTCGAGGCGGAGGCCCGAGGCCTCAAGAACCTCAAGACCACGCTGGACGCGCTGCCGGAGCTCATCACGCCGGAGTCCCTGGAGCTGTTCTCCACCTACGGCGTGCTCTCCGAGCAGGAGTCGCACAGCCGGTTCGAGGTGGCCCTGGAGCAGTACGCCCTCTCGGTGGGCGTCGAGGCGAAGCTGTCGCTGGAGATCGGCTCCACGACCATCCTGCCGGCCGCGGTCCGCTACCAGACCGAGCTCGCCCAGAACGTCGCGGCGCTCAAGGCCGCCGGCGTCGAGGCCGACACCTCGCTCCTGGAGGGCGTCTCCGCGCCCCTGGCCGCGCTGCGCTCGGCCGTCGCCGACCTGCGCTCGGCCATCGGGCACCACACCAGCGGCGGCACCGCGGGCCACGCCCTGCACGCCCGCGACGTGCTCCTCCCCGCGATGGCCGCGGTCCGCGCGGCCGCCGACGAGCTGGAGGCCGTCGTGGCCGACGACCTGTGGCCGCTGCCGACCTACCAGGAGATGCTCCACATCCTCTGACCGCGCCGGCCGGTCGTCCGGCGGCAGCACGACGGCGCCGGTCCGCTCCCCCGGGGGCGGACCGGCGTCCGCGCGTCACCCCTCGGTCTTCTCCAGCGCCGCGTAGGCGTACTGCAGGGCGTCGGCCGCCGCGACGACGGTCATGCCGGCGCTCACCCAGCGCGTGGCCCGCGGGGCCGCCGCGTAGGACACCACCGCGGCCGTCCCGACCCACTGGCCGAGGCAGAACGGGCAGGTGATGAGCTCGCCCACCGCGTGGCGCACGGCCCCCGGACGGGGCTCCTCGAGCACCTCCCCCGGCCCGGCCGGCGCGGAGAACACGGTGAACGGCGCCCGCAGCGGCGAGACGACGGCGTCCTTCGCCAGCGTGCGGGTGAGGCGGTAGACCGCCACCGACATCAGGGCGAGGTCCCCCGGCGTCGGCAGCGCGGCGTCACGGCGGTGGCGGGCCAGCAGCCCCGCCGCGGTGACGGTGCTGATGGCGTACCCGCCCATGAGCAGGGCGTACCCGGTCAGGGGGCGCTCGTCGCGGTCCTCGGGGTCGGTGCCCAGCTCCTCGTACTCCCGCCGGGTGCGCAGCCACCAGCGGACGGCGGCCGCCAGGGGGCCGCCGTGGCTGTGGACGGCCCTGCCGAGCCGTTCGTCGGTGTCCGGGATGCGGTCGGTGCGGTCGGTGCGGTCGGTGCCAGCTGTGGCTGCGCTGGTCGCGCTCGGATCCATGGCCACCACCTACCCCGTCGCGCGCCAGACGATCGGGCACGCTCGGGACGTGCTCCGACCGGCCGCACGGGACTAGCGTCGACGGGTGCCTGAGGAACGCTCCGTGCCCCGTGCGCTGCTGGACGGGATCGTCGTCGGCCTGGTGCTGATGGCGGTCTTCACCACAGCCTGGAGCGCCAACACCCTCGGCACCTGGCCGGGGGCGGTCGGCACGGTGCTCACGGCGGCGGGCGTCGCCGCCAGCGCGTGCTTCGTGGCGACCGCCGTCCGGCTGGCACGCGCACGGCGGTGGACGAGCACGGAGATGACGGCTAATGACGAGCACTGGCGCAGGGGCAGCGGGCGGGCCTTCGGCCTCGTCTTCACCCTCGAGGGCGTCGTGATCGTGGCTGCGGCCAACGCCCTCGGCGCGCTGGGGCGCCCCGACCTGGTGCTGCCGACCATCGCCCTCGTCGTGGGCCTCCACTTCTACCCGATGGCGCGGATCTTCCGGCGTCGCATCGACACCTGGCTCGCCACCGCGCTGAGCGCCGTCGGCGCCGCGGGGATCGCCGCGCTGCTGCTCACCGACACGAGCCGGAACACCGTCTGGGGCCTGGTCGCCTGCGGGGCGGCGCTCACCACGGCCTCGTACGGCGTGTACTTCACGCGCCTGGCGCACGACCTCCGGCTCCGGGCACGCGCGTGACGGCGGCTCAGAGCGGTGCCGCTCAGGGGCGCAGCGCCCGGGCGATGCGCCCCACCAGCACCTCCGCGGCGGCACGGCCCGGCGGTGTGGGCAGCATCGGGTAGACGTGCAGCTGGCCGGCAGCCTCGTGCAGCTCCACGTCGACGCCGGCCGCGCGCGCCCTGTCCACCAGGAGGTGCGCGTCGGGGTTGAGCACGTCGCGCGTCCCGGTGAAGACGGTGAGCGGCCCCAGGCCCGCCAGCTCGCCGAACAGGGGGCTGACCGCGGGGTCGGTGAGCGGGAGGTCGCCGCGCCAGGCGTCGGCGAGGACGACGCTGCCCGGCGTCGCCAGCCACGGGTCGCTGGGCTGGACCACCGGGATGAGCGGGTTGCTCCACGTCAGGTCGAGGGCCGGGGAGACGAGCACCGTCGCGGGCAGCCGGACGCCGCCGTCGCGCAGCGCCAGGGCCGCGGACAGCACGATCTGCCCACCGGCGGAGTCACCGAGCACCCCCGTGGGTCCGTGGCGGTCGGCGCTCTCGCGGACCAGCTCCGCGACGCGCTCCCGCACCGGACCGGCCGTCCCCCAGGGCACGAGCGGGTAGAGGGGCACCGTCACCACGACGCCGGCTCCGGCGGCCACGTCGGCGGCCAGCCGCCACTGCTGGCGCACGACCTGGTTCACCCAGGCACCGCCGTGGGCGTACACGACACCGCCCGACGGGCGGCCCACCAGCGGCGTGAGCGTGTAGACGGGCCAGCCGCGGTCGTGGACGACGTCGACGCGGACGTCGCGGCGCAGGGTCCGCGGCGGGCCGCACGCCGCCGGTCGCAGCGACGCCTCGCGGATCCTGTCGCGGGCCCCCTGGGCCGTCACGAAGGTGCGGTTGAAGCGCAGGGCCCTCATCGCGGGCGGCAGGACCGCGCTGGCCAGGTCGATCACGGGGAGCCCTCCAGGGCGTCGAGCAGCGGGGCGGGCCAGATCCTGTCGGGCGGGTGCGGGAGCTGCAGGTCGGGGCGGCCCGCGAGCACCACCGACGCGCAGTGGTTGGAGCAGATCAGCC
>JAKONK010000025.1 GCA_022701985.1 Actinomycetales bacterium
CCCGGCCCCGCACCGCGTGCGGACCGTCGTGGCCGTGCCCGCGGCCCTCGAGAAGCACCCCGAGCTCGGCCCCGGCGCCTCCCGCGCCGGGGCCGAGCTGCTCACCTGCACCGACGAGGTCCTCGCCGTCCTGTCGGGCACCCGCACCCCCCAGGGCGTCGTCGCCGTCTGCGACGCCGTCCGCCCCGACCTCGACGCCGTCCTGCGCGGTCCGGACCCCTCGACCGGCAGATCCGGTCCGCCGGCCCTGGTGGCGCTGCTGGCCCGCGTCCAGGACCCGGGCAACGCCGGGACCGTCATCCGCGTCGCCGACGCCGCGGGCGCCGGGGCCGCCGTCCTGACCCGCGGCAGCGTCGACCTCCACAACCCGAAGGTCGTCCGCTCGACCGCGGGCAGCCTCTTCCACCTCGACGTGGTCCAGGGCGTCGACGCCGCCGCGTCCGTCGAGGCCCTGCGCGCCGCCGGCCTGGTGGTGCTCGCCACCGACGGCGTGCCCGGCAGGGGGAGCGCGGACCTCGACGACCTCCTCGACGACGCCGCCGCCGGCACCGGTCCGCTGCTCGGCCCGACCGCCTGGCTGTTCGGCAACGAGGCCAGCGGCCTGTCGCCGGCCGAGCGCGAGCTGGCCGACCTGGCCGTGCGCGTGCCCCTCCACGGGGCCGCCGAGAGCCTGAACCTCGCCACGGCCGCGGCGGTGTGCCTGTACGCCAGCGCCCGGGCCCAGCGGACGGCCCAGCGGGCAGCGCGCCGCGCCGCGCCGGAGGGCCTCGGCGGGTCCGCGGGCGCCGTCGTCCACACTGGTGCCGTGGAGGAGACGACGCCCCCGGGCGACGCCGCCGCGGCGGAGCGCCTGGCGTGACCGAGACCGTGCTGCCCTGCGGGCCCGAAGCCGCTGGTCAGGCCCGCCGGCTCGTGGCCCAGGCCTGCGAGGCCGCGCAGCTGCCGCCCGACACCTGCGACAGCGCCCTGCTGTGCACCAGCGAGCTGGTCACCAACGCGATCGTCCACGGCCGCTCCGACGTCCGGCTCTGGGTGAGCACGGCTCCCGGGCTGGTCCGCATCGAGGTCGGCGACGACAACTCCCGCCACCCCCACCTGCAGCCCGCCGACGACGGCGCGCTGGACGGGAGGGGCCTGTTCATCGTCGACCTGCTCACCACCCGGTGGGGCGTCCGCGACGACAGCATCGGCAAGATCGTGTGGTTCGAGCTCCACGTGCCCACCGCGCCGGCCTGACCCGGGGCGCACCGGTCCTGACTCCGGAACGTCACCACTGGTGACACGGCACTCCCGGGCGGGGGTACGGTCGCCGCGTGGACGGTGCCCGCGACCTCGTCGACGAGCTCCCCGACGGCCTCGTCGTCGTCGGTGCCGACGCGCGGGTGCAGGTGGTGAACGCCAGCGCCGAGCGCTGCACCGGCATCCGCCGCGAGGAGCTGCTCGGCCGCGACGTGCGGACCGCGCTGCCGCTGCAGGACACGACCGGCCGCGACTGGTGGGCCTGCACCGACCCCTTCCGCGGGCTGGCGACGCGCACCGGCCACCGCGAGCGCCTGCTCGTGCTGCCCGGTGACCACGAGGTGCTGGTGACGGCCCGCTACGTCCGCAGCGGGCGGAGCGCCCCGGTGGAGCGCGTGGTGCTGCAGCTGCGCGACACCGAGGCGCGCCGGAGGCTGGAGAACGACCACGCGGGCCTGATCTCGACGGTGGCGCACGAGCTGCGCTCGCCCCTGACCTCGGTGAAGGGCTTCACCTCCACGATGCTGCGGCGCTGGGAGCGCCTGACGGACGCCCAGAAGCGGCTGATGCTGGAGACGGTGGAGGCCGACGCCGACCGGGTGACCCGCCTCATCGCCGAGCTGCTGGACATCTCCCGCATGGACGCGGGGCGCCTGGAGGTGAAGCGCCAGGTCGTCGACCTGCCGGCGATGGTGCGCGGCCAGGTCGACCGCATGGTGGCCACCGGGCAGCCCGCCGAGCGGTTCCGGGTGGCGCTCGCCTCGCCGCTGCCGGAGGTCTGGGCCGACCCCGACCGTCTGGAGCAGGTGCTGTCGAACCTCGTCGGCAACGCGGTCCGCCACGGAGCAGGGGTGATCGACCTGGTGGTGGCGGCGGACCCCGACGGCGACGGCGTGGCCGTGGTGGTCGACGACGAGGGGGAGGGCATCCCGGCGGAGCACATCGGCGTCGTGTTCACGAAGTTCTGGCGGGGCTCGCGGCGCGGAGGCACCGGCCTCGGGCTGTACGTGGTGCGCGGCCTGGTGGAGGCCCACGGCGGGCGGATCACGGTGGGCGCCTCCCCGGCGGGCGGGGCCAGGTTCCGGTTCACGCTGCCCGCCGCCGTCCCCGACTTCGTGCAGCTGCCGCCCACGGCCCTGGTGGAGCGCCGCCGGGGTGCGGACCGCCGGGCGACCAGCCGAGGCTGACCCCCGCCGAGCCGCTCTGGCAGGCTTGCCCGGTGCCCCAGCAGAACGACGAGCCCGCCGCTGTGCCCGCAGCCGCGCCGGAGCCCTCCGGCGGTCCCCTGAGCGAGGCGGCCGTCGAGGCCGGTGTCGCCGCCGCCCTGGAGGCCCTGGCCGCCGCGACGGACCTGGCCGAGCTGAAGGAGGTGCGGCTCGCCCACGCCGGTGACCGCAGCCCCCTGGCGCTCGCCAACCGCGCCATCGCCGAGGTCCCGCCCTCCGAGCGCGCCGCCGTCGGCAAGCTCGTGGGCCAGGCCCGCGGGCGCGTGCGCGCCGCCCTGGAGCGGCGGACGGCCGAGCTGGAGGCCGAGCGCGACGCCCGGGTCCTGGTCGAGGAGACCGTCGACGTCACGCTGCCCGCGCTGCGCGGACCGGTCGGGGCCCGGCACCCGCTGTCGCTGGTGGCCGAGCGCCTCGAGGACGTCTTCACCGCGATGGGCTACGAGGTGGCCGAGGGCCCCGAGGTCGAGGCGGAGTGGTTCAACTTCGACGCCCTCAATTTCGGCGTCGACCACCCCGCGCGCCAGATGCAGGACACCTTCTTCGTCGACCCGCCGAGCGCCGGCCTGGTGATGCGCACGCACACCTCCCCGGTGCAGGCGCGGTCGCTGCTCGAGCGCGGTGCGCCGCTGTACGTGGTGTGCCCGGGCCGCACGTTCCGCACCGACGAGCTCGACGCCACCCACACCCCGGTCTTCAACCAGCTCGAGGCGATCGCCGTCGACGAGGGCCTGACCATGGCCCACCTGCGCGGCACCCTCGACCGGCTGGCGACGGCGGTGCTGGGCCCGAGCGCCCGCACGCGCCTGCGCCCCAGCTTCTTCCCCTTCACCGAGCCGTCGGCGGAGCTCGACGTGTGGTTCGAGCGCCCCGACGGCTCCGGCAGCGGCTGGCTCGAGCTGGGGGGCTGCGGCATGGTCAACCCGAACGTGCTGCGGGCCTGCGGCGTCGACCCCGACCGCTACACGGGGTTCGCCTTCGGGATGGGCATCGAGAGGATCCTGCAGATCCGCAACGGAGTGGGCGACATGCGCGACATGGTCGAGGGAGACGCCCGGTTCTCCCGGGCGTTCGGCACGGGACTCGGGACGGCCCTCTGATGCGCGCGCCGATGAGCTGGCTGCGCCAGTGGGCCGACGTCCCCGCCACGGCGACGGGCGAGGACGTCGCCGCCGCCCTGGTGCGGGTGGGCCTGGAGGAGGAGGGTCTGCACAGCGGGGGCACCACCGGCCCCGTGGTCGTGGGCCGCGTGCTCTCCGCGGAGCCGGAGCCGCAGAAGAACGGCAAGACCATCAACTGGTGCTCGGTCGACACCGGTGAGCTGGCCCGCGGCGAGGAGCCCCGCGGCGTCGTCTGCGGCGCCAGCAACTTCACCGCTGGCGACCTGGTCGTCGTCGCCACCCCCGGCGCGGTGCTGCCCGGCCCGTTCCCGATCGCCGCGCGCAAGACCTACGGGCACGTCTCCGACGGCATGATCTGCTCGGCCCGCGAGCTCGGCCTCGGCGAGGACCACGACGGCATCATCGTGCTGCAGCGCCTCCTGGGCGCCGGGGCCTCGGCCCTGGAGCCCGGCCAGGACGCCCTGGCCCTGCTCGGGCTGACCGAGGAGGTCGTCGAGGTCAACGTCACCCCCGACCGCGGCTACTGCTTCTCGGTGCGCGGCCTGGCCCGCGAGTACGTCCACGGCGCCGGGCTCGACGTGGCCACGGCCTTCCGCGACCCGGCCGACGTCGAGGTCCCCGCACCCACCTCCGCGGGCCACCCGGTGGAGCTCCGCGACGACGCCCCCGTGCACGGCGCCCCCGGCTGCACCCGCTTCGTCACCCGCGTGGTGCGCGGTGTCGACGCGAGCGGCCCCTCGCCGTACTGGCTGCAGCGCCGGCTGCAGCAGGCCGGCATGCGGCCGATCTCCCTGGCCGTCGACGTCACCAACCACGTGATGCTCGAGCTGGGTCAGCCCCTGCACGCCTACGACCTCGCCACCCTCGACGGGCCGCTCGTCGTCCGCCGCGCTCGCGCGGGGGAGCGGATGACCACGCTCGACGGCGTGGTGCGCGAGCTCCACCCCGAGGACCTGCTCATCGCCGACGGCCCCGGCGGCGAGCGCGCCATCGGCGTCGCCGGCGTCATGGGGGGCCGCGAGACCGAGGTCAGCGCCTCCACCCAGGACGTGCTGGTCGAGGCCGCCCGCTTCGACCCGGTGACGATCGCCAGGTCGGCCCGGCGCCACAAGCTGCCCAGCGAGGCCAGCAAGCGCTTCGAGCGCGGTGTCGACACGGCGCTGCAGGCCGCGGCCGCCGAGCTGGCGGTGCGCCTCCTGGTCGAGCACGGCGGGGGGACGGCGGACCCCGCCGCCACCGACGTGGTCGCTCCCGGGGCGGTGCTGGAGCCCGCGGTGATCGCCCTGCCCGCCTCCCTGTCCGCCCGCCTCTCCGGCGTGCCGGCCGACCAGCTCGGTCGCGCCCGCGTGGTCGAGCTGCTGGAGCAGGTCGGCTGCCGCGTCGAGGCGGGTGCCGGCGCTGGTGACGAGGCGCTCGTCGTCCACCCGCCGACGTGGCGCCCCGACCTGGTGCAGCCCGTGGACCTCGTCGAGGAGGTCGTGCGCCTCCACGGCTACGAGGCCATCCCCTCCGAGCTGCCGCCGGCGCCGCCCGGGCGCGGGCTGACCGCCGCTCAGCGGGCCCGCCGCCGCGTCAGCGACGCCCTCGCCGCCGCCGGGCTGGTCGAGGTGCGCTCGTACCCGTTCACCAGCGCCGCGCGCAGCGACCAGCTCGGCCTGCCCGCCGACGACCCCCGCCGGGTCGCCCTGCGGCTGGCCAACCCGCTCTCGGAGGAGCAGCCGCTGCTGCGCACCTCCGTGCTGGCGACCCTGCTCGACGTCCTGCGGCGCAACACCTCCCGCGGCGCCGTCGACGCGGCCCTGTTCGAGCTGGGCAGCGTCACCCTGCCCGGTCCCGAGGTCGTCGCCGGGCAGCGCCCGGCGCCGCGGCCCGGGGTCGACCGCCGGCCCTCGGCCGCCGAGCTCGACGCGCTCGAGGCCGCCGTGCCGCACCAGCCGGTGCACCTGGCGGGCGTGCTGTCCGGGCGCGCGGAGCGCGAGGGGTGGTGGGGCGCGGGCCGGGTCGCCGACGTCCACGACGCGGTCGCGGCGGCCCAGGTGGTCGCCGGGGCCCTGCGCCTCGAGCTGGAGGTCAGCGCCGACGCCGTCGCGCCGTGGCACCCCGGCCGCTGCGCGCGCCTGTCGCTGCGGGGCGAGGACGGGACGTCAGCGGTCGTCGGCCACGCCGGCGAGCTGCACCCCGCCGTCGCCACCGCGCTGGAGCTGCCCGCACGCACCTGCGCCTTCGAGGTCGACCTCGACGCGCTGGTCGCCGCGGCCCCGCAGCTGGTGCCGGCGCCGCGGCTCTCGGCCTTCCCGCCGTCCAAGGAGGACGTCGCCCTCGTCGTGGACTCCTCCGTGCCGGCCGAGTCCGTGCGGCAGGCGCTGCTGGCCGGTGCCGCCTCCGCGGAGGAGGGCGTCGGGGCGGGGTCCCTGGTCGAGGAGGTCCGGCTGTTCGACGTCTACACCGGCGCCCCCGTGCCCGAGGGCCAGCGCTCGCTGGCGTTCTCCCTGCGGCTGCGCGCCCAGGGGCGCACCCTCACCGCGGCCGACGCCGCAGCCGTGCGCGAGGCGGCGGTGGCTGAGGCCGCCCGCCGCCACGGCGCCGTCCTGCGGGGGGCCTGAGCCGTGGCTGCGGGCGCCGTCCTCGCTGGCACGGGGTGGCCCCGTGCCACTCCTGCTGGCACGGGGTGGCCCCGTGCCACTCGGGGAGTGGCGTGACGCCCCCCAGCCGGGTCGCGCTGGTCACCGGCGCGACCAGCGGCATCGGTCGCGGCCTGGCCGCCGCCCTGGGGCGGGCGGGCCTGGCGGTCGGGCTGCTCGGCCGCGACGGCGAGCGCCTGGCCGAGGCCCTGCAGGAGGTCCGGGCCACCGGGGCCCGCTGCGCCGCGGTGCCGGCCGACGTCGTCGACCTGCCCGGGCTCCAGGGGGCCGTGGAGCACCTCGAGTCGCAGCTCGGCCCCGCCGACCTGCTGGTCTCGGCCGCCGGCGTCATCGAGGCGGTGGAGGTGCCCGTGTGGGAGGCCGACCCCGCCGAGTGGCGCCGGGTGGTCGACGTCGACCTCGTCGGCGCGTTCCACGCGGTCCGCGCCGTCGTGCCCGGCATGGTGGCGCGCGGCGGTGGCCGCGTGCTCCACCTCGACTCCGGCGCAGGGGTCAAGGACAGCCCCGTGTACTCGGCGTACAACGCCGCCAAGGCCGGGCTCTTCCGGCTGGGCGGCAACCTCCACGCCGCCGGCGCCGCGCACGGGATCAGCGTGCTGGAGCTCGCACCGGGCGTCGTGCGGACCCCGATGACGATGGCGATGGCCGCCCACGAGCAGCGCCGCCAGCGCGACGAGTGGACCTCGCAGGACGAGGTCGACGCGCTCGCGGTCGCCTTCGCCCGGGGCGAGCTCGACGCGTGGTCGGGCCGCATGGTCCGCGCCGGTGCCGACACCCCCGCCTCGCTCGCCGCGCGCGCCGCCGCGGGCCTGGCCGACGACGACCGCGCGCTGCGGCTGCGCCCCTGGGGCGAGGACGACCCCCTGCGCTGACCCGAGCGCTGACCGGAGCGCTGACCGGAGCGCTGACCGCGGCGCCAGCGGGGGCCGTTCTTTGCATGGTCATGCATGCCTCTGTATGATCTGCGGGTGATCAGGGTGGCTGTGGCGGGGGCGAGCGGGTACGCCGGGGGTGAGGCGCTGCGCCTCCTCCTCGGGCACCCCGAGGTCGAGGTCGGAGCGGTCACGGCCGCCTCCAGCGCGGGGGAGCGCCTCGGCGCCGTGCACCCGCACCTGCTGCCCCTGGCCGACCGCGTGCTCGCCGAGACCACGCCCGAGCTGCTCGCCCAGCACGACGCCGTGGTCCTCGCCCTGCCCCACGGGGCCTCGGCCGCCCTCGCGGCGCAGCTGCCCGACGACGTGCTCGTCCTCGACTGCGGTGCCGACCACCGCCTCGTCGACCCGGCCGCCTGGACCGCCTTCTACGGCACCGACCACGCCGGCACCTGGCCGTACGGCATGCCCGAGCTGCTCACCCGGCCCGCGGGGGAGGGCGCGTCCAAGCAGCGCGAGGCCCTCGTCGGCGCGCGCCGCGTCGCCGTGCCCGGCTGCTACCCCACCGGCATCTCCCTGGCGCTCGCGCCGGGCTTCGCCGCCGGCCTCCTGGAGCCCGACGACGTCGTCGTGGTCGCCGCCTCGGGGACGTCCGGCGCCGGCAAGGGCCTCAAGGCGAACCTGCTGGGCAGCGAGGTGATGGGATCGATGAGCCCCTACGGCGTGGGGGGCGTGCACCGCCACACCCCCGAGGTGGAGCAGAACCTGTCCGGCGCCGCGGGCGAGCCGGTCAGCGTCAGCTTCACGCCGACGCTCGCGCCGATGCCGCGCGGCATCCTGGCCACCTGCACCGCCCGCGTGCGGCAGCCGGTCACCAGCGCGACCGCGGCGCAGCTGCGCTCCGCGTGGGAGGCCGCCTACCGCGACGAGCCCTTCGTCACCGTGCTCCCCGAGGGCTCCTGGCCCCGCACCGCCGACGTGCTGGGCAGCAACGCCGTCTCGATGGGCCTGGCGCTCGACGAGCGCGTGGGCCGCGTGGTGGTCGTCGCCGCCGAGGACAACCTCGTCAAGGGCACCGCCGGTGCGGCCGTGCAGTGCCTGAACCTGGCGTTCGGGCTGCCCGAGACCCTCGGGCTGACCTCCGTGGGGCTGGCCCCGTGAGCGTCCCGGCGGACCCGCCCGTCTCGGGCGCGCGCGGGGTGGTGCTGCACGAGCACCGGGGCGCCGTGTCCGTGGTGCGCCTGCCCGCCGACGCCCCCGAGCCCAGCTGGGCCCGCGGCGGTCCCCTGGTCTCGGTGACCCGCAGCACCGAGGAGCTCAGCGTCGTCTGCCCCACCCTCGCCGTGCCCGAGCAGCTGCCCGGTCCCGTGCAGGGGCCCTACGCGGCCTACGAGGTCGCCGGCCCCACCGACTCCGCCCTGACCGGCGTGCTCGCCGGTCTGCTCCGCCCGCTCGCCGATGGAGGCATCAGCGTGTTCGCCGTCTCGACCTTCGCCACCGACTGGGTGCTGGTGCCCGCCAGCAGCACCGCGCCCGCGCGCGCCGCCTGGCGCGCCGCCGGCCACGAGGTGGAGGTGCTGGCCGCGTGACCTCCACCGACAGCAGCGCCGGACGCACCGGCGTCACCGCCCCCGCCGGCTTCCGCGCCGCCGGCACCACCGCCGGCCTCAAGGCCAGCGGCAGGCCGGACCTGGCCCTCGTGGTCAACGACGGTCCCCGCCGCGACGCCGCGGTGGTGCTCACCACCAACCGCGTGCAGGCGGCGCCGGTGAGGTGGACGCGCCAGGCGCTGTCCGACGGCCGCTGCGACGCCGTGGTGCTGAACTCCGGCGGCGCCAACGCCTGCACCGGCGCGCCGGGCTTCGTCGACACCCACGCGACGGCCGAGGCCGTGGCCACCGCCCTCGGGGTCGGCGCCGCGGACGTCGCCGTCTGCTCCACGGGCCTCATCGGTGAGCGCCTGCCGATGGACAAGCTCCTCGCCGGGGTCACCGCGGCGGCCGGGGGCCTGTCCGCGGGCGGCGGCCCCGACGCCGCCGCGGCGATCATGACCACCGACACGGTGGCGAAGCAGGCCGTGGTGCACGTCCCGGCCGGTGCCGGTGGCGCCCCCGCCTGGAGCGTCGGCGGGATGGCCAAGGGCGCGGGGATGCTCGCGCCGGGCCTGGCCACGATGCTCGTCGTCCTCACCACCGACGCCGCGGCCGAGCCCGCGCTGCTCGACGCGGTGCTGCGCGCGGCCACCCGGGTCACCTTCGACCGGGTCGACTCCGACGGCTGCATGAGCACCAACGACACCGTGCTCCTGCTCGCCTCCGGCGCCTCGGGCGCCGCGCCCACCGGCGAGGAGCTGCGCGAGGCCGTCACCGCCGTCTGCGCCGACCTCGCCCGCCAGCTCGTGGCCGACGCCGAGGGCGCCAGCCACGACGTCGCCGTCGAGGTGGTCGGCGCCGCCTCCGAGGCCGACGCCGTGGAGGTGGCTCGGGCGGTCACCCGCTCGAACCTCCTGAAGGCAGCGATCTTCGGCGGCGACCCGAACTGGGGCCGCGTGCTGGCCGCGGTGGGCACCACCGCAGCCGCGTTCGACGCCGACGCCCTCGACGTCTCCTTCAACGGCGTGCAGGTGTGCCGCGCGGGCGGGATCGGCGACGACCGCTCCGGCGTCGACCTGTCGGGCCGCGAGGTGAGGATCGTGGTCGACCTCCACGCGGGCGAGCAGTCCGCGACGGTGTGGACCAACGACCTCACCCACGACTACGTGCACGAGAACAGCGCGTACTCGACGTGAGCGCCCCCACCACCCCCTCCAGCGCCGCGTCCCCGTCGGCAGCGCTGCGCGCCCTGGGTGCCGGCGACAAGGCCGCCGTCCTGGTCGAGGCCCTCCCGTGGCTCGAGCAGTTCCACGGCGCTCTCGTCGTCGTCAAGTACGGCGGCAACGCCATGGTCGACGACGAGCTCACCCGCGCCTTCGCCGCCGACGTCAACTTCCTGCGCCTGGCGGGCCTGCGCCCCGTCGTCGTCCACGGCGGCGGGCCGCAGATCTCCCGCATGCTGGGGCGCCTGGGCATCCCGAGCGAGTTCCGCGGGGGGCTGCGCGTCACCACCCCCGAGGTCATGGACGTCGTGCGGATGGTGCTCACCGGCTCGGTGGGCCGCGAGCTCGTGGGGCTGCTCAACGCCTCGGGGCCGCACGCCGTGGGCCTCAGCGGCGAGGACGCCGGCCTGTTCACCGCGCGCCGCCGCCACGCCGTGGTCGACGGCGAGCCCGTCGACGTCGGCCTCGTCGGCGACGTCGTGGCGGTCGACCCCCGCGCCGTCCTCGACCTGCTCGACGCCGGCCGCATCCCCGTCGTCGCCACCGTCGCCCCCGACGAGAGCGGCGAGGGCGTCCTGAACGTCAACGCCGACACCGCCGCGGCCGCCCTCGCGGTGGCCCTCGGAGCGAGGAAGCTGATCGTGCTCACCGACGTCGAGGGCCTCTACAGCGACTGGCCCGACCGCTCCTCGCTGGTCTCGCAGATCAGCGCCGCCGAGCTGGAGCAGGTGCTCCCGGGCCTGCAGTCGGGGATGGTCCCCAAGATGGAGGCCTGCCTGCGCGCGGTCCGCGGGGGCGTCGAGGCCGCGCACGTGGTCGACGGCCGCGTGCCCCACACCCTGCTGCTGGAGGTCTTCACCGACTCCGGCGTCGGCACGATGGTGCAGCCGTGAGCGCGCAGGAGCTCTCCACCGAGCTGCCTCCGGCGCTCGCGCGCCCGGACGGCGGGAGCGCCGCCTGGCTGGAGCGCCACGGCCGCGCCGTCATGGGCACGTACGGCACGCCCCTGCGCACGCTGGTGCGCGGCGAGGGGGCCCAGGTCTGGGACGCCGACGGGCGCCGGTACGTCGACCTGCTGGCGGGCATCGCGACCTCGGTGCTCGGGCACGCCCACCCGCTGCTGACCGCCGCGGTGACCAGCCAGCTCGCCACCCTCGGCCACGTCTCCAACTTCTTCGCCACGCCCGCGCAGGTGGCCCTGGCCGAGCAGCTGCTCGCCATCACCCGCGCCGAGCCCGGCGGGCGCGTCTTCTTCACCAACTCCGGCGCCGAGGCCAACGAGGCGGCGTTCAAGATCGCGCGCCGCACCGGCCGCCCGCGGGTCATCGCCGCGAGGGGCGCGTTCCACGGCCGCACCATGGGTGCGCTGGCCATGACGTGGAACCCGAGCTACCGCGAGCCCTTCGCGCCGCTGCCCGGCGGCGTCGAGCACGTGCCCTTCGGCGATGTCGACGCGCTCGCCGCAGCCCTGGCGGACCAGACCGCCGGTGAGGTCGCCGCCGTGGTGCTCGAGCCCGTGCAGGGGGAGGGCGGCGTGCTGCCCGCCCCCGACGGCTACCTCGCCGCCGCGCGGCGCCTCACCTCCGAGGCGGGGGCGCTGCTGGTGCTGGACGAGGTGCAGACCGGCATCGCCAGGACCGGCGCGTGGTTCGCCCACCAGCTGCCGGGGCTCGGCCTGGACGCCGGGACGCTGCCGGACGTCGTCACGCTCGCCAAGGCCCTCGGCGGGGGCGTGCCCGTGGGCGCCGCCGTCGCGGTCACCGAGCACGCCGCGGGCCTGCTCGGCGCCGGCCAGCACGGCACGACCTACGGCGGCAACCCCCTGGCCACCGCCGCGGGCCTGGCGGTGCTGCACGTCGTGGAGCGCGACGGGCTCGCCGAGCGCGCCACCCGGATCGGCGAGCAGCTGCGGACCGCCGTCGACCGCCTGGTGGCCGACGGCGTCCCGCTGCTGGCGGGGCTGCGCGGCGTCGGGGCCCTGCAGGCCCTCGTGCTCGACGCCCCCGCCTCCAAGGACGTGGCCGCCGCGGCGCTGGAGGCGGGCTTCGTCGTGAACGCCGTCGCCCCCGACGCCGTCCGCCTCGCCCCGCCGCTCGTCATCACCGACGCGCAGCTCGCGGAGTTCACCGACGCCCTGCCCGGGGTCCTGCAGCGCGCTGCCGCCGCCCGCGCCGACGCAGCCGACCCCGCCAGCAGCGCCCCCACCCCGCCCGCCCCGACCGGGAGCCCCGAATGACCAGCCAGTTCCCCCAGCACCTCCTGCGCGACGACGACCTCACCCAGGCCCAGCAGGCCGACGTCCTGCGCCTCGCCATCGAGCTGAAGGCCGAGCGCGCCGCCGGACGCCACCCCCGACGTCCCCTCGACGGTCCGAAGACGGCGGCGCTGCTCTTCGACAAGCCGTCGACGCGCACGCGCCTGTCGTTCTCGGTCGGCGTGGCCGAGCTGGGCGGGTTCCCCCTCGTCATCGACGCCTCCACCAGCCAGCTGGGCCGCGGCGAGCCCGTCGCTGACACCGCCCGCGTGCTCTCCCGCCAGGTCGCGGCCATCACCTGGCGCACCTTCGCCCAGGCCGACCTCGAGGCGATGGCCGCTGCCAGCAGCGTGCCCGTGGTGAACGCCCTGACCGACCTGCTGCACCCGTGCCAGGTCCTCGCCGACCTGCAGACGGTCGCCGAGCACAGGCCCGGCGGGGTCGACGGCCTGCCCGGCACGGTCCTCGCCTACGTCGGTGACGGCAACAACAACATGGCCAACTCCTACCTGCTGGGCGGCGCCGTGGCCGGCCTCCACGTGCGCGTCGGCACCCCCGGGAGCCACCTGCCCGACGCCGGGGTCCTGGAGGACGCGCGCCGCGCCGCCGCCGCCAGCGGCGGGTCGGTGACCGTCGTCCACGACGCCGCCGAGGCGGTGGCCGGCGCCGACGTGGTCGCCACCGACACCTGGGTGTCGATGGGCCAGGAGGGCGAGGCCGCCTCCCGCGAGACCCCGTTCGTGCCCTTCGCGGTCACGCCCGAGCTCATGGCCGGCGCGGCTCCCGGCGCCGGGGTCCTGCACTGCCTGCCCGCCTACCGCGGCAAGGAGGTCGACGCGTCCTACCTCGACGGCCCCGGCTCCTGGGTGTGGGACGAGGCGGAGAACCGCCTGCACGCGCAGAAGGCCCTGCTCGTGGCGCTCCTGGAGGCCCGCGAGGACCAGCGCGGAGCATGAGGGGCACCCCCCGATGACGAGGCCGATGACGACGCCGACGACGCCGACCGCTCGGCGGGCGCGCATCGCCGCGCTGATCGGCCAGCAGCCGGTGCGCTCCCAGACCGAGCTCGCCGAGCTGCTGGCGGCCAGCGGGGTCGTGGTCACCCAGGCCACGCTGTCGCGCGACCTCGTCGAGCTCGGGGCCGTCAAGGTGCGCTCGGCCAGCCTCGGGGGAGCCCTGGTCTACGGGGTCCCCGCCGAGGGGGGAGACCGCACCCCCCGCCCCGCCGTCCCCGAGGCGGGGCGCTCCGCGCGCCTGGCCCGGCTGTGCGAGGAGCTCCTCGTCACCGCGGAGGCCTCCGCCAACCTCGTCGTCGTCAGGACCCCGCCCGGCGCCGCCCAGTTCCTGGCCTCCGCCGTCGACCACGCCGCCCTGCCCGAGGTGATGGGCTGCATCGCCGGCGACGACACGGTGCTGCTCGTCGCCCGCGACCCCGCCGGCGGTCCCGCGCTCGCGGCCCGGATGATCGCCCTGGCCGACGGGCGCACCGAGCCGCCCGACGCCCTCACCAGCCCCGCCCCCAGCCCCACCCAGGAGACCCCGTGAGCCAGACCCCCCAGCAGCCCGCCGGGACCACCGTCCACGGAGCCCTGTGGGGCGGCCGGTTCGCGAGCGGCCCGTCCGCCGCGCTCGCGGCCCTGTCGAAGAGCACGCACTTCGACTGGCGCCTCGCCCCCCACGACGTCCGCGCCTCGATGGCGCACGCCCGCGTGCTGCGCACCGCCGGCCTGCTCGACGACGAGCAGCTGGCCAGCATGCTCGAGGTGCTCCAGGGCATCCACGACGACGTGGTCTCCGGCGCCCTGCAGCCCGCCGCCGACGACGAGGACGTGCACGGCGCGCTGGAGCGCGTGCTCCTGGAGCGCGCCGGTGCCGACCTCGGGGGACGCCTGCGCGCCGGCCGCTCCCGCAACGACCAGATCGCCACCCTGCTCCGCATGCACCTGCGCTCCGAGGCCGGTGCGGTCCGCACCCGGCTGCTCGAGCTCGTGGAGGTGCTCGCGGCCACCGCCGAGGCGCACCCCACCGCCGCGATGCCGGGCCGCACCCACCTGCAGCACGCCCAGCCCGTGCTGCTGGGCCACCACCTGCTCGCCCACGCCTGGGCCCTGCTGCGCGACGTCGAGCGGTTCCGCGACTGGGACGCCCGCGCGGCTTGGTCGCCCTACGGCTCCGGGGCGCTCGCGGGCTCCTCGCTCGGGCTCGACCCGGAGGCCGTCGCCGCCGAGCTGGGCTTCGCGGGGTCCGTGCAGAACAGCATCGACGGGACCGCCAGCCGCGACGTCGCGGCGGAGTTCGCCTTCGTGGCCGCGATGGTCGGCGTCGACCTGTCGCGGCTGGCGGAGGAGGTGGTGCTCTGGGCCACCAAGGAGTTCGGGTTCGTGGCGCTCGACGACGCCTTCTCCACCGGGTCGAGCATCATGCCGCAGAAGAAGAACCCCGACATCGCCGAGCTCGCGCGCGGCAAGGCGGGACGCCTCATCGGCGACCTGACCGGCCTGCTCGCGACGCTCAAGGCGCTCCCGCTGGCGTACAACCGCGACCTCCAGGAGGACAAGGAGCCGGTCTTCGACGCCGCCGACACCCTCCTGCTGCTGCTGCCGGCGTTCACGGGCATGGTCGCCACCCTGCGCTTCGACACGGCGCGCCTGGCCGAGCTCGCCCCGCAGGGCTTCTCGCTGGCCACGGACGTCGCCGACCACCTCGTGCGGCTCGGGGTGCCGTTCCGCGACGCCCACGAGGCCGCCGGCGCCGCGGTGCGCCGCTGCGAGGAGCTGGGCTGCGAGCTCGACGAGCTGCCCGACGCCGACCTCGCCGCCGTCCACCCGCGCCTGGGGGAGGACCCGGCCGGCGTCCGCGCGGTGCTGACCGTGGAGGGCTCCGTCGCCTCCCGCGACGCCCGCGGCGGCACCGCCCCGGCCCGCGTGGTCGAGCAGCTCGCCGAGCTGCGCGCCGCCGCCGCGACCCTCGCCTGACCCACCCCTCCCCGTGATCGTGGACGTCGCGCACAGGACCTGCCGTGATCATGGACGCCGTGCGCACTGAGGCGCTGCCGCGCGCCTTCTACGACAGGCCGGTCCTGGACGTCGCCCGCGACCTCCTCGGCCGCGTCGTCGTCCACACCACCGACGACGGCGACGTCGCGGCCCGGGTCACCGAGGTCGAGGCCTACGCGGGGCCGGATGACCCCGGGTCGCACGCGGCCCGCGGGCGCACGCCCCGCACCGCGGTGATGTTCGGCCCGCCCGGCCACGCCTACGTGTACTTCAGCTACGGCATGCACTGGTGCGCCAACCTGGTGTGCGGCCCCGAGGGGACGGCGTCCGCCGTCCTCCTGCGCGCCGGGGAGGTGGTCAGCGGGCTCGACCTGGCCCGCTCCCGCCGGCCGGCGGCCCGCAGGGACGTCGACCTGGCCCGCGGTCCGGCCCGGCTGGCGGCGGCGCTGGGGCTCGACGGGGCGCAGGACGGCGCGGACCTGTGCGCCCCGACCTCCGCGCTGCGCGTGCTGGACGACGCGACCGCGTCGTCGTCCCGCGGGCCGGGGGCGGTCGTGACCGGTCCCCGGGTCGGCGTCTCCGGGCCCGGGGGAGACGGGGAGCTGTTCCCCTGGCGGTCCTGGCTGGCGGGGGAGCCGACCGTCTCCGCTTACCGCGTGGCGGCGCCGCGGCGCCGTCGGGCAGGCTCAGGCGCGAGCACCACCACCGACGAGGAGAGCACGCAGTGACTGGGACCCCCGGATCCGGGATCATCGACGAGCTGCGCTGGCGGGGCGTGCTGGCGCAGAGCACCGACGAGGACGCGCTGCGCGCCGCCCTCGACGCAGGCTCGGTCGTCTTCTACGTCGGGTTCGACCCCACGGCACCCAGCCTGCACATGGGCAACCTGGTGCAGCTGGTGACGGCCAAGCGCCTGCAGGACGCCGGTCACACGCCGCTGGTCCTGGTCGGCGGGTCGACGGGCCTCGTGGGTGACCCGCGCATGAGCGGCGAGCGGGTGCTGAACGACCCGGAGGTCGTGGCGTCCTGGGTGGAGCGCATCGCGACGCAGGTGCGCCCGTTCGTCTCCTTCGAGGGCCCGAACGCCGCACGGCTCGTGAACAACCTCGACTGGACGGCGCCGATGAGCGCCATCGAGTTCCTGCGCGACGTCGGCAAGCACTTCCGGGTGGGGCGGATGCTCGCCAAGGAGGCCGTCTCGGCGCGGATGGCCTCCGACGAGGGCATCAGCTTCACCGAGTTCAGCTACCAGATCCTCCAGGGGATGGACTACCTCGAGCTGCACCGCCGGTACGGCTGCGTGCTGCAGACCGGCGGGTCCGACCAGTGGGGCAACATCACCAGCGGCGTCGACCTCGTGCACCGCGTCGAGGGCGCCTCCGTGCACGCGCTGTCCACGCAGCTCATCACCAAGCCCGACGGCACCAAGTTCGGCAAGACCGAGTCGGGCACGGTGTGGCTGAGCCCGGAGATGACCAGCCCCTACGCCTTCTACCAGTTCTGGCTCGCGGCGGAGGACGCCGCTGTGGACTGGTACCTGAGGGTCTTCACGCAGCGCACCCAGGAGGAGCTGGCTGCGCTCGCGGAGGAGACCGCCGCGCGTCCGCAGGCGCGCGCCGCGCAGCGGATGCTCGCCCGGGACGTCACCACGCTGGTGCACGGGGCGGACACGACGGCGCGGGTGGAGGCCGCCAGCGCGGCGCTGTTCGGCCAGGGGGAGCTGACCGAGCTGGACGAGGCGGTGCTGGAGTCAGCCCTCGCGGAGCTGCCGACGGCCCGGCCCGCGGCGGGGGAGCCCCTGTCGGTGCCCCGTCTCCTGGCGGAGGCAGGTGTCGTGGCCTCCGCCTCGGCGGGCCGGCGGGCCGTCGCCGAGGGCGGCGCCTACGTGAACAACCAGCGGTGGGACGACGCCGACGCGCCCGTCCCGGCGTCGGCGCTCCTCCACGGGAGGTGGCTCGTCCTGCGCCGCGGCAAGCGCACGCTGGCGGCCGTCGACGCGCGCCCGGTGTGACGTCCGTGTGTCCTCCCGGTGACGTCCGCGTCACCGGGAGGACACGGCGGGGGACCCCGGCGTTTGACGCTCTCCGGTCCGTCACGTAATGTTCTTCTTGTTCGCCCGGCAGGGCGGGCCGGCCCACAGGGCAGGCCCGGAGCCGGGGAGCCACCTCGATCAGAACCGGTCGGAAACGACCGGGGCGCAGTCGTGGTTGGATGGAGACATCCCGCTGAACCGGCCGAAAGGCCCAGATGCGGTGTGTGTTCGTTTCTTGAGAACTCAACAGCGTGCCGAATGTCGATGCCATTGCTGGTTGAACCAGCGGTTGGCTCGAGAGATATCAGACT
>JAKONK010000043.1 GCA_022701985.1 Actinomycetales bacterium
GCCTCCGGGCCGACCGGGGCGCGGTTCTCGTCGTAGAACCCGGTGATCGGCTCCCCGTTCGCGGCCAGGAGCACGGTGTTGCCCGGCGGGGTCGCGTCGGTGAGCTCGACCGGCAGGGCGTCGAGCAGGGACGCCGAGCTCCGCGCCACCGCACCCGCCCCGCCGACCAGGGGGAACAACACCCCGGCGACGAGCACCCCGGCCAGCGCGACGGCCCCCAGCAACTGGGCCACCGTGCCGATCCGGCGGGCCGCGCTCATCCGGGCCTCCGCCCCTGGTGTCCCGTGCGTCACAGGAAGTGGATCAGAGAACACCCGGTCCTGCAACGACCTGCACTCCGGTCGGCGACGTGCTCCGCGTCGCCGAGACCTGCACGCAACCTCGAGCAGGCACCCTGGTGCACCACCGCACCGCACCCGACGAGGAGTCGCCCCCCATGCAGTCCCCCAGCGTCACCGTGAACGGGCAGGCCGCCCCCCTCGACGGCGTCCCCGCGCACACCACGGCGCTCGACTGGCTGCGCGGCCGCGGTCTGGTCGGGGCCAAGGAGGGCTGCGCCGAGGGTGAGTGCGGCGCCTGCTCGGTGCTCGTCGCCCGCCCGGGGACGACGACGCCCACCCGCTGGACGGCGCTGAACGCCTGCCTGGTGCCGGTCCTGGCCCTCGACGGCCAGGAGGTGGTGACCGCCGAGGGGCTGGGCACCCCGGCCGATCTGCACCCGGTGCAGCGCGAGATGGCGGTGCGCGGGGGCTCCCAGTGCGGCTACTGCACCCCGGGCTTCGTCTGCAGCATGGCGGCGGAGTTCTACCGGCCGGGACGGGGTGGCGCCGCCCCGGTGGACGTCGTCGGCAGCACCGAGCCCTCCCACGAGCACGGTCCCAACGGCTTCGACCTGCACGCGCTCAGCGGCAACCTCTGCCGGTGCACCGGCTACCGGCCGATCCGGGACGCCGCCTACGCCCTGGACGCCCCGGACGACGGCGACCCGCTGGCCGCCCGCCAGCAGCAGCCGGTGCCGGCGGCGCGGGCGACCCGCACCCCGGCGTTCGAGCGCCCGGCCGACCTGGCCGCGGCCCTCCAGCTGATCGGCGAGCGGCCCGACGCGGTGGTGGTCGCCGGCTCGACCGACTGGGGCGTCGAGGTCAACCTGCGCGGCGTGCGCGCCCCGCTGGTGGTGGCGATCGACCGGCTGCCCGAGCTGCGCGGGCTCACCGTCGGCGCGGACGTCGTCGAGATCGGCGCCGCGGTCACCCTGAGCGAGATCGCGCTGCGGCTGGACGGCGCCGTCCCGCTGCTGGACCTGCTGCTCCCCCAGTTCGCGTCGGTGCTGATCCGCAACGGCGCCACGCTGGGCGGCAACCTGGGCACCGGCTCCCCCATCGGCGACACCGCCCCCGGCCTGCTGGCCCTGGGCGCCTCGCTGGTGCTCGTCTCCGCCGGCGGGGAGCGGGAGGTGCCGCTGGCCGACTACTTCACCGGCTACCGGCGCAGCGTGCGGACGGCGGGCGAGCTGATCCGCGCCGTCCGCATCCCGCAGCCCCAGCCCGGGCTGGTCGGCTTCACCAAGATCGCCAAGCGGCGGTTCGACGACATCTCCAGCGTCGCCGTGGCCTTCGGGCTCGACGTCGTCGACGGCGTCGTCGCGGGCGCGCGGATCGGGCTGGGCGGGGTCGCGGCGACGCCGATCCGGGCCCTGGCGACCGAAGAGGCCCTGGTCGGCCGCCCGTGGGGCGACGTCGCCGCGGCCGCCGACGTGCTGGGCGCCGAGGGCACCCCGCTCGACGACCACCGGGCCAGCGCCGCCTACCGCGCCGCGATGCTGCGCCAGGCCCTGCTGAAGTTCGCCACCGAGAACACGCTGGAGGCAGCCCGATGAGCGCCCTGTCCGAGCGCCCCGCGAACGCCGTCGTCGGCACCGCGGTGCCGCACGAGTCCGCCGCCCTGCACGTCACCGGCCAGGCGCTCTACACCGACGACCTGGTCGGCCGCACGAAGGACGTGCTGCACGCCTGGCCGGTCCAGGTCATGCACGCCCACGCCCGGGTGACCGCGCTGCGCACCGGGCCGGCCCTCGCCGTCCCCGGGGTGGTGCGGGTGCTCACCGGCGCCGACGTCCCCGGGGTCAACGACGCCGGCGTCAAGCACGACGAGCCGCTGTTCCCCGACGAGGTCATGTTCTACGGCCACGCGGTCTGCTGGGTGATCGGGGAGACCCTGGAGGCCGCCCGGCTCGGTGCCGAGGCCGTCGAGGTCGAGGTCGAACCGCTGCCCAGCGTGGTCACCGTGCAGGAGGCGATCGCGGCGGAGGCGTTCCAGGGCGGGCGGCCGAAGCTGGTGCGCGGCGACGTCGAGGAGGCACTGGCGTCCTCGGCGCACGTGTTCCACGGCGAGTTCGAGTTCGCCGGCCAGGAGCACTTCTACCTGGAGACGCACTGCGCGCTGGCCCTGGTCGACGAGGCAGGTCAGGTGTTCGTGCAGTCGAGCACCCAGCACCCCTCGGAGACCCAGGAGATCGTGGCGCACGTGCTGGGCCTGACCAGCAGCGAGGTCACCGTGCAGTGCCTGCGGATGGGCGGCGGCTTCGGCGGCAAGGAGATGCAGCCGCACGGGCTGGCCGCGATCGCCGCGCTCGGCGCCCGTCTCACCGGCCGACCGGTGCGCCTGCGCCTGAACCGCGGGCAGGACATGACGATGACCGGCAAGCGGCACGGCTTCCACGCGCAGTGGCAGGTCGGCTTCGACGACGAGGGCCGGCTGACCGCCCTGGACGCCACGCTGACCTCCGACGGCGGCTGGAGCCTGGACCTGTCCGAGCCGGTGCTGGCCCGCGCGCTGTGCCACGTCGACAACGCGTACTGGATCCCCGCCGTCCGGGTGAACGGCCGGATCGCGCAGACCAACAAGACCTCGCAGACCGCGTTCCGCGGGTTCGGCGGGCCGCAGGGCATGCTCGTGATCGAGGACGTCCTGGGCCGCTGCGCCCCCGCACTCGGGCTGCCCGCCGACGAGCTGCGGCGGCGGAACTTCTACGTCGCCGACCAGGAGACCCCGTACGGCCAGCCGGTCCGGCAGGCCGAGCGGCTGGCCCGCACCTGGTCCCAGGTGCTGGACACCAGCGACTTCGCCGCCCGCACGGCCGAGCTCGAGGCGTTCAACGCCGGCTCGCCGCACACCAAGCGGGGCCTGGCGATCACGCCGGTGAAGTTCGGCATCTCGTTCAACTTCACCGCGTTCAACCAGGGCGGTGCGCTGGTGCACGTCTACAAGGACGGCTCGGTGCTCATCACCCACGGCGGCACCGAGATGGGCCAGGGCCTGCACACCAAGATGCTGCAGGTCGCGGCCACCGCGCTCGGCGTCCCGCTGGAGCGGGTGCGGCTGGCGCCCACC
>JAKONK010000047.1 GCA_022701985.1 Actinomycetales bacterium
GGGGCCGACGCCGTCGACGTCCGCGTGCAGGTCGAGGGCGAGACCACGACCCCCGACGGCGACCCCGCCGTCAGCGGCGTCCAGGCCAGCCTCATCGACCCGAAGACCGACGCCCGGACCGCCGCGACCTCGGGGACGCCGCTGGCCACGGCGCGTGCCGACGCGGGGGACATGCCCGGCGTCATCACCCGGGCACAGTGGGGCGCCGACGAGTCGCTGCGCCTGTCCAAGTGCAGCGCGCCCAGCTACACCACGACGCCGAAGGTGGCGTTCGTCCACCACACCGCGGGCACCAACACGTACACGAGGGCCGAGTCGGCGGCGATCGTCCGCGGCATCTACTACCAGCACGTGGTGGTCCAGGGCTGGTGCGACATCGGCTACAACTTCCTGGTCGACAAGTACGGCCAGGTCTTCGAGGGCCGCTTCGGCGGCATGGACCGAGCGGTGCAGGGCGCCCACGCCGGCGGCTTCAACACCGCCAGCTTCGGCGTCTCGGTGCTCGGCAACTACGAGACCGCCCCGGCCACCTCGACGATCCTCGACGCGCTGGCCCGGGTGATCTCCTGGAAGCTCGCGAAGTCGCAGACCGACCCCACCGGCAAGGCGGTGCTCTACAGCGCCGGCCTCGGAGGCACGAACACCAAGTACCCGGTGGGCACCCCGGTGACCCTCAACACCATCTCCGGGCACCGCGACGTGGGTTCCACGGCCTGCCCCGGCGCCAACCTCTACAGCCAGCTCCCCGCGCTGCGGACCCGCGTGGCGCAGCTGATGGCGGAGAAGGAGTGGGACCTGCGCCAGACGGCGACGCCCGGCGCCCCCGACGGCACCGCCTACTTCGGCGAGCCCCGCGGCACGGCCCTGTCGTGCGACTGGGACGGCGACGGGACCGACGGCATGGCCGTCTACTCCGCCGGTCGCTGGTCGGTCCGCCAGAGCGCCGGCAACGACGCGGCCGACCTCGAGTTCAGCTACGGCTCCTCGACGATGGTCCCCGTCTGCGGTGACTGGACCGGCTCCGGCAAGGACGGCATCGGGGTCTACGACCCGGCCACGTACACCTGGTGGCTGCGCGACACCGCCAGCCCCGGGGCGCCCGACCACAAGTTCACCTACGGCTTCAAGGGCACCCGGCCCGTCGTCGGCGACTGGGACGGCCGCGGCCGCTCGGGCATCGGCGTGTACGACGGCTACCGCTGGTGGCTGCGCGGCACGGCGACCCCCGGCTCCGCGGGCGCCGTCTTCTCCTACGGCTGGCCGCAGGCCACCCCGGTGACCGGCGACTGGGACGGTGACGGCCGCGACACCGTCGGCGTCTACGCCACCGGCGCCTGGTGGCTGCGCAACAGCATCACCCCGGGCCAGCCCGACGCCCTCTTCGGGTACGGCGCTTCCACCGACCAGCCCGTGGTGGGCCGGTGGGACACCAGCGCCCTCCAGGCCCCGGGGTCGTCGGGCAGCAGCGGGTCGTCGGGCTCCGGCGGCAGCGAGAGCTCGGCGGGAGACGCCGCGACGTCGAACCAGGGCTCCCGCGGCGACGGCGTCGGCGTCTGGCGCACCTGGCCCTGACCCCACCCCGACACGAGGACCCCCGCACCGCCGAGAGGCGGTGCGGGGGTCCTCGTCGGTCAGGGGGCGGTCAGGCGTCGAGCAGGGCGAGGTCGGCGTCGACCATCGAGCCGACCACGTCGGCGAACGCCACCGTGGTCGACCAGCCCAGCGCCGTGCGCGCGAGGGTCGGGTCCCCGACCAGGTCTGCGGCGTCCTTGGGGCGCCAGAAGGCCGGGTCGCTGCGCACCAGGTGGCGCCACTCGCCGATCCCGGCGCGCGCGAAGGCGGCGGCGACGAAGTCCTCCACCGAGTGCGAGGTCCCCGTGGCGACGACGACGTCGAGCGGCTCGCTGTGGCGCAGCGCGAGCACCATCGCGCGCACCGAGTCGGGCGCCCAGCCCCAGTCGCGCCGGGCCGCCGTGTTGCCGAGCACCAGCTCGTCGGCGCGCCCGCGGGCGATCGCCGCCACCGTGGAGGTGATCTTCCGGGTGACGAACGCCGGGGGCCGCCGCGGCGACTCGTGGGGGTACAGCACCGCGTTGACCGCGAACACCCCGCCCGCCCGGTGCAGCTGCACCAGGTGGTGGGCGTGCGCCTTCGCGGCGCCGTACGGGGTCACGGGGACGACGGGCGTGGCCTCGCTCTGCGGCGTCACCCCGGCGCCGGCGTACACCTCGGCGCTGGAGGCCTGCAGCACCCGCACCGGCTGGCCGCTGGTGCCGGTGACCCCGGCGGCGGCGTGCAGGATCGCGGCGGGCAGCACGGCGTCGAGCAGGGCCGTCTCCACCGGCTGCGACCACGAGCGGGCCACGGAGCTCTCCGCGGCGAGGTTGTAGACCTCGTCGGGGGCCACCTCGCGGACCAGGGCGGCGGCTGCGGACGGGTCGAGCAGGTCGGCGGTGTGCACCACGAGCCGGTCGCCGAGCGCCGCCAGGTGCGGCGGCAGCGGGCCCGTGCCGCGGCGCACGCCGTGCACGAGGGTGCCCTCGGCGGTGAGCAGCTCGGCGAGGTACCCGCCGTCCTGGCCGGAGACGCCGGTGACCAGCGCCGTCCTGCCCGTCAGCTCGCTCACTTGCCGTGCAGCGCCTTCTGCTCGGCCAGGTCGGAGTCGACCATCATCTGCACCAGGTCGGTGAACCCGACCTTCAGCTCCCAGCCGAGGGCGGTCTTGGCCTTGGTGGGGTCACCGATGAGCAGGTCCACCTCGGCCGGGCGCATGAAGGCGGGGTCCTGGCGCACGTACTTCGTCCAGTCGGTGATGCCGACGTGGTTGAACGCCACGTCCAGCAGCTCGCCGATGGTGTGGGTCTCACCGGTGGCCACGACGTAGTCGTCGGCGACCTCCTGCTGGAGCATGCGCCACATGGCCTCGACGTAGTCCCCGGCGAAGCCCCAGTCGCGGCGGGCGTCCAGGTTGCCCAGCACCAGCTCGGACTGCAGGCCAAGTGAGATGCGGGCCACGGCCTGGGTGACCTTGCGGGTGACGAACTCCGGGCCGCGCCGGGGGCTCTCGTGGTTGAACAGGATCCCCGAGGAGGCGTGCATGCCGTAGGACTCGCGGTAGTTGATGGTCATGTAGTGGCCGAAGACCTTGGCCACCCCGTAGGGGGAGCGGGGCCACAGCAGGGTGTCCTCCTTCTGGGGCACGGCCTGGACCTTGCCGTACATCTCCGAGGAGGAGGCCTGGTAGAAGCGGACCTTGTCGGGGGTGTCCCCGCAGTACAGGCGGACGGCTTCGAGGGCGTTCAGGACGCCCTTGCCGGTGACCTCGGCGGTGAGGTCGGCGTTCTCCCAGGAGTAGGCCACGAAGGAGATGGCCCCGAGGTTGTAGAACTCGTCGGGCTTGGCGACGTTGAGGGCGCGGATCAGGCTGGAGAGGTCCATGAGGTCGCCGGTGAGGACCTTGACGCCGGGGACCTCAGCTGCCAGCAGGGGCAGCTTGGGGTTGTTCTGGCCGCGGACCAGGCCGTAGACCTCGTAGCCCTTGGACAGGAGGAGCTCTGAGAGGTAGAGGCCGTCCTGGCCCGTGACTCCGGTGATCAGCGCGCGCTTCGCCATGGGGCGACCCTAGGGGACGGCGTCCGCCAGCGTCTCCGGAGTGGAGACGGGCCCCGCCGGTAGCGTGGGAGCCGTCCTCGACCAGGAGCTCCCGTGACCCAGACCTCCCTCCCCCCGACGTCCGGCACGACGTCCGCCCCGCGGCTCGCCCGGCGCCTGGACGGCGTCGCGAGCTCGCCCGTGCGCGACCTGCTGGCCCTGGCCTCGCGCCCCGAGGTCATCAGCTTCGCCGGCGGGCTGCCCGCTCCCGAGCTGTTCGACCTCGACGGCGTGCGCGCCGCGTTCGACGCCGTCCTGTCGGGGCCGCGCGCCCGCCAGCACCTGCAGTACGCGCCCACGGAGGGCGACGGCGACCTCCGCGAGCTCCTGGCGGCGCGGCTCACCGCCCGCGGGCTGACCACCGGCGCCGACGACCTGCTGGTCACCACCGGCTCCCAGCAGGCCCTCGCGCTGCTCGCGACGGCGCTGCTCGACCCGGGAGACGTGGTCGCCGTCGAGGAGCCCACCTACCTCGCGGCGCTGCAGGGCTTCGCGCTGGCCGGGGCCCGCGTGGTGCCCGTCGCGAGCGACGACGACGGCGTGGTCCCCGCCGACCTGGCCCGCGTGCTCGAGCAGGAGCGCCCGCGGCTGGTCTACCTGGTCCCCACCTTCGCCAACCCCACCGGGCGCACCCTCAGCGCCGAGCGCCGCGCGGAGGTGGCCGCGCTCGTCGCGGAGCACCCCGCGTGGCTCGTCGAGGACGACCCGTACGGCGAGCTCCGCTTCCGCGGCACCCCGCTGCGCGCGCTGGCCGCCGAGCCCGCCGCCGCGGGTCGCACCGTCTACCTGGGCAGCTTCTCGAAGGTCGGGGTGCCGGGCATGCGGCTGGGCTGGCTGCGGGCCCCGGCCGCGCTGCGGAAGGCGCTGGTGGTGGCCAAGCAGGCGGCCGACCTGCACACCTCCACCGTCGACCAGGCCGCTGCGGCGGCCTACCTCGCCGAGAGCGACCTCGACGCGCACGTCGCCCGCCTGTGCGCCGAGTACGGCCGTCGCCGCGACGCCGTGCTCGCCGGGCTGCCGGGTGCCCTGCCGTCCGGCTCGACGTGGAGCGACCCCGACGGCGGCATGTTCGTGTGGGCGCGCCTGCCGGACGGCACCGGCACCCCGACCGACACGGCGGCGCTGCTCGCGGGGGCGCTGGCGCGCGACGTGGCCTTCGTGCCCGGGGCCCCCTTCTTCGCGGGCGCGCCCGACCGCGCCACCCTGCGTCTGTCGTTCACCACCAACCCGCCGGAGCTGATCGCCGAGGGGCTGCGCCGCCTCGCCCCCGCGCTGGGAGCCGCCACCCCCTCCTGACCTTCGGGCGGGTGCGTGACCGATGAGTCCCGGACCCCTGGCGGGTCCCTCCCCCGAGAAGTCCGTGGCGCGCCGTCGGACCCCGGCGAGAGGATCCCCGCATGACCCCCAGCGACGCTGTCGAGCAGCCCCGGCTCGACCTGCGCCACGGCACCCAGCGGGTGTTCGCGCACCTCCTGGTGAGCAACGGCGTGGTCGGCGTCATGAACTACACGGTCTGGTTCGCGGTGACGTTCTGGGTGTTCCTGGAGACGCGCTCCGTCTTCGCCACCGGCATGATCTCGGGCATCTTCCTGGTGGCCACCGCTGCGACCGGCATCTGGTTCGGCAGCCTCGTCGACGACCACCGCAAGCAGGTGGTGATGCAGGCCTCCGCCCTCGCGTCGGCGCTGGTCTACGGCGTGTGCCTGGCGCTGTACCTGCTCACCCCGGCGGCGGCCTTCACGGACGTCGGCTCCTGGCAGCTGTGGACCTTCGTCGTGCTGGTCATGCTCGGCGTCATCGCCGGGAACCCGCGCATGATCGCGCTGCCCGTCTGCGTCAGCCTGCTCGTGCCCGCCGACCGCCGCGACCGCGCCAACGGCCTGGTCGGCACCGTCTCGGGGGTGTCGATGCTGGTCACCTCGGTGATCTCCGGGGTGCTCGTGGCCGCGGGCGGCATGCTCTACGTGCTGCTGCTGGCCGTCGCGGTGCTGGTCGCCTCGGTGGCGCACCTGGCGCGGGTGCGCGTCCCGGAGGAGCAGCCGGTGCGGGCGACGCCCGTGGACGGCGACGGCGGGGGCGGGGGTGACGGCGCGGCCCGGGGCGTCGACCTGCGGGGCACGTGGAGGCTCGTGCGCGGCGTCCCGGGCCTGGTGCCGCTCATCCTCTTCAGCTGCTTCAACAACGTCATCGGCGGCGCCTTCATGGCCCTGATGGACGCCTACGGCCTGTCGCTGGTGTCGGTGCAGGTCTGGGGGCTGCTGTGGGGCGGGCTGTCGGCGCTGATGATCATCGGTGGCCTGCTGGTGGCGAGGGTGGGGCTGGGGAGCTCCCCGGTGCGGCTGCTCCTGCTGGCCAACGCCGTCTCCTGGGCGGCCACGATGCTCTTCCCGCTCTCGGCCTCCGTGGTCGGCCTGACCGTCGCCATGGCGGTGTTCATGCTGCTCATGCCCTTCGCCGAGGCGGCCGAGCAGACGGTGCTGCAGCGGGTCGTCCCCGTCGAGCGCCAGGGGCGCGTCTTCGGCTTCGCGCAGAGCGTGGAGCAGGCGGCCTCGCCGTTCACCGCGTTCCTCATCGGCCCCGTCACGCAGTTCGCGGTGGTGCCGTTCATGAGCGGTGACGGCGCGGGTGCGGCCGCCATCGGCGGCTGGTTCGGCACCGGGCAGGCCCGGGCGATCGCGCTGGTCTTCGTGGTCCTCGGGCTCGTCGGCCTGGTGGTGACGCTGCTGGCGCTCGCGAGCCCGCAGTACCGCGCCCTGCGCGACTCCTACACGCGGTCCCGCGCGGCGTCGTCCACCGGTGGGGAGGAGCAGGAGAGGGCTGAGGTGCCCTCGCCGCTCCGCCACGGCTGACGCCCCTTCCGTGCAGCTGACGCCCCATCGCACCCCGCGAAGGGGCGTCAGCTGCACCAGCGCGGAGGGTCAGGCCGGGGTGGTGCCCTCCTGCGCCGCCACGCGCTCCGGGTCGGGGGAGCCCGGACCCAGCAGCACCGCGCTGCCCCCGCCGGCCAGGGCTGCCAGCACGGCGTCGAGGGCCGCGCCGTCGTCGTCGCCCGAGCGGGCGTCGACGAGCACCCGCGCGTCGCTCGGCGCCGCGGGCACGAACAGGCCGGGGGCGCCGACCACCGCGGGCAGCTCGTCGCCGTAGCCCGCGACGACGGCCGCGGCGTCGAGGGCGCCCGGTGGCACCACCTGCGCCCGGAACGCCAGCGCCCCCAGCGCCTGCACCACGAGGTGGCGGGGGACCCCGGCGCCGGTGCCGCTCGTCGCGCCGTCGAGGTGGGGGGAGCCGTCGGCGACGACGAGGACGTCCGGCGCGGCGCCGCCCTCCGGCCCGGTGAGCTCACCACCGACCGCCGCGACCGCGAGCCGCCACGCGACGGTGCGCCAGTGCGCGGGGAGGTCCAGGCGCACGGCGTCGCCGACCTCCACCTCGAGCTCCTCCACCAGCAGGTTCGCCGTCTTGGCGACCCAGTTCTCCAGCACCCGGGCCGACAGCTCCACGCGCTCGCCGTCGGCGCCGTACCAGGTGACGCGCGGGCGGCCGGAGTCCTGGCGGCGCAGGCGGGCGAGCAGCTGGGGGACGGCGACGCGGTCGGAGCTCATCCGACCGACGGTAGGCGCCTCGGCGTGGTGGCGCCCGCCCCCGGGGGTACCGCTCTTGACTGGCACAGGGCCACCCCGTGCCACTCCTACTGGCACGGGGCCACCCCGTGCCATCCCGGGAGTGGCGCAGATCCCCCCAGCGCCGACCGCGCCGCGCCGCGGCGGGGTTCCGGAGCGCCCCGCGGGCGGGTGAGGATGTCCCGGTGACGGGGTCAGGGGGGAGCGGAGCCCCCGCGGCGCAGCGCGCCTGGGCCCCCGGGCGCCCCCTCGACCTCTCCGCCACCCTGGGCCCCCTGCGCCGCGGCGGTGGCGACCCCGCCGTGCGCCGCGAGGGCACCGGGCCCCTGGCCACCTGGTGGTGGGCCACCCGCACCGAGGAGGGCACCGCGCTGCTGCGGCTGCGGCCGGTCGCGGCGCTCGGCGTCGTCGAGGCCTGCGCCTGGGGAGGCGGTGCGGCCCTCGTCGTCGACCGGGTGCCCGAGCTGCTGGGGGAGGACCAGGACGACTCCGGCTTCGCGCCCCACCCCGACCACCCCGTCCTCGTCGCGGCGCACCGCCGCCACCGCGGCGTCCGCGTGCCCCGCACCCTGGCGGTGTTCGAGGCGCTCGCGGCGGCCGCCATCGAGCAGGTCGTCACCGGGCTGGAGGCCCACCGCGCGTGGCGCGACCTGCTGCTGCGCTTCGGCGACGCGGCCCCGGGTGCTCCGGCCGCCGCCCCCGGCAGCCCCGCCGCTGGGATGCGCGTGCCGCCGAGCGCCCGCGGCTGGGCGGGCATCCCCAGCTGGGAGTGGCTCCGCGCGGGCGTGGAGGAGCGTCGACGCCGCGTGGTGCTCCACGCCGCCCGGTGCGCCCCGGCGCTGGAGCGCACCACCGCCCTGCCGCTGGAGCGCGTCGAGGCTGCGCTGCGGAGTCTGCCGGGCGTCGGCGTGTGGACGGCGGCCGAGGTGCGCCACCGCGCCCACGGCGACCCCGACGCCTTCTCCTTCGCCGACTACCACGTGGCCAAGAACGTCTCCTACGCGCTGACCGGCGAGGTCATGGACGACGCCGGCTGCGCGGAGGTGGTGGAGCGCTACCGCGGGCACCGCTACCGGGTGCAGCGGCTGCTGGAGCTCGAGGGGGTGGCGCGCCCGCGCCGCGGCCCGCGGATGCCGCTGCCGCGGCACGTGCCGGTGGCCACCGGCATGCGCAGCTGAGGTCGGCGCGCCGGGAGGTCAGAGGCGCAGGCGGCGCAGCAGGCGCGGCGGCACCCAGCGCAGCGCCTCGACCACGGCGCGAGCACCGGGAGGCGCCCACACGACGTCGTCGTCGCCCGCGAGGGCGTGCGCGGTGAGGTCGGCCACGGCCTCCTTGGTGGTGGCCAGCCACGCCGAGCGCCCGGCGGTCAGGCGCGTGCGCACGAACCCGGGGCGAACCACGAGCACGCGGACCCCGTCACCGCGGACCGCCTCGCGCAGCCCGGAGGCGAACGCGTCGAGAGCGGCCTTGCTCGCGCCGTGCGCGAAGTCGGTGCTGCGGGCCCGGACCGCCGCCGCACTGGACAGCACCACCAGCGCCCCGCCGCCCTGGGCCCGCAGCCGCTGCGCCGCGCCCGCGGCCAGCGCGACCGGGGCGGCGGAGTTGACCTGCACGAGGTCGGCGGCGGCCAGCGGGTCCTGCCAGGAGGGCTTGCCGTCCGGCGCGGCGCCCAGGGCCAGGACGACGACGTCGACCCGCTGGCCAGCCCCGCTCGACGCGGCGCCGAAGGAGCCGTCCAGGGCCGGGACCCAGGTGGTGCGGTCGCGGGCCTCCAGCGGCACCGCCCGTGCCCGGTGCCCCTCCGCGACCAGGGCCTCCACGGCGGCGGCCAGGCGCTCGCCCGGGCGGCCCGCCAGCACGACGTCGAGGGAGCGGCCCCGGCCCAGCCGGCGCACCACCGCCAGGCCGATCTCGGAGGTGCCGCCGAGCAGCACCACCCGGGACGGCTCGGCGACGCGCAGCTGCTGCTGGGCCTGCTCGCGGGCCCGCTCCTGGGCCCGCTCGGCGGCGGAGCGGGGGGCTGCCTGGTGGGAGGGCCGGGGGAAGCGCACCGCCCGATCCTGCTGGAGCCCGCCCCCGGGTGGAAGGGCGGCCCCCGGGCGGCGTGGGTCAGGATGGGCCGGTGCGAAGGACGGACGTGCAGGTGAGCGGCGCATGAGGATCACGGCCGTCGCCGGCGGCGTGGGCGGGGCGCGGTTCCTGAGGGGGCTCAAGGAGCACCTCGCCGCCTCCCCCGACCCCGAGCTCCGCGGCGCGCAGGTCACCGCCGTCGTCAACACCGGTGACGACGCCACGATGCACGGGCTGCGGATCACCCCCGACCTCGACACCGTGATGTACACCCTCGGCGGGGCCGTCCACGAGGAGCAGGGCTGGGGCCTGCGCGACGAGAGCCGCGTGGTCTCCTCCGAGCTCGCCGCCTACGGCACCGGCCCCGGCTGGTTCACCCTCGGCGACCGCGACCTCGGCACCCACGTCTTCCGCACCCAGATGCTGCGCGAGGGGCTCCCGCTGTCGCGCGTGGTCGAGCGGCTCTGCGAGCGCTGGCAGCCCGGGCTCCGGCTGCTGCCCATGAGCGACCAGCCCGTCGAGACCCACGTGCACCTGGCCGACGGGCGCACCGTCCACTTCCAGGAGTGGTGGGTCCGCCTGCGCGCCTCCGTCCCGGCCACCGGCTTCGAGCAGGTGGGGCTGGAGGCCGCCACCCCCGCCCCCGGCGTGCTGGAGGCGCTGGCGGACGCCGACGCGGTGCTGCTCCCGCCGTCCAACCCCGTCGTCTCGGTCGGGACCGTCCTGGGCCTGGCCGGCGGGCACCCGGGCGCACCCCTCGGCCTCCCCGGGGCCCGCGAGGCGCTGCGCGACGGCGGGGCGCCCGTCGTCGGGGTGTCCCCGGTCCTGGGCGGGCGCGTGGTCCGGGGCATGGCCGACGCGTGCCTGGCGGCGCTCGGCGTCCCCGCGACGGCGCTGGGCGTGGGTGAGCTGCACGCCGACCTGCTCGACGCCTGGCTGGTCGACGACGCCGCCGACGGCGACCTCGACGGCACCACCCTCCGGGGTGCCGCCCCGGGGTGCGGCCGGGTGCTGGCCCGCCCCCTGCTCATGAGCGACCGCGCCGCCGCCGCGGCCCTGGCCGGCGCCGCGCTCGAGACCGCCCTGGCCGTCGGCCGCCCCGGCAGCCGACCCACGAGGAGCCCCGCATGACCCCCACCACGACCACGGCCCGGGAGGTGGTGGGCCTGTTCGGGCGCACGACGGCCGCCGGGGTGGGGCTGCTCGCCGCCGCCCTCGCCCGCGCCGACGGCGCCGCGTGCGAGGTCCGCACCGTCGACGTCGCGGGCACCCCGGTGCGCCTGCGCGTCTGCCACGGCGCGCGCGGCCGCACCTTCGCCCGCGGCGGCACCACCTACGGCGACACCTACGTCACCGGCGACCACCCCCGCACCCGCGCCGACGACCGGCTCCGCCACGAGGCCGTCCACGTGCTGCAGTGGCGGCGCTGGGGGCCGCTGCTGCCCCTGCTCTACGGCCTCGCCGAGCTGCGCGCCGGGGGAGACCCCACCCGCAACCGCTTCGAGGCCGCCGCCGGCCTGCGCGACGGGGGCTATGCGTGAGCGCGCCGCACCCCTCCCCGGCCGAGCTCGCGCCGTCGGTGGCACCGCCGGACCGCGTGGTCGCCGAGGCCGTGCCCGGCCTGCCGGAGGTCACCGCCGGCGCCGACCTCGCCGGGCTCCTCGTCCGCGCCTGCGCCGCGGCGGGCGTCCCGCTCGGCCCCGACGACGTCGTCGTGGTCGCCAGCAAGGTGGTGGCCAAGGCCGAGGGGCGCTCGGTGCCGGCGGACCAGCGCGAGCGCGCCCTCGACGGCGAGTCCGTGCGCCTGGTCGCCGAGCGCGCGCTGCCCGACGGGCGGACCACCCGCGTCGTGCAGGCGCGCTCCGGCCCGGTGCTCGCCGCCGCTGGCATCGACGCGTCCGACGTCGCCGAGGGCACCGTGCTGCTCCTGCCCGCCGACCCCGACGCCTCCGCCCGCGCCCTGCGCTCGCGGGTCGGCGAGCTGCTGGGCGTCGCCGAGCACGGGGGGCGCGCGCCCGCCGTCGTCGTCAGCGACACCAGCGGGCGGCCCTGGCGCGACGGCGTCACGGACTTCGCCCTCGGCGCCGCCGGGCTGGCGGTCCTCGACGACGCGCGCGGCCGCCTCGACAGGTCCGGCCGCGTGATGGAGGTGACGGTCCGCGGGATCGCCGACGAGGTCTGCGGGCTGGCCGACCTCGTGAAGGGCAAGGCCGCCGGCACCCCGGTGGCGGTCGTGCGGGGGCTGGGGGCGCACGTCGTCGACGGCGACGGGCCGGGTGCCGCCCGGCTGGTGCGCACCGGTCCCGCGGACTGGTTCGCCCACGGCCACGTGGAGGCGGTCCGCGCCGCGCTGGGCCTGGCCGAGCGCGAGGTGGCCCCGCCCCCGATCGTCCCCGGCGGTGCGGTGGCCGACCGCGCAGCGCGCGCCGTCGTCGTCGCGAGCGCTGGGCGCGGGCTGCGGGGTGCCGCGGTCTCCCTGGACGACGACGGCGGGGTGCGCCTGGCCGTCAGCGGGCCCGCCCTCGCCGTCGGCGCCGCGGTGGAGCGCCTCCTCGCGGCGCTGTGGGCGGAGGCCCTGGAGGCCGACGTGACGGCGGGGGGCGACTCCTCGCGCGCCCTGGTCGAGCTCCGGGTGCGCGAGCGCTCCTAGCCGCCGACCCGTCCCCGGGTGACCGCGGTCACCCGGGGGTGGTGACTCACGGTCACCGCCGCGCGCGGGTCGTCCCGCCGCGACCTCCGCAGGTCGTTGCGCTGCCCCGTGCCGATGTGCGTGACGCGTGGGGTCTGTGTGACTCGTGAGGCGAAGATGCATCACCGCTGGTCATCGGCTCGCGACGCTCGGGTGACGCCCGTGGGGGACCACGGGGCGTGGAGGCCGGGCCGGCCGCCGGGGCGGTCAGCGGGCGCCCGGTGTGTCCGGCCGTGTCCGTTGTGCCCCGCGGCGCGCAGGGAGCGACACGCCCAGGCGCGAAGAAAGCCGCCACGGCTTCCTGCGTTTCGCCTGCACGCCCTGTAGTCGCACGTATGTAATTCAGTCACCGCCGCGAGGCGGGCCGGGTCCCTCCGCGGGCCCCCACGAACGAGATCTGAAGGAGTCGAGATGAGCGAGAGCACCACCGTCTCCCTCGGCCTTCCGCGCCCGCGGACGGCCCTGCCCACCGAGACCGGCCAGCTGGCCGCCGTCGCCCCGGCTGCCCCGTCCGCCGCGGTCTTCGCGCCCCGGACGCCGCTCGAGGCGCTGCCCCCGCTGACCTCCGTCGCGGACCCGACCCTGGAGGACCTCCTCGCCGGCGACCTCCTCGAGGACCTCGTGGACGAGGACGACGAGGACGCCGAGGACGAGGACTCCGACGACGCGGCCCTCGAGCTGGTCCTGGGCCAGGGCGACGCCGAGACCGAGATCAACTGGCAGGAGCAGGCGCTCTGCGCCCAGACCGACCCCGAGTCGTTCTTCCCCGAGAAGGGCGGCTCGACCCGTGAGGCCAAGCGCGTCTGCATGAGCTGCGAGGTGCGCGTGGCGTGCCTGGAGTACGCGCTCGAGAACGACGAGCGCTTCGGCATCTGGGGCGGCCTGTCCGAGCGCGAGCGCCGCCGCGTCAAGCGGCGGGCGGTCTGAGCCAGGGCTCCTCCTCGGCGCCCAGCCAGCCGCAGCCCCGGCACGCCCGCCGGCCTGAGGCCCGGCGCAGCGCCACCGCCACCGGTCGCCTCCCGGCCACCGGCGGCGCCGGCACCGGGGAGCTCGCGGCGCACTCCGTCGCGGCGCCGACCCCGTCGGCGTCCGCACCGCCGTCCGCGCCGTCCCACGACGTGGACGGCGCGTTCGTCGACGTCGTGCTCCTCGCCTGCGACGGCGAGCGGTGGCTGCCCGACGCCCTCGCGGCGCTCGACGCGCAGTCGCGCAGCCCCGACCGCCTGGCGCTGGTCGACGCCGCCTCCGGTGACGCCAGCGCCGCGGTGCTCACCCGCCACGCCAGCCGCTCGCGCCTGGTGGGCGGGCCGGCCGCGCTCGACGTCCTCCACCTGCGCCGCGGCGCGGGCCTGCTCGACGCGGCCCGCGCCGCGCTGGCGGTGACCGACGCCGAGGCGCTGACCGCACCCGCCGCGGTCCCGGCGACGGGTCGGCCGGACCAGCACACGCAGGTCCCCGCCGGGCTGCGCTGGGTGTGGCTGCTGCACGACGACTGCGCCCCCGCCCCCGACGCCCTCGAGCGCCTGCTCGCCGCCGTCGAGGTGGCCCCCAGCGTCGGCGTGGCCGGCTGCAAGGTCGTCGACTGGGACGACGAGCGCCTCCTGCACCAGGTCGGCTTCAGCACCTCCTCGATGGGGCGCCGCCTGACCGGTGTCGAGCACGGCGACCGCGACCAGGGCCAGCGCGACCACCGCGACGACGTCCTCGCCGTCTCCTCCGCGGGGATGCTCGTCCGCCGCGACCTGCTCGAGCGCCTCGGGGGAGACCCCGGCCTCACCGTCCTCGGGGAGGACCTCGACCTGTGCCGCCGCGCGCGCCTGGCGGGCTCGCGCGTCGTCGTCGTGCCCGGGGCCGTGGTCCGCCACGTCGACGCCACCCGCTCGGGGCTGCGCCCCACCCCCGCCGCCCGCGCCGTCCGCTGGAGCGAGCGGCGCGACGAGGCCCACGCGCGCCTGGCCGGCGCCTCCCCGCTGGCGCTGCCCGCCGTCGCCCTGGCCGTGCTGCTCGGCGGGCTCGCCCGCCTGCTGGTGCGGGTGGCCGCGAAGCAGCCGGACCGCGCCGGCGCCGAGCTGGGCGCCGTCCTCGCGGCCCTGGCCCGGCCGCGGCGCGTGCTCACCGCCCGCCGCACCGCCGCCCGCACCGCCGTCAGGTCGCGCAGCTCCCTGCGGCCGCTGATGGTGCCGCGCCGCGAGGTGGTCCGCTGGCACCGCGACCGCTGGGCCCGCACCGGCATCACCCCCGCCACCGGCGTGCTCCCGGTGGTCGCCGCCCGCGCCCTCGCCGCCGCGACCACGCCGCCCTCGGGGCTGCCGGTGGTGCGCCTGCCCGGGGCGCCGCCCCTGCCCGCGCCCCGCACGGCCCTCGCCGACGACCTGCTCGGCCCCCTCCAGCCTCCTGAGCAGCCCACCGAGCCCCGCCCGGAGGCTCACGCGCCGTCCCCGAGCTCGACGAGCACCGTCGACGACGACGGCGCTGACCACGACGCCGACGACGGCGCGGCCCCCCGCCGGGGCCTGCGCCTCCTGCTGCCCCTGCTCGTGCTGCTCGTCGTCGTGTCCCTCGCGGGCCAGCACCGGCTCCTCGCCGCCGTCGCCGGGGGCCGCGAGGTCGTCGGCGGGGCCCTGGCGGCCGCCCCCGGCCTGGCCGACCTCTGGTCGGCCGCGCGCTCGGACTGGCAGCCGCTCGGGATGGGCACCGCGGCCCCGGCCGACCCGTGGCTGTCGGCGCTGGCCGTGCTCGCCCTCCCGCTCGGTGGGTCGGTGCGCGCCGCCGTGCTGGTGCTGCTGCTGCTCGCGGTGCCGCTGGCCGCCCTCGGCGGGTGGGCCGCGGCCGGCGCCGCCACCCGCTCGCGGGTGCTGCGGACCGCCACCGCCGTCGTCTGGGCCGGTGGGGCGCCGCTGCTGGCCGCGACCTCGACCGGCCGCCTCGGCGCCGTCGCGGCGCACCTGGCCCTGCCCTGGGTGGCCCTCGGGCTCGCCCGGACCGCGACCGCCGCCGCCCGCCGCCCCGCCCTGGCCGCCGGGGCGCTGGCTGGCCTGGCCTCCGCCGTCGCGGTGGCGGGCGCGCCGCTGCTGCTCGGGCCGCTGCTGGTGGCGGTCGCCGTCGTCGCGCTGACGGCCCGCCGCTGGCCGGGCGCGCTGCTCTGGGCGGTGCTCCCGCCGCTGGCGGTGGCCGGTCCGCTGCTCGGCCCCGCCCTGGCCGACCCCCGGGCCCTGCTCCTCGGACCCGGCCTGCCCCTGGCCGGTCCCGCCTCCGCCCCACCGGGACAGCCGGAGCCCCTGGCCGGGCTGCGGCTGCTGCTGGGAGACCCCGGCGCCGTGCTCGTCCCCGCCGGGCCGCCCAGCTGGGTCGCACTGCTGGCCGTCCTGCCCGGAGCGGTCCTGCTCGTGCTCGCGGTGCTCGGCGCCGCGGCCCGGGGCCCGCGCGGGCGCCTGGTGCGCGTGGCGTGGTGGGCGTCGGGCCTCGGCCTGGTCGCCGCCGCGGCCGCGGTGGCCGCGGGCGGGTGGCCCGGCGCGGGCACGAGCCTGGTGCTCGCGGGCCTGACCACCGCCGCGCTCGCGCGGGCGCCCCGCGTGCTGCGCGCCGCTCCCCGTGACGACGACCTCGAGCCCCACCACAGCGACGACGTCGTTCGCGAGGCCGGCGAGGAGGTCCCCCGAGCCCGCCGCCGGCCCGCCGGCACCCGCGCGGCGGCCCTGGTCGCGGTCGTGGTGGTCGCGGCACCGCTGGCGCTGCTCTCGGCGTGGGCGCTGCAGCAGAGCGGTGGGGGTCCCGTCGGGGTGCTCGTCGCGACGGCCGGAGACCCCGCGGTCGCGCGCGACGCCGCCCGCTCCCCGGACGCCGTGGCCACCCTGCACCTGTCCCTCACCACCGGGCCGGACGGCGCGGACAGCGGTCCCGTGACGGCGGCCACGGCCACCGTGCGCCGCGGGCCGCTGACCCTCGCCAGCACCTCCGTCGCGGCCCAGCTGGTCGCGGCGGGCGGCGGTGGGGCGCAGGCCGCCAGCACCGGCGCTGCCGCCGACGCCGCCGTGCGCTCGGCCACCGCACTGCTGGTCGCGGGGACGGGCGACCCGCGCGCCGACCTCGCCTCCCTCGGCGTCGGCTACGTGCTGCTGCAGGGCTCCGGCGCTGCGTCGGCGACCGACCCGGCGACGGCGCGCCTCGATGCCGTGCCCGGCCTCACCCGTGCCGGCAGCACGGACGCCGGCGTGCTCTACCGCGTGCTGCCCGCCAGCGGCGGCGGTGACGACGCCCCCGACCGCCCCGCGCGGGCGCGGCTGCTGGCCGCCGACGGCGCGGTCCTGGCGGCGCTCCCGTCGGTCGGGGACGACGTCGACGCCGTCGTCCCCGCCAGCTCCGCCCAGGACGGTGCCGGCGACCAGACCCGGACCGCCGTCGTCGCAGTGCGCTCCGACCGGGGGTGGACGGCCTCGCTCGACGGCCGCCCGCTCCCGGTGGTGACGGTCGACGGCTGGGCCCTCGGCGTGGAGCTGCCCGCCGAGGGCGGCCACCTCGTGGTGACCCGCGACGCGGCCCCGGCGGACGTCTGGGACGTGCTCCAGGCCGCGGTGCTGCTGCTCACGGCGCTCCTCGCCGTCCCGGTGCCCGTGCGCGGCCGGAGGGCCCCGTGAGCCGGGCGGGCGGCGCGGCCGCCCTGCTGAGCGCCACCGGTGCGGCGCTCCTCGTGGCCGGTGGGCTCGCGGTCACCGCGCTCGCGCCCCAGCCGGCCGCAGGGGCGCCGGGGACGGTGGTGGCGACCGCCGTCGACGTCCCCGTGCCCGCCGCCGGCGCGGTGCTGGTCTGCCCGGGGGCACCGGTCACCCCGCTCGCCGAGAGCGGAGCGGCCGGCGGCACCGGACGGCGCGGCGCGCCCGCCACGGCGAGCGCGACCTCGGGCCTGCTGCTGGCCGGCGCCGGTGGCGGCGCGTCGCTGAGCGCCACCGCGCTCGCCGAGCGCCCCGCGGCCGGCGACCCGCCCGCCGACGCGCCCGCACCCACCACCGGTGAGCCCCTGGGCGACCTGCTGCGCGTGAGGCCCGCGGGCGCTGCCGCGGCGGCGGGCACCGGCACCGCGCTGGCCGCAGGACCCGTCGACGGCGGCGCTCCCGTCCTCGCCGGCACCACCGCGTCGCTGGCGGGCTCGGGCGACCTGCGCGGCCTGTCGACCCCGGCGTGCGCCGCACCCGTCGAGCAGGCGTGGCTGGTCGGCGGCTCGACGGGCGTCGGACGCTCCACCCGCCTGGTGCTCGCCGACGCCGGGAGCACCCCCACCACCGTCGACGTGACCGTCCTGACCGCCACCGGGCCGCAGCAGCCCGACGCGCTCCAGGGCCTGTCACTGGGCCCGGGCGAGCAGCGGTCGGTGCTGCTCGAGGGGGTCCTGGAGCAGGTCTCCGCCCAGGACGCCGGCTCCAGCGGACCGGGTGGGGCCCCGCTCGCCGTGCAGGTCCGCTCCTCGGCGGGCCCGGTCTCGGCCTGGCTGGTCGAGGGCGTGCTGCGCGGGCTGGTGCCGGGGGGCGCCGAGGTCGTCGGCGCCGCCGCGGCCCCCGCCACCTCGCTGCTGGTGCCGGGCGTCGTCACCGCCGGCTCCGCCCCCGCGGTGCTGCGCGTGGCCAACCCCGGCGCGGAGCCGGTGGTGGCCCGCTTCTCCGTGGTCGGGACGTCGGGATCCGCGGTGCCCTCCGGGGCCGTGCCGGCGACGGCGGTGCCGGCGGGATCCGCCGTCGACGTCGAGCTGCCGGCGCTGCCCGCCGGTGGCGTGGCCCTCGCGGTGGAGGCCGACGGTCCGGTGCTGGCCGCCGTCCGCACCGACAGCGCCCCGGCCGCGGGTGCGCCCGGCGACCTGGCCTGGGCCCCCGCGGCCGAGCCGCTGAGCGGACGCGCGCTGGTGGCCCTGCCCCCCGCCCCCTCGGGCTCGTCGGGGTCGCCCGACGCGCGCCTGGTGCTCACGTCGCGGGAGGCCGCCGCCGTCGACGTCGCCATCGTGGGCGCCGACGGGCGCACCGGCCAGGCCCGCCGGGTGGAGCTCCCCGCCTCGACGACCACCGCCGCCGACGTGGACGACCTGGTCCGCGCCGCCGGGGGCTCGGGCACCCCGGTGGCGCTGCTGCTGACGCCCGTGGAGGGGCAGGGCGGCCACGTGGTGGCCGCGCTGGCCACGCGGGCTGCGGCTGGCAGCGGGGGAGACCTGCTGAGCACCACGGCGGTCAGTCCCGGGTCAGCGGTGCCGGGCACCGTCGCGGTGGCGGTCACCGGTCCCTGAGGCCCTCGCGCGGCTCCCGCGGGGTGGCTCAGCCGTCGTCGTCGCCGGAGCGGTAGCGCGGGTCGACCTGCTCCGGGGTCATGCCCAGGGCCGCGGCCACCTGCTCGACCACCACCTCGTGGACCAGCGAGGCCAGCTCGGCCTCGTCGGCGCCCCGCGTCTCCAGGGGGCGGCGGTACAGCACCACCCGCGGCCGCTGGGTGCGGGTGGCGGGGAAGAAGCGGCCCAGCGCGACCTCGGGGCGCTCCCAGGTGGCGGAGTCTCCGGGGGGCACGTCCTCGACGGCGAACTCCACGGCGGCCATCTGCTCGGCCCAGCGGCGCTCCAGCCGCTCGACGGCGTCGAGCACGACGTCGTCGAAGCGCTCGGCGCGGGTGCGGGTGCCGGGCAGGTCCGGCGGCATCAGCGGACCGCGCAGGCCGCGGCCGTGGCGGTCGCGGCGGCGGCGTCGGAGACCGCGGGCGCTGGGCACCCGGGAAGGCTACGGCCGCGCCGCCGGGCGGACCGACCACCCCGGGCCCGCAGGGCGACGCGCCCGGGGTGGGCGCGACGCGAACACGGCGAGTCGTGGCGAATGCGGGTGTTGCGGGAGGTGCAGGAGTACCGTCGCTCCATGGCGATGCGACGGTGCAGCAGGACAGCGTGCGGTACCCCGGCCATCGCCACGCTGACGTACGTGTACGCCGACTCGACGGCGGTGCTGGGCCCGCTGGCGCTCGCCGCGGAGCCCCACTGCTACGACCTCTGCGCGGCCCACGCCGGGCGCCTCACGGTGCCCCGGGGCTGGGAGGTCGTGCGGCTGCAGCCGGAGTCCTACGAGCACCGGCAGACCCACGACGACCTGCTCGCCCTGGCCGACGCGGTCCGCGAGGCGGCGCGTCCGGCCCCCGAGCCGGTGCCGGCCCCCTCGCGGGAGCCGGTCGCCGCGGGCAGCGGCGGGCGCCGCTCGCACCTGAGGGTGCTGCGCGACTGACCCGGGTGGCCCGGCAGGCCCGGTGGGCCGGGTGCCGCGTCAGGCGCGGGTGCGCTCCAGCACCTGGGTGATCGAGAGGACCTCGTCCTCGGAGTCCCAGCGGCGGTGCTCGCACCCGCGGCACGAGCTGAAGCGGACGGCGGTGCCGTCGGTCAGCGTGAGCGAGAGCACGGTGAGCTGGTCGCCGCCGCAGGCGGGGCAGACCGGGCGCTGGGCGCCGGTCTGCAGCAGCGAGCCCAGCGGCGGCGCCGCCGCGGCAGCGCGGCGACGGCGCCTCGGGGCCGCCTCGACGGCCGTGAGGTCGGCGGTCGGGCTGGTGGGCAGGGTGGGGGCGGACGGGGCCACGGTCCTCCTCGGTGCGACGGGCGGGGCGCCGGAGGCACCCCTGCGGCTGGGTCCCGGCGGGTCGTCCGGGCTCCAGCACTCATCCCATCGGCGCAACGGGGCGCTCCCTGAGCACTCTCCGGTGGCCCGCACGGGTTCCCCGTCCGGTGGACGGGGGCGGGCGGCGGCGGCCCCTGGCTACGCTCCGTGCCGTGGCTGACTCCCCGAACGGCTCCCCGATCGACCTGGCGACCATCGTCAAGGCCTACGACGTGCGGGGCCTGGCCCCCCAGCAGCTCGACGAGACCGTCGCGCACGCGCTGGGCGCAGCCGCCGCCGACGTCCTCGGCGTCGCGGGGAAGGCCGGGCAGGGCGACGGCACCCTCGTCATCGGCCACGACATGCGCCCCACGAGCCCGACCCTGGTCGACGCCTTCGCCCGCGGCGTCACCGACCGCGGCGGCGACGTGCTCGTCATCGGCCTGTGCTCCACCGACGGTCTCTACTTCGCCTCCGGCCACCTCGGCGCCCCGGGCGCGATGTTCACCGCCAGCCACAACCCGGCCGCGTACAACGGCATCAAGATGTGCTTCGCCGGCGCCAAGCCGGTCGGCACCGGCACCGGCCTCGACGAGGTCCGCGTCCTGGCCCAGCAGTTCCTCGACACCGCCGGGGGGGAGGGCGGCGGGGTCCCCGTCGCCGCGCGCACCGGCACCCGCTCCGACCGCGACCTGCTGGGGGAGTACGCCGCCCACCTGCGCACCCTCGTGCCGCTCGGCGGCTCCCGGCCGCTGAAGGTCGTCGTCGACGCCGGCAACGGCATGGCCGGCCTGACCGCGCCCGCCGTCCTGGGCACGGAGGCCGGGCTGCCCGAGCTGCCCCTCGAGGTGGTGCCGATGTACTTCGAGCTCGACGGCACCTTCCCGAACCACGAGGCGAACCCGCTGGAGCCGGCGAACCTGGTCGACCTGCAGAAGGCCGTCGTGGAGCACGGCGGCGACATCGGGCTCGCCTTCGACGGCGACGCCGACCGCGTCTTCGTGGTGGACGAGAAGGGCGACCCGGTCAGCCCCTCCGCGGTGACCGCGATGGTGGCCCTGCGCGAGCTGGCCAAGAACCCCGGCGCGACGATCCTGCACAACCTCATCACCTCGCGGGCCGTGCCCGAGCAGGTCAGCGCCGCCGGCGGCACCCCGGTGCGCACGCGCGTCGGCCACTCGTTCATCAAGGCGGAGATGGCCCGCACCGGCGCCGTCTTCGGCGGCGAGCACTCCGCGCACTTCTACTTCAAGGACTTCTGGGGCGCCGACACCGGCATGCTCGCCGCGATGCACGTGCTCGCGGCGCTGGGCGAGCAGGACGGCCCGCTGTCCGAGCTGGTCTCCGAGTTCGACCCCTACTCCGCCAGCGGCGAGATCAACTCGACGGTGACCGACGTCGCCGGGACGACGGCGGCCGTGCGCGAGCGCTGGGAGGCCCGCGGCGGCGTCGTCGACACCATGGACGGCCTCAC
>JAKONK010000084.1 GCA_022701985.1 Actinomycetales bacterium
CCGCTCCGCCGCCGAGCTGGAGACCATGCGGGAGTCCGGTCGCGTGGTCGCCCTGGCGCTGGAGGCCGTGCGCGCCGCCGCCGTCCCCGGCGTGAAGCTGCGCGACCTCGACGACATCGCCCGCACCGCGCTCCACGAGGCCGGCGCGGAGAGCTCCTTCTTCGGCTACGCCCCCGCCTGGGCGCCGACGGCGTACAAGGGCGTGCTGTGCCTGTCGCCCAACGAGGTCGTGGTCCACGGCCCGCCGACCGGCCGCCGCGTCGCCGACGGCGATGTGCTGAGCATCGACTTCGGCGCCGCCGTCGACGGCTGGCACGGCGACGCGGCCATCACGGTGCACATCGGCTCCTCCACCGAGGAGGACCGCCGCCTCGTGAGCGCCACCGAGGAGGCGCTCGCGGCCGGCATCGCCGCGGCGGTGCCGGGTGCCACGCTGCTCGACGTCGCCACGGCGGTCGACGCGGTGGCGCGCAGGCACGGGTTCTCGCACCTGCCCGACCACGGCGGGCACGGCATCGGCCGGGCGATGCACGAGGCGCCGTTCGTGCCCAACCAGCCGTTCGCCGCGGCCCGCGACCAGCGCCTGGAGGCCGGGCACACCCTGGCCATCGAGCCGATGCTCCTGGCCGGCTCGAGCGAGTACCGCACGGCTCGCGACGGCTGGTCGGTGGTCACCCGCGACCGCCGACGGGCCGCGCACGCCGAGCACACGGTGGCCGTCACCGACGACGGCCCGATCATCCTCACCGCCCCCTGACTCCCCGATCGCAGCCGAGCGCCTGGTTGCGGTCCGGAGTGGTCCTCGGACCGCAGCCGAGCGCCTGGTTGCGGTTCGAGGGGGACGCAGCGAGACGCCCCGCCGTGCAGCACGGCGGGGCGTCTCGGCGTCGCGAGCGGTGGGTCAGCGGGCGAGGAACTCCAGCAGCACCCGGTTGAACTCCTCGGGGTGCGAGGCGTTGATGCCGTGCGGGCCGCCCTCGACGACGTGGAGCTGCGCACCCGGGATCAGCTCGGCGCTGCGCTTCCCGGACACCTCGATCGGCACGATCGCGTCGCTGTCGCCGTGGATCACGAGGACCGGGACGCCGGAGGCGGCGACCGCCTGCACGTCGCCGCGGAAGTCGGTGCGGCCGAACGCCGTGATGCAGTCGAGCGTGCCCTTGGGCGAGGCGAACTCCGCGATGTGGCGGGCGTACTGCCGCTGCGGCTCGCTGACCCTGACCTTGGGGCCGGTCAGGCCCTTGCCGGCCGAGAAGAAGTTCGTCGTGAACTCCTCCAGGAAGTCGATGCGGTCGGTCTTCACACCGGTCTGGAACTGCTCGATGGTGGCGTCGTCGAGGCCGCCGTCGGGGTTGTCGTCGCTCTTGTACAGGTACGGCGGCACGGCGGCGGCCAGCACGGCCTTCGCGACCCGCGAGGAGCCGTAGCGCGAGATGTAGCGGACCACCTCACCGCCGCCCATCGAGAAGCCGACGAGGGTGGCGCCGGTGACGTCGAGGTGCGTCAGCAGCGCGTCCAGGTCAGCGGTGAAGGTGTCGTAGTCGTACCCGTCCCACGGCTGGGAGGAGTCGCCGAAGCCGCGGCGGTCGTAGGTGATGACGCGGTGGCCGGCCTCGACCAGCGCGGGCACCTGGGCCTCCCAGGAGCGGCCGGACAGCGGCCACCCGTGGATCAGGACGACCGGTGCGCCGGTGCCGTGGTCTTCGTAGTAGAGGTCGACGTCGGTGCTGCCGGGAACGGTCAGGCGGGGCATGCATCCTCCTGTGACGAGCGGTCAGACGTGCCTGATCACCGTCACACGGGGATGTGTCGCGCGCGACCCGGGAGGGTCGGTCCGGGTCAGTGCCGGGCAGGACCCTCGAGCACCGCGACGAGCTCCATCAGCTCGGCGACGACGCCCCTGGCCCCGCTGCGCGACAGGCCCGCGGCCTCGCACACCTGGTCGGGCAGGCCCTCGAGCTGCTCGCCCAGGGCGTGCCCGGCGTCGGTCAGCTCGACCTGCACGCGGCGCTCGTCCTCGACGGCGCGGGTGCGCAGGACCAGGCCGCGCTCGGCCAGGCGCCCCAGGAGGGGGGACAGGGTGCTCGACTCCAGGCCCAGCTGCTCGCCGACGCCGCCCACGGTGCGGGAGCCGTCCTGGTGGAGCAGGGAGATGACGAGGTACTGCGGGTACGTCAGCCCGTGGGGGGCCAGCAGCGGCCGGTACTGCGCGGTCATCGCCCGCGAGGCGCGGTGCAGCGCCAGGCAGAGCAGCTCCGAGACCGGCATCGGGGCCGGGGGCTCGAGGGCCGTCGCGGCCGCCGGGGCGTCGTCGACGACCTCGTCGGCCGCCCGGTCGAGGGCCGGCGCGTCCTCCGCCGTCGTGTGCATCGGACCACCGTACCCGCGGGTACCACCGGTGGACGCCGCGCGCGTCGTCCGCACGCGTCTCCCGCGCAGCGGACAGCGCCGCCGGCCGGGCGGTCAGTGCGGTGCCCCGCCCAGCCGCTGGGCCGTCCGGTCAGGGGACGTCCAGGTGCTCCGCTCCGCTCGAGGGAGTGCTGCCGTGGACCGCGGCGGGGACCGCTCCGCGGGCGAGGATCGACGTGGTCGAGCGGCCGTCGAGGTAGGGCAGCAGCACCACGCGCCCGCCCCAGCCGCGCACGAGGGGCGCCTCGGGGAGCTCCGCGGCGCCGTAGTCGCCGCCCTTCGCCCACACGTCGGGGCGCAGGTCGGCCAGGGCCTCGCGGGGGTCGTCCTGGTCGAACACGACGACGGCGTCGACGCAGTCGAGGGCGGCGAGCACGCGCGCGCGGTCGTCCTCGTCGTTGACGGGTCGCTGCGGGCCCTTCAGCCGCCGCACCGAGGCGTCGGAGTTGAGCAGGACGACGAGCGCGTCGCCGAGGCGCCGGGCGGCCTGCAGGCACGCGACGTGCCCAGCGTGCAGCACGTCGAAGCACCCGCCCGTGGCGACGACGGTGCCGCCCGCGGCGCGGACCCGGGCGAGGACCTGCTCACCGGTCTCCGGCTCGCGGGTCTCGGTGGGAGCACCGGACGGGTGGGCTGGGAGCTGGCCCGGGAGCACCGCAGCCGCAGGCGGCCCGGCCGCGGCCTGCGCCTCCCGCCAGCCGCCGGCACCCCCGGCGGCCACCCACGCCGAGGCGTCGCCCACGGCGCGGACCACGGCCTCGGACAGGACCGCACCCCCTGCGAGCGCCAGCGCCGCCGACGCGGCGAACCGGTCTCCGGCACCGCACGGGTCACCGCCGGAGACCGCGGGCGCGGGCACGAAGAGGGGGTCACCACCGTCGGTGCCGAGCCACGCACCGTCGGCGCCGGTCGTCACGCAGACGCCCCGCACCTGCCAGCCGCGCGCCAGGGAGGCCGCCAGGTCGTCGGCGCGGCCGGGGCCGCCCGCGCCCCGTGCCTCGGCGAGGTTGGGGGTCACCAGTGCGCAGCCGGCCACGGGCGCACCGCCGCGGGGGTGCGGGTCCCACACCACCGGCACGCGCCGTGCCGCCGAGGCCAGCGCCGCCCGCACCGACGGGTCGCTCGTGGTGCCCGCGCCGTAGTCGCTGACGAGCACCACGTCAGCGCTGGCGAGCACCTCCTCGAGGCGCTGGCGGGCCGCGGCGTCGAGGGGCTCGGGGGAGCCGGGGCCGCCGTCGTCGAGGCGCAGGAGCGCCTGCCCCGCCACGCGGACGCGGGTCTTGGTGCGGGTGCCGCCCCGGTGGCCCAGGGCGACGACGGCGACGGGGGAGGCCGCCTGCTCCAGGGAGGTGCGCAGGCGGCGGCCGGCGTCGTCGTCGGCCAGCGGGGCCACGAGCACCACGTCGGCCGGGGCGGTGCCGGGGCGGGCTCCCGCGGACCCCTCGGCCACGAGCAGCGCGGTCAGCCCGGCACCACCGGGGCTCTCGGTGGTGGTCTGGAGGTCGACCACCGGGACCGGGGCGTCGGGGGCGAGGCGCTCGGAGCGCCCGGCGAGGTCGCGGTCGAGCACCGCATCACCCACGACGACGACGCGGCGGCGGCGGCCGCCGGTGGCGGTCGCCGGACGCAGGGGGGCCGGGGTGACCTGAGCCGCAGGGGCGGCGGACGGCGCGAGCGCGGGCGCAGCCGCCCGCTCCGCAGCGTCCGACCGCTCGACCTGCCGGACCTGACCGAGCAGGTGGGCGTCCACCGCCGCGCACAGCGCGTGCACGGCGACCAGGTGGCCCTCCTGCACCGCGGACGTCGAGGGGCGCCCGACCGGGGTGGCGGCCCCGACGCGCAGCACCTCGTCGGAGGCCGCCGACAGGGGGCTGTCACCGGGGCCGGTCATCGACCAGACCAGCAGGCCGTGCTCGCGGCCGCGCTCGGCGGCCCGCACCAGGTTGGTGCTGCGACCCGACGTCGACAGCAGCAGGAGCACGTCGCCGGGGCGCCCGTGCGCGGCGACCTGCCGCGCGAAGACCTCCTCGGCGCCGTAGTCGTTGGAGATGGCGGTGGTGCTGGACGTCTCCGCGTGCAGCGCGATCGCGGACAGCGGTCGGCGCTCGCCGACGAACCTGCCGACCAGCTCGGCGGTGAGGTGCTGGGCCTCGGCGGCGCTGCCCCCGTTGCCCGCGGCGAGCAGGCGGCCGCCGCCTCCGAGCACGGAGGCCAGGCGGGCGCCCCACGCGTCGAGCAGGGCGGCGTCGTGCAGCAGCCCCGAGACCGCACCGGCCACCTCGCCCGCGTGCCGGGCCAGCCACCCGGCCGCCGGGCCGCCCGGGGCGCCGTCGGCGCCGGTGGGCGCGGTCGACGGGGTGGACTCCGAGGTGGGCCCCGAGGTGGACCCGGTGGTGTCGCTCATGACGCGGTCTCCGTCCGCTCGTCGAGGGCCAGCCGTGCGACCGGTCCCCGAGCCCCCTCCAGCACCTGGACGCGCGCGTCGGTGGTGGTGGGGGGCCCCTGCCAGCGGGGGCGGGCGACGGCCCGGCGCCTGCCGGCGCGTCCCCAGCGCTCCCGCAGGGCAGTGTCGTCCAGGAGCGGCCGGTCCGCAGCCGCGAGGGCCCTCACACGACCGCCCCGTCGACCGGCAGGGCCCTCAGAGCGCCTGCTCGGCGCCCGCCGGCCCGCCCGACGAGCGGGGGGCGCCCGGCAGGGTCGGGGTGCGCTGGGCCAGCGGCGGGTGCACGTCGACGCGGCCCGCGGCGAGGTCGGCCACGGCGGCGACCACCTGCTCGGGGGCGACCTCGAGGCAGGGGTGCCCCGCCACGGGGCAGACCTGGGCGCGGCTCAGGGCGCACGGGGCGCTGAGGTCGCCGAGCACCGCGACGGGCACCCCGAACGGCGCCCAGCGCTCCAGCGGCATCACCGCGGAGAACAGGCTGGCCACGGGGGTGCCCACGGCCGCAGCGAGGTGCGCCGGGCCGGTGTTGCCGACCACGACCGCGGTGGCGGCGTCGAGCAGGGCCGCGAGCTGCGCCAGGTCGGTGCGGCCGCCGGCGTCGACGACCCCGGCGGCGGCCCCGCCGGCACCGGCGGCGACCTCGGCGGTGAGCGCTCGCTCGCCGGGACCTCCGGTGACCACGACCCGCCACCCGGCGGCCGCGAGGGCCGCGCCAGCAGCAGCGGCGACGCGCGGCTGGGGTGCGCGGGCCGGCACGGACGCGCCGGGGTGCAGCACCACGCACCTCCCGTCGGCCAGGTCCGCTCCGAGCTCGGCGGCGAGGTCGTCGGGCAGCGCGGGCAGCGGGCGGCGCAGGGCCAGGCGGGGGTCGGCGGGCACGGCCCTGCCGGTCGCGGCGACCAGCCCGAGGCTCGCCACCACCTCGTGCTGGCCGCCGGTCCCGTCGGGGTCGCCGACCCGGCGGTGGCGCAGGTCGAGCAGAGAGCCGGGGTAGTCCTCGCTCGCGCCGACCACGCGCGGGACGCCCGCGAGCCGCGCGACCACCGCCATCGGCAGCGGGCTCTGGTGGAAGGACGTGAAGACGACCACCTCGTCGTAGTCGCGCTCGCGCACCAGCTCGACGAGGCCGGCCAGCAGCGCGGCCTCGGGGGCCGGCGGGTGGTAGCCGGCCCACGGGACGTCGGCGACGAGCACCTCGTCGACCTCCGGCAGCAGGCGCCCCGCGGCGGCGCCCCCGCGGGAGGCGAGCAGGTCGACCCGCTCGGCGCGCCCGCCGCCGGGTCCGGTGCGCAGCGCCGCGACGGCGGGACCGTTCATGAGGACGTCGCCGTCGCTGTCGAGGCGGACGGCGAGCACGCGGCGCGGGTCGTCACCGGCGCGGTGGGGAGCGGTGGTCATGACCGCGATCCCAGCAGCAGGTCGAGCGCCCCGCTCAGGTCGGGGGCCAGGACGCCCGCTGCACGGGCCGCCTCGACGTCCTCCGGGCGCGTCGTCGCCGTCGGCACGAGCACCCCGCGGGCACCGGCGGCGCGGGCCGCGCCGACGTCCGCGCCGATGTCGCCGACGACCGCCACCTGTCCGGGCGCCAGGCCCAGGCGCACCGCGGCGGCCAGCACCATGCCGGGCGCGGGCTTGCGGCACGGACAGCCGTCACCCGGCCCGTGGGGGCAGCTCTGGACGACGTCGACCCCACCCAGCCGGCGGACCGCCTCGGCGGTGGTGGCGTCGGCCTGGGCGCGCGTGATGATCCGCCGGGCGATGCCCGACTGGTTGGTGACGACGCCGGTCGCGAGCCCCGCCGCGCGCACGCGGGCCAGCGCCTCGACGGCGCCGTCGACCAGGACCACCTTCGCCGGGTCGCCGTTGTACGGGACGTCGTGGACGAGCGTGCCGTCGCGGTCGAACAGGACGGCGCGCAGCGGCCCGCCGGCCGGCCCGGGCCACGGCTGGGCCCCGTGGCGCCACCGCCAGGCACCGCGCGCGCGGTGCCAGACAGCGGCGAGCGGGACCGCCGCCGGCGCGAGCAGCGCGCGACGCACCCCGGCGGCGCCGCGGGGGCCGGACGCGGAGCGGCGGAGGGCGAGGTCTGCGGTGAGCCCGGCCCAGGCCAGCGCACCGACCGCCGACGGCGCGGGGAGCGGGCGCCCCCGCAGCACCGCGGGCAGACCGGCGACGGCGAGGGCCGCGGCCGCCGTCGTCGCGAGGTGCCACCGCAGCCGCCCGGGAGGGACCTGCGCCTCCTCGCGCCAGGCGGGGCCGTGGAGGGCCGCCATGAGCGCGTCGTCGGCGCTGTCTCGCTCCTGCTGGCCGCCCCCCTCATCCGCGGTGCGCGCGCGGGCGACCCCGGTGCGCGCCCCGCGCTCGACGGCCCACCCGGCGCGCTGCAGGCGCAGGGCGATGTCGGCGTGCTCGCGGTGGGCCCGGCCGAGGCGCTCGTCGAAGCCGCCGACGGCCGCGAGCGCCTCAGCGCGGTAGACCGCTCCGGGGCTCGCACGCCCCGAGCCGCGGACCGTGCCGACGATCCCGCCGGTGCGCTCACCAGCGGCGGCGAGGTCCGCTGCGAGACCGCGCGACCAGGTGGGTGGGAGCTCGACGTCGTCGTCCAGGAAGACGACCCACCCGACCCGCGGCCCGGCTGTGCGCTCGGCCGTCGGCGCTGCCAGCGCCCGCCACCCGGCGTTGCGCGCCGCGGCAGGACCGCGGCCGCCGGAGCGGACGACCAGGGGCTCGGGACACGCTCCGCCACCGGTCACCACCAGCGGCGGGGGCAGGCGGTCGGCGTCCTCGTGAGCCCCCCCACCGGCGCGGCGGTCGTCGACGACGACCACGGCCACCGGGGCGGGACCGGTCTGGGCGGCGAGGGCGTCGAGCAGCCGCTGCGGGCCGGGACCCCCCGCGGTGGGGACGACCACGGCCCAGCGGGGCGAGCCGCGGTGCTCCCGGCCCTCGGCGTCGTTCATGCGCTCCACGGTGCCAGGGCCGCCGCGGTGGGCGACGGGTGCCCGTCGCCCCCGGGGCGCGGGGTCACGGCTGCGGCGCGGGGCTGACCGACCAGCTCACGGCGGCGCCCAGGGCCACTCCTTCGAGCTCCAGCAGGCGGCGCTTGACGTCCACACCCCCGGCGTAGCCGGTGATCCGACCGCCGGACCCCACGACCCGGTGGCAGGGGACGACGAGCGAGTGCGGGTTGCGGCCCACCGCCTGGCCCACGGCGCGCACCGCCGTCGGCTTCCCGACGGCGGCAGCGACCTCGCCGTAGGTGCGGGTCTGGCCGCGCGGGATGGTGGCGATCTGCGCCCACACCGCGCGCTGCAGGTCGGTGGCACCGGGCACGGCCGCCGACGACAGGGGGACGTCGAGGACGTCGCTCTCGCCGGCCAGGTACGAGCGCACGGCGTCCGTCACGGCCGCGATCCGCGCGTCGCCGGGGTCCGCGCAGCTGCCGAGGGCCGCGGGGCGGGGCGCCGGGGTGTGCCCGTCGGCGTAGTAGAGCCCGGCCAGCGCGCCGTCGTCGTCGACGACCACCACCAGCGGTCCCAGGGGCGAGTCGGTCCGGGCGTGCCGCAGCTGCGTCGTAGGCATGGTCGACACCCTGCCCGCTGGCGCCCACCGCCTGCTGCCCCGCGCCCCGCCCCTGTGGACGGAGGTGCCCGGTGGTGGGACGGCGGTGCGTGGCCGAGGGTGGGGCCATGCCTCTCAGCGGTGACTACGAGCCCAGCCCCGAGCAGTGGGTCCGCGACCAGGTCGAGCAGTACGAGGCCTCCGGCGGCACGGAGGCGACCACGCTGCGCGGCGTGCCGGTGATGATCGTGACCAACCGGGGGGCGAAGAGCGGCAAGCTCCGCAAGACCCCGCTCATGCGGGTCGAGCACGAGGGGTCCTACGCCGCCGTCGCCTCCAAGGGCGGCGCCCCGACGCACCCCGTCTGGTACCGCAACCTGCTCGCCGAGCCCCACGTCGAGGTGCAGGACGGCCCGCACAAGGCCGACTACACCGCGCGCGAGGTGCACGGCGAGGAGCGCGAGCAGTGGTGGGAGCGCGCCGTGGCCGTCTGGCCCGACTACGCCGAGTACCAGACCAAGACCGACCGGCAGATCCCCGTGGTCGTCATGGAGCCCCGCGAGGCCTGAGGGGGCCGAGCGGCCCGGGGGTCTCAGCCCCCGGCGCGGCCGAGCTCGCGCGGGAGCAGCTCGCGCAGCTCGTCGGGCAGCAGCGGCAGGTCGAGCAGGCTGAGCTTCACCCGGCTCCGGCGGTCGTGGAGGGCCCGGTCGAGGCGCACCACGTGCCCGGCGTCGCGCTCCTCCACGACCTCCACGCGCATCCCCGGCTCGAGGGGGGCCATCACGCGGCCGTCGACCTCCAGCGCCAGCACGCCGCTGTCGGGCAGCAGCTCGAGGGCGAGGCGGTCCTCCGGGGCGAGCACCACCGGCCGTCCGATGCCGGACCACGGCGAGGCCGGGGTCACGACCATCGCCGAGAGGGTGGGCGAGACCACCGGCCCCCCGGCGGCGTAGCTGTAGGCGGTCGAGCCCATCGGCGTGGCGACGATGACGGCGTCGCAGCGGTACACCCCGTACCCCTGCCCGTCGATGCTGAGCGCCGCCGAGGCGATGCCGTCCCCGGGGCAGCGCGAGAGAGCGACGTCGTTGAAGGCGACGGCCGAGGGGGAGCCGTCGTCGAGGTCGACGCCGGTCACCCGCAGCGCGGGCCGCGACTCCACCGAGAAGCGGCCCTCGAGGACCCTCTGCAGCGCCCCGGGCAGCTCCGCGGGCTCGACCTCGACCAGCACGCCGACGCGGCCGAGGTTGACGCCCAGCACGGGGACCCCGGTGCCGGCCGAGGCCCGCAGCGCGCCCAGCATGGTGCCGTCACCGCCCAGGGACACCAGGGCCGAGCACGCCCCGACCAGGTGGTCGGGAGCGACCTCCACGACGCCGTCGGCCACCCGGTGGGCGTCACCGGCGGCCACCACCACCTCGGCGCCCTCCTCGCGCGCCCAGCGCACGACCTCCTCGGAGACCGAGCGGACGTCGCGGGTGGGGTGCAGCACCAGCCCGATCCGGTGTGGGGACGGTCGGTCGCTCACCGGCCCATGCTCGCGCACGCGGGGCCGCGGCGCAGGGCCGTCGCGCCAGGTGCCGGTCGCTGCCGGCGCCCCCTCAGGAGCCCGACAGCTCCTTCGAGCGCGCTGCGGCCGCCATCACGGCCGACACGAGCGCCGCGCGCAGGCCCTGCGCGTCGAGCTCGCGCAGGCCGGCGGCGGTGGTGCCCGCGGGCGAGGTGACCTGCTCGCGCAGCAGCGCGGGGTGCTCCCCGGTCTCCACCATGAGCCGGCCCGCGCCGAGCACGGTGGCCGCCGCGAGCTGCAGCGCCACCGCGCGGGGCAGGCCGGCCCCGACACCGCCCTCGGCGAGCGCGTCGGCGACGGCGAACACGAACGCCGGCCCGGAGCCGGAGACCCCGGTGGCGGCGTCGAGCTGGCCCTCCGCGAGGCGCAGCACCGTGCCGGTGGCCGCGAGCAGCTGCTCGGCCCGGGCCAGCTCGGCCTCGCCCGCACCCGCCCCGGCGGCCAGCACCGTGACCCCGGCACCGACCAGCGCGGGCGTGTTCACGACCGCGCGCACGACCCTCGCGCCCGGGAACGCCCGCTCCAGGCGGGCGGTGGTGACCCCCGCCAGCAGGGACACCAGCAGCGCGCCCTCGCGCACCGCCCCGGCCACCTCGGCGGCGACGGCGTCGAGCTGCTGCGGCTTCACGCCCAGGACGACGACGTCGGCGGCGGCGGCCTCCCGCGCGGAGACGACCCCCACGCCGTGGCGCTCGGCCAGCTCCGCGGCGCGCTGCGGGCGCCGGGCCGTGGCGAGGGTCCGGTCCGCCGGCTGGCCCCCGGCCAGCACCGCGGCCAGCACGGCCTCGCCCATCGTCCCGGCACCGAGGACGGCCACGACCCGACCGTCCACCTGCTGCTCCGCCCGCTCACCCACCGCGGCAGCCTAGGACCCCCCACACTGCCCGGGTGATGCCGTGGGACCGCGAGGCGGAGCTGCTCGCCCGCGCGGCCGAGGAGCGCCGCGACCTGCTGCTGCCCGGGCAGGTGCTGGGCGGGCGGGTGGTGCTCGGCCTGCTGGGGCGCGGTGGCAGCGCCCAGGTGTACCGGGTGCTCCGCGGCGCCGGCCGGGGTGCGCGCGAGGAGGCGCTGAAGGTGCTCGAGCCGGCCGCGGCGGGCTCGGAGGCGGGCCGCCGGCGCTTCCACCGCGAGTGCGAGGTGGCCGCGGAGGTCCGCCACCCCGGCGTCGTCGCCGTCCTGGCGCACGGCGAGGAGCTGCCCCGCGGCAGCCGGCTGCGCGCGCCGCTGCTGTGGGCCGCCCAGGAGCTGCTCGACGGCGGCACGTCGGCGTCGCTGCGACCGCGGGGGCGCGGCCAGCCCGACGTCGCCCGCCTCCTCGACGTGCTCGCGCAGGCGGCGGCGGGCCTGGACGCCGTCCACGCGCACGGCGTCGTCCACGGCGACGTCAAGCCCACCAACGTCCTCCTCGCCGCCCCGCCGTCCCCCCGGGCCGCCGTCACCGACCTGGGTCTCGCCCGCGGCCTCGACGAGGCGCGGCCCCTGGCCCGCCACGGCCGCGTGGCCGGGTCGCTGCCCTACGCCGCCCCGGAGGTGCTGCAGGCGCTGCGCGCCACCCCGGCCACCGACACCTACTCCCTGGCCTGCACCGCGGTGGAGCTGCTCTCGGGGGAGCCGCCCTACCCCTTCGCCACCACCTTCGCCGTGGCCCGCGCCCACGTCGCGGGCCGCGCGCCGCAGCTGAGCCGCCGGCGGCGGTGGCTGCCCGCGGCGCTGGACCGGGTGGTGGCCCGCGCCCTCGCCGCCGACCCGGCCCGGCGACCGGTGAGCTGCACCGCCCTCGTCCAGGAGCTGCGCGGCGCGCTGGAGCCCCTGACCGCGTGACCGCCTGAGCCCCTGGCTGGCGACACCTGCTGTTCACACCGCTGACGCACGGCGTCCCGCGGGGCGCCTAGGGTCGGGCGACGCCGAGGTCCGCTGACCCCGACGACGGCGGACGACCGACGACGAACGGGGCGCGGACGATGAGCACGCAGCAGCCTGAGAAGCACCACACCGCGGCGACGGGGCTGACGGCCGAGGACGAGGGCTACCACAAGGGCCTCAAGCCCCGGCAGATCCAGATGATCGCCATCGGCGGGGCCATCGGCACCGGTCTGTTCCTGGGCGCCGGCGCGCGCCTGCAGAACGCCGGGCCCGGCCTGTTCATCGTCTACGCGATCTGCGGCGCCTTCGTCTTCCTCATCCTGCGGGCGCTCGGCGAGCTGGTGCTCCACCGCCCGTCGTCGGGCTCCTTCGTCTCCTACGCCCGCGAGTTCTACGGCGAGCGCTTCGCGTTCGTCGCGGGGTGGATGTACTTCCTGAACTGGGCGATGACCGCCATCGTCGACGTCACCGCCATCGCCCTCTACGTGCACTACTGGGGCCCCACGGAGGCGGTGCCCCAGTGGGTGATCGCGCTGGCCGCCCTCGCGGTGGTGCTCGCGATGAACCTCATCTCGGTCAAGCTCTTCGGCGAGCTGGAGTTCTGGGCGGCGCTGCTCAAGGTGGTCGCGCTGAGCGCGTTCCTGGTGGTGGGCCTGGTGTTCCTGCTGGGCCGGTTCACCGTCGCCGGCGAGCCGACCGGCCCGTCCGTCATCGCTGAGAACGGCGGGCTCTTCCCGACCGGCCTGCTGCCGCTCGTGCTGGTCACCTCGGGCGTGGTCTTCGCCTACGCCGCGGTCGAGCTGGTCGGCACGACGGCGGGGGAGACGGAGGACCCCGAGAAGATCATGCCGAAGGCGATCAACGCGGTGATCCTCCGGATCGCCCTGTTCTACGTCGGCTCGCTGGTGCTGCTGGGCCTGCTGCTGCCGTACACGTCCTACCGCGAGGGCACGAGCCCCTTCGTGACGTTCTTCTCGAGCATCGGGCTCCCCGGGGCCGGCGACATCATGAACGTCATCGTGCTGACCGCCGCGCTGAGCAGCCTCAACGCCGGCCTCTACTCCACCGGCCGCATCCTGCGCTCCATGGCCGTCGCCGGCTCCGCGCCCCGGTTCACCGGCAAGATGAGCCGCAACGGCGTGCCCTTCGGCGGCATCGCCCTGACCGGCGCCATCACCCTGCTGGGGGTCGGCCTGAACGCCGTCGTCCCCGAGGACGCCTTCGAGATCGTCCTGAACATGTCGGCGCTCGGCATCGTCGCCGCCTGGGGCACGATCGTGCTCTGCCAGATCAAGATGTACCGGCTCGTCCAGCAGGGCCAGCTGGAGCGGCCCGCCTTCCGCATGATGGGCGCCCCCTACACCGGGTACGCCTGCCTGGTCTTCCTCGCCACCGTGCTGGTGCTCATCGGCTTCGACTACCCGCTGGGCACCTGGACGCTGGCCACCCTGCTCGTCATCGTGCCGGCCCTGGTCCTCGGGTGGCGCGCGGTGCGCGCCCGCGTCCTGGCGATCGCCGAGGAGCGCCGCGGCTACACCGGTGAGTACCCGGTGGTCGCTGAGCGCCCCACCCGCGACCCGGACGGGCGCTGAGCCGCCCCGCGCCCCCAGAATGGGCCCCCGTGACCAGCGCGCCGTCGTCCGGAGACGTCCTCGAGAGCACCTCCGCGGCGGTGGTGAGGCCCTCGGGCCCGGTGCTGCGCGCGCGCCGGGTGTCGGCGCGGCTCGTGCTCGACGTCCGATCGACCTGCGACCTGTCGTTCCTGGTCGCCGCGGCCCGCACCCCCGGCTGGCGGGTGGACGACGAGCTCGTCGTCCACCTCGGCGGGGCCGAGCTCCCCGAGGGGGCCCGCCCCGTCGAGGTGCCCGTCGGCCCGGTGGCCCGCGGTGAGCGGATGCACGTGCTCACCGGGGTCCCCAGGGGCGAGCTGGTGGTCGAGTACACGGGCACCGTCGCGCCGGACCCCGCGCCCGGGGCGGACGGGCAGGACGACGGCCCGGCCCGGCCGCCGGCGGACGACCCGGAGGAGGCCGCGCGCGACAGGTTCGAGCTGAACCGGCCCAGCCGGTACTGCCCGTCCGACGAGCTGGCCGCCTTCGCCGCGGCGGAGTTCGGCAGCCGCCGCGAGCGCTCGGACGCCGACCTCGCCGCCGCGGTGGAGCGCTGGGTCGCGGGCCGGCTCGTGTACACCTCCGGCTCGTCGACGTCCTTCGACGGCGCGGTCCAGACGATGCTGCGGGGGCAGGGCGTCTGCCGCGACTACGCCCACCTCGTGGTCGCGCTCTGCCGCGCGCTCGAGCTCCCCGCGCGCCTCACGGCCGTGTACGCGCCCGGCCTGTCACCGATGGACTTCCACGCCGTCGCGGAGGTGCGCGTGGTCCGCGAGGACGACGGCGCCGCCGCCTGGGAGGTGCTCGACGCCACCCGCCTGGCGCCCCGGCGGTCCCTGACGCGCATCAGCACCGGTCGCGACGCCGCCGACACCGCCTTCTTGACCAGCCTGCGGGGCGGTCTGGTGCTGCAGCAGATGACCGTCACCGCCGTCGTGGACGGCGACCTCCCCGCCGAGGACGGCGGCCGGACCGTCCTGGCCTGACGGCGCCCGGCGGCCCGGGCGGCGCCGGCCTCAGACCACGCGGGCCGCGACGAGGGCGATGTCGTCGTCGACGCGGCCGCCGACCAGCTCCAGCAGGGCGTCGCACAGCTCCTCGGGGCCGGCGCCCTCGAGCGCTGCGGCGGCCTCGACGAGCCAGGCCAGACCGGTCTGCAGGTCCGAGCCCCGGCGCTCCACCAGGCCGTCGGTGTAGAGCAGCACCGTGGCACCGCGGGGCATCGTGGTGGTGTGGTCGGTGCGCTCCGTGCCGGGGAAGATGCCCAGGAGCAGCTCGGCGGGCTCGTCCAGCAGGCGCGGCGGGCCGCCCGCGCCGACGAGGAGCGGGGGCAGGTGACCGGCGCTGCTCCACACCAGCTGGCGCGCGCCGTCGTCGTCGGGGCCGGACAGCGTGCCCAGGACCGCGGTGGCCAGGGACGCCACGCCCAGGTGGGGCAGGGCCGCGTCGAGCTCGGCCAGCACGCCCGCCGGGGTGGAGCGCCCGCCGTGGGCGACGCCCCGCAGGGTGTTGCGCAGCTGGCCCATCGCCGCGGCGGCGCGCTGGTCGTGACCGGTGACGTCACCGATGACCAGGTGCAGCGCGCCGGTCGCGGTGGTGAAGGCGTCGTACCAGTCGCCGCCGACCTGCGCGTGCTCCGCGGCGGGGGAGTAGCGCACGGCGATCTCCAGGCCGTCGACGGCGGGAGGCGCGGTGAGCAGGCTGCGCTGGAGCTCCTCGGCGATGGCCCGCACCGCGGCGGTGGCCTCGCGCTCGGCGCGGCGGGCGGAGGAGCGGTCGAGGGCCTGCGCGGTGGAGCTGGTGAGCACCGACAGGACGGCCCGCTCCTCCTCGGACAGGTGCTGGAGCGCCCGGCCCGGCGCCCAGTCGAGGTGGAGGTGGCCCAGGTGGCGGTGGCTGACCTGCAGGGGGAGCCCACCGCTGGTCGGGGTCGCCGGCGCCGCCTCCTGTCCGCCGCCGGCGAGGACGAGGCGCGCACCGGTGGCCCCGAGCAGCCGCGAGGCGGCGGTGGCGGCGACGCGCTCGAGCGCTTCCGGCTCCTCGGCGCCGGGGAGCTCCTGGAGGGTCCGGACGAGGCCGACGAGCCGGCGCACCTGCGCCGCCCGCAGCTCGGCGCGGGCCGCCGCCGCCTGGATGGCGGTGGCCACCGCGACCGCGTTGCCGAGCGCCGCCGCGACCTGCCGCAGGAAGCCCAGGTAGACGTCGTCCTCGGCCAGGCCGGTCGAGAGCAGGACCGCGAGCAGGGGCCGCGAGGCGGCGTCCCCCGCGCCGGGCACCCGGAGCCAGGCGGTGCGCCCGGCGGGTCCGTCGACGACCACGAGGTCGCGGCCGGAGGTCTCGACGGGCGGGCCGGACAGGCGGAGGTCGCGGGGGCGCTCCGGCTCGCCCGGCACCACGAGCTCGACCAGCGGCAGGTCCTTGGTGGCGGTCCGCAGGACCGGGAGCGCGAGGTCAGCCAGGTCGAGGGGGTCGTGCAGGCGGGTCGGCAGCTCCGCCAGCTGCCCCAGGAGCCTCGCCCGGCGCGCGTCGACGACGGACGCGGTGGTCTCGACCACCAGGTCGAGCACCCCCTCGACGGTGCCGTCCTCACCGGTGACCGGGGAGTAGGCGTACGTGAAGTACGACTCCTCCGTGAAGCCGCGGCGCACGAGGTGCAGCTCCTGGTCGACCATGTGCACCCCGCCCCCGCCGGACATGACGCGGCGCATGAGCGGACCGATGTCGTCCCAGACCTCGGGGAAGACCTCCTGGCACGGCCGCCCCAGCGCCCCGGGGTGCTTGGCGGGGAAGAGCGCGGCGTACGCCTCGTTGTAGAGCAGCACGTGCTGGGGCCCCCACAGCAGCGTCACCGGGAAGCCGGTGGAGAAGGCCAGCGCCACCGCCGTGCGCAGCGAGGCCGGCCACCCCTGCGGCGGGCCGACCGGGCTGGCGTCCCAGTCGACCGCCGCGTAGTCGGCGCGCAGGCCGCCGGCACCGTCCAGCACCCCGGCCGGGACCGCCGCAGCGGTCCCGGCGGGGTCGGAGGAGGCGCCTCCCCCGGAGCTGCCGGTGCCGTCGGGTCTCAAGCGGTCAGCTGCAGCGTGGAGGCGGTCTCGGCCCTGACCCGCTCGGCCAGGGCGGTGTCGTCGGAGAGCTTCCGGCCGTAGGAGGGGATCGCCTCGGTGAGGACCGGGCGCCACCCGTCGATGCGGTCGGGGAAGCAGCGCTCGAGCAGGGTCAGCATCGCCGAGACCGCCGTCGAGGCACCCGGGGAGGCGCCCAGGAGGCCGGCGATGCTGCCGTCGGCGCCGGTCACCAGCTCGGTGCCGAACTGCAGCACGCCGCGGCCGCGCTGGTCCTTCTTGATGACCTGGACCCGCTGGCCGGCGGTGATGAGGTCCCAGTCCTCGGCGCGGGCCTCGGGGTAGAAGGTGCGCAGCGCCTCGATGCGCTGGCCGCGGGTCTGCAGCACCTGCTGCACCAGGTACTTGGTGAGCGCCATCTCCGAGCGGGCCACGCCGAGCATCGAGGAGAGGTTGTTCGCCTTGACCGAGCGCGGCAGGTCGAGCACCGAGCCGGCCTTGAGGAACTTGGGCGAGAAGCCGGCGTAGGGGCCGAACAGCAGCGACTGCTCACCGGCCACCGAGCGCAGGTCGAGGTGGGGCACCGACATCGGGGGAGCACCGACCTCGGCCTGCCCGTAGACCTTGGCCTGGTGCTGCGCGACCAGGTCGGGACGGCGCGTGCGCAGGAACTGTCCGCTGACCGGGAAGCCGCCGAAGCCTCGGATCTCGCGGATGCCCGTGGACTGCAGGAGCGGCAGCGCCCCGCCGCCGGCGCCGACGAACACGAACCGCGCCGACAGGGCGCTGCGGTGCCCGGTGGCGGTGTCGGAGACGACGACCTTCCACCGGCCCCCGGGGGTGCGCTCCAGGCCCTGGACGCGCGTCCCGGTGGCCACGTGCACGCCGCGTCGCTGGGCGGCGCCGACCAGCAGCGAGGTGAGCGCGCCGAAGTTGACGTCCGTGCCCGACAGCGAGCGGGTGGCCGCCACCGGCTGGGAGCGGTCGCGGCCGGCCTGCACCAGGGGCACCCAGCCGGCGAGCTCGTCGGGGTCGGTGGTCAGCTCGAGGTCGGAGAACAGCGGCTGCGCGGACAGGGCCTCGTGGCGGGCGCGCATGTAGCGCTGGCCCTTCTCACCCGTGACGAAGCTGATGTGCGGCACCGAGGTGATGAACTCCCGCGGGGACCCGGTGAGGCCGGCGCGGACCAGGGTCGACCAGAACTGCCGCGAGACCTGGAACTGCTCGTTGATGCCCACGGCCTTGGCCGGGTCGACGCGGCCGTCAGGACCGGCGGGGCTGTAGTTGAGCTCGCACAGGGCCGCGTGCCCCGTGCCGGCGTTGTTCCACGGGTCGGAGCTCTCCCGGCCCACCGCGGGCCCGGACTCCAGCAGCACGACGGACCAGTCGGGCTGGACCAGGCCCAGCAGCGCGGCCAGCGTCGCGCTCATCACCCCGCCGCCGACGAGCACCACGTCGGGCGTCGAGGACGTGCGGTCGGGGGTCGGGACGGCGGTCTGCTCGGCGCTCAGCGCTGCCTCCAGGGCAAGGACGACGGTGCGCGTCGTCCGGTACGGCCGGCGGCCGCGGCTGCGGCGCCGGGTGGTCTGGCCGACATCCTCCCGCGCCGCCCGGACGGCCGCGAGGCCGCCCCGCCCCGGGGGGTGACGACCCTCACGCTCCCTCCGCGCCCCCTCGCGCTCAGGGACTCGGGGGCGTCCGCGCGCCGGACGGCGCCCGCAGGAGGAACCAGACCTCCTTGCCGCACTCCGTGGGCTCGGCCCCCCACGCGGCGGACAGGAGGTCGACCAGGGCCATGCCCCGGCCGCCCAGGTCCGCAGGAGCGGCGTCGCGCGGCGCCGGGCGGCGGGTGCTGCCGTCGGTGACGCGGATGCGCATGCCCTCGGTGGTGTCGCACTCGACGGCGATGGTCACCGGGGGAGCCCCGTGCATGACCGCGTTGGTGACCAGCTCGGAGGTCAGCAGCTCGGCGTCGTCCAGGACGCTGGCGTGGTGCGCCGGGCAGTGCGCTCCGCGCAGGAACGCGCGCGCCAGGCGCGCGGCGCTCGGCTCCGGCGGCAGCCGGGTGGTCGCTGCGGCGGTGATCTGGCACACGGTCGTCCGCCTCGGGGCTCGGAGGGGTGGGCTCGCGGTGGCGGCGGCGTCCCGGCGCCCCCCGGACCGCTGCTCTCCCCACAGTCTCCACCGCGGCGCCCCGGTGCGCTCCGCGAGCGGCGAAGACCGGCGCGACGCCGGGACGAGGTGTCACGAACCGCCCGCGCGGCGCGGGCCGCTGGGGCATCATCGGGGTGTGGGGGCGGGCAGGGGTGCCTCGCCCGCGGTGGTGCCGCAGCGCGGTCCCTCCGCCGGTGAGCAGGACGACCACGCCCTCGGGAGCGCCGAGGGCGCCCTCGTGCTGCCCGAGACCCCGCTGGTCGACCCGCCGCTGGGCGGTCAGCTGGGAGGGCCCCTGGGCCTCCCCGTGGCGCTGGTCCCGCCCGAGCCCGTCGCGTCCGCCCACCCCCTGCTGGTCGCCAGCGCCCCCGCGGCCTCCGGTGCCGCTGGAGCGGCTCCCGGGGCGGGTGCCTCGCCGGGACGCGACGGCGCCCTGGACCGGCACGCCCGCCTGGTGTGCTCCGTGCTCGGGGTCCCCGCCGCCGTCGTCAGCCTCGTCTCGCGCCGGCTGCAGCTCTTCCCCGGCGCGGTGGGCCTGCCCGAGCCCTGGCAGACCACCCGCCTGGCGGACCTGTCGCGCTCCTCGTGCCAGCAGGTGGTGGCCAGCGGCCGCCCGCTCGCGGTGCGCGACGCCCGCGAGGACCCCGACCTGCGCGACGACGCCGTCGTCACCGAGCTCGGGGCCGTCGGCTACCTGGGGGCACCCCTGCGCGGGTCCGAGGGGGAGGCCATCGGCGCGCTCGCGGCGCTCTCGCCCGAGCCCCGCGACTGGACCCGCCGCGAGGTGGCGCTGCTGGCCGACCTCGCCGCCGCCTGCTCCGCCGAGCTGCAGCTGCGCCGGGCGCTGTCCGACGCCGCGGAGGTGCGCGCCGCCGCCGAGAGCGCGCGCGACGAGGCCACCACCGCGCAGATGCGCGCGGTGGGGGAGCGGCGCGACGCCGAGGTGGCCCGCGCCCGCAGCCAGCTGCTGCTCGAGGTCAGCCGCGCCGTGGCCGAGGCCCGGGAGGCCGAGGACGTCGCGGCCGCCGTCACCTCGCGCGTGCTGCGCGGGACCCAGGCCCACCTCGTGGCGGTGGCCGTGCACGAGCGCTCCTCCGGTGCGCTGCGGTACGTGGCCCGCGAGTCGCGAGCCCCCGGTGGAGCTGACGGCGCAGTGGCCGCGGCCGGCGCCGGGGGCGCCGACGGCGTCACCCGGGACCCCGTCGACGTCCCCGAGGGCGCGGCGCTGTGCGCGCGCGAGCGGCGCCCGGTGTTCACGCCCGACGCCGCCACCGCCGCGGCGACCGCCTCCTCGGGCGCCCCCTCGCTGGAGGGCGTGGAGGCAGCGCTGCACGCCCCCCTGCTCGCCGACGGGCAGTGCGTCGGTGTGCTGACGGTCGCCTGGCGCTCGGCGCGGACCCTGCTGCCCGCCGAGCGCGAGCTGGTCACCGCCCTCGCCGACGCCGCGGCGCAGGGGGTGCAGCGCTGCCTGGTGCTGCGCAGCGAGCGAGAGGCCGCCCGCACCCTGCAGCGGGCGATGCTCACCGAGCTGCCGGACCTCCCCGA
>JAKONK010000101.1 GCA_022701985.1 Actinomycetales bacterium
AGGGCCTCCCGCGCCTCGGCGGGGTCGAGGCGGAGGTGGCAGAACGCCGCGGACGCGGCCAGGCGCGCCAGGTGCCGCTCGACGTCGCGCAGCCCGGCCCCCGGGTGGTCACCCGGCACGTGAGCCATCGTCTCCAGCAGGCCGAACGGCTCCGCGCGCCGCCCGAGCACCGCGGCCTTGGCCAGCACCTCGCGGTGCTCCGCCCCGGCCCGCGAGTCCCAGGTCACACCGCTGCCGGTGCCGTACTCGACGGTGCGCGCCCCTCGACCGCCGCTGTCGTCACCGCTGTCGTCGGCGCTGTCGTCGGTGGTGACGACCGCGGTGCGGATCGCCACCGAGAACCGCGCCGTCACCGGCTCGCCCGGAGGGGCCAGCCAGCCCACGGCGCCGCAGTAGACCCCGCGCGGCGAGCGCTCCAGCTCGGCGACCGCCCGCATCGTGGACGCCTTGGGGGCGCCCGTCACCGAGCCGCACGGGAACAGCGCGCGGAAGAGGTCGAGCGTGGTGGTGCCCGGCCGCAGCCGCCCCTGGACGGTGGAGACCACCTGGTGCACCGTCGGGTAGGTCTGGGCGGCCAGCAGCTCGGTGACCTCCACGGAGCCGGGGGCGCAGACGCGGTGCAGGTCGTTGCGCAGCAGGTCGACGATCATCACGTTCTCGGCGCGCTCCTTGGCGCTGTCCGCCAGGCGCCGCAGCGCCTCGGCGTCCTCCGCGACCGAGCGGCCCCGCGGGGCGGTCCCCTTCATCGGCCGGGTGACCACGCGCGAGCCCCCGCCGTCGGCGTCCCCGGCCTCCACCGTGAAGAACGCCTCCGGGCTCGCGCTGACCACCGCGGTGCCGCCGTCCAGCTCGAGCAGCGCGCTGTGCGCCCCCCGCTGGCCGTGCACGAGGTCGGTGTAGAGCGCGCCCGCGTCGCCGTCGAAGGGCGCGGACATCCGCAGGGTGAGGTTCACCTGGTACGTCTCGCCCCGGGCGATGCGCTCGCGGACCCCGGTGACGGACGCCGCGTGCTGGGCCCCGTCGGTGTCCGCGGTCCACGCACCCGCCGTCCACCCGCGGGGGCCGCTGGCGGGCGGGACGACGGGCGCGGTGCGGGGCGCCCCGGTCAGCGCGAACCAGACGAGCGGCACCCGTGGGTCGGGGTCCCGGGTCACCAGCGCCGGGTCGAGCGCCGGCGCGGCCTCGTAGGCCACGAAACCCACCGCCCAGCTGCCTGCCGCGACGGCGGCCTGCACCCGCTCCAGGGCGGGGACGACGCCGTCCAGCGTCCTCGCCACCACCACGCTCCGCGCCGGGTGGTCGGCGTCGGCGAAGACCAGGGCGGTGCCGGTGGTGGGGTCGTCACAGCGCAGCGCGCCGTGCGCCGGTCTCGGCGGGACGGCGGCGGGCGGTGGCACCGGGGGAGTTTGCCCCAGGTGCCACCGGCCGCGCCCCGGGTGCCCGGGGCTAGCGTGCTGGGGTGCCGGCCCAGACCGAGGGCGCCCCGTTCTGGGTGCTCTTCGCGGTGTTCTTCGCCGTCGTCCTCGTGCGCACCCAGGCCACCTACTGGCTGGCGCGCGTCGTGGCGACGTGGTCTGCCGACCAGCGCCGCACCAGGCCGGCGTGGGTGGCCCGCGCGGGGGCGTGGCTGGAGGGGGTCGCCCGGGGGCGGGGCGCGCGGGCCCTGGAGCGGTGGGGACTGGTCGCGGTCCCGGTCTCGTTCCTGGCCCCGGGCACCAAGACGGCCGTCAACGGGGCGGCCGGGCTGCTGCGGATGCCCTTCGGTCGGTACACCGCGGCGATGCTGCTGGGCTGCGCCGTGCACGCCACCATCTACGCGACCGTGGGGTGGGCGGCCTGGACGGCGGCGCTGGCGGCCCTGTCGGGCTCGCCGTGGGGCGCGGCCGTGCTCGCGCTCCTGGTGCTCGCGGCAGCGGGTGCGCTCTGGTGGCGGCTGCGGCGGCGCACCCTGCACTGAGCCGCGGTGACAGGAGCTCGGTGACAGGGGCCCGGCGTCAGGACGGCGGAGTCCGCAGGTGCTCGAGCAGGGCCGCGACGTGGCGGGCTCGGGTCTGGGCGCGCTTGACGGTGTGCATCCGGTACAGCCAGGAGTACCGCTCGCCGCGGGGCATCGCCTCGTAGGCGGCTGCGGCCGCGGCGTCACCGGCCAGGGCCGCGGCGAGCTCGGGCGGCGGCTGGATCGTGGCCGACCCCGCGTAGGCGGACTCCCACCGCCCGTCGGCGCGGGCCGCGGCCACCTCGGCGGCCCCGCGCGGGAGCATCCGGCCCGCGGCCTCGAGCGCCTCGACGCGCTCCACGGTCCTGGCCGACCAGTTCGAGCGGGGGCGGCGCGGTGTCATGCGGATCGCGTAGCTGACGGCGTCGCGCGCGGTCACCTGCCCGTCGATCCAGCCGTGGCGCAGCGCCTCGACCACGGCGGCCTCGTAGACGAGGGAGGTGGGCTCGGTGGCGCCGCCCTTGGCGAGGGCCAGCCGGACGCCCGACGAGGCGACGGCGTGCTCCTGCAGCCAGGCCGCCCAGGAGGCCGCGTCGGGGACGACGAGCTCGGGCAGCGGCGGCTTCGGCGCGGCGGGCACGGACCGAGTCTGCCGCTGAGGTGCGACAGAGCGGTACGCGTGTCTGGTTCCCTTGACTTTGTGTCGGGTCTACTGGACATTGGAGGAGTGGGCAGGACGTCGGCGAAGGGCCGCAGCAACGGGGTCCGCGAGGCGCGGACCGCGCTGGGCATCACCCAGGCCGACCTCGCCGGGGCGGCGGGCGTCACGCGTCAGACCGTCGTCGCCGTCGAGGCGGGCGACTACGCCCCGTCGGTCTACCTCGCCCTGGCGCTCTCGGCCCGCCTGGGCCGGACCGTCGAGGAGCTGTTCGGCGGGCCTCCAGCAGCGGGGGCCGAGACCGCAGGTGCAGGTCGGGCAGGGGAGGAGCGGTGATGGGCGAGCAGGTGCGAGACGGGTGGTTCGTGCGGGCGGCCGGGCGCGTGGGTGACCTCGGCAGCCCCTTCTACGAGGAGGAGCACCAGCGCGACGTCTGGAACGAGGCCAGCGCCGTCGGGTTCCAGCTGCTGCTGTGGCTGCTGCCGGCCGTCGCGGTGGTGTCGGTCTGGGTCGGCGGCGCGCCCGCGGTGCCGTACGCCCTGCTCATGATCGTCGTCCCGGGGGCGGCGTCGTGGGTGGTGCTCGGGTACGCGAGGGCCCACGGCGTCCTCGGTGCGGACACCCGCGGCGTGAAGCCGTTGCGCGGGCGCGTGGTCGCGTGGCTGGTGCTCGGCGCCGCCTTCTGCGCCGGCGTGGTGCGCGCCCAGGGGTCGGCCGACGGCTCCTCCGGGGGCGTGGCGACGGGCTTCGTCGTCGGTGGCGTGCTGGCGGTCGTCGTCCTGGTCGTGGTCTCGGCGGTCAGCCGGCGCCGGGCGCGCCGGCTCAGCGCAGGTGCGAGGAGCTCATGACCCTGTCGACGGCGACCTCGACGACGACGCGCAGCGGGTCCTCGCGGGGCTCCCGCTCGTAGCGCGCCGCGTAGCGGGCCACGGCGTCGGCGACCACCTCCGGCTCGTCGCGCACCCGGACCGTCCCCTCGAGGGTGAGCCACTGCGCCCGCTCGAAGGAGCACAGCACCGCCCGGCCGCCGGTGGTCTCGGCGAGCCGGGCGTTGCGGACCTTGCGCGAGGTGGAGCGCGCCGTGATGCGGGCGAGGCCCGCCTCGGCGTCCCAGGTGAACCCCACGGGGACGACGTGCGCGGTGCCGTCGGGGCGGTGGGTGGTGAGGGTCGCCAGGCGCCGCTCGGTCACGAACACCAGGGCCGCGGGGGTCAGCTCCACGCCCCCAGGGTGGCCGATCGCCCGTGGCCGCGGGCGACCGGCCACCGGCGGACGGGTCAGAGGAGCTGCCAGGCGCGGGTCAGCACGTCGCGCAGGGTCGCCTCGATCATGTCGAAGTCCTCCGGGCCCGCGGTCAGCGGCGGCGAGAGCTGGACCACCGGGTCGCCGCGGTCGTCGGCGCGGCAGTACAGGCCCGCCTCGAACAGCGCCTTCGAGAGGAACCCCCGCAGGAGGCGCTCCGCCTCGGGGCCGGTGAAGGTCTCCCGGGTGGCCTTGTCCTTGACCAGCTCGATCCCGTAGAAGAACCCGGCGCCGCGCACGTCGCCGACGATCGGCAGGTCGTGCAGGCGGTCGAGCGCCGCGCGGAAGACCGGGGCGTTGTCGCGCACGTGCTGGTTGAGGCCCTCGCGCTCGAAGACGTCGAGGTTGGCCATCGCCACCGCCGCGGAGACCGGGTGCCCGCCGAAGGTGTACCCGTGGGCGAAGGACGTGGACCCGGTCCTGAAGGGCTCGAACAGCCGGTCGGAGGCGATGCACGCGCCGATGGGCGCGTACCCGCTGGTCATCCCCTTGGCGCAGGTGATCATGTCCGGCACGTAGCCGAGCTCGTCGCACGCGAACATGCCGCCGATCCGCCCGAAGGCGCAGATCACCTCGTCGGAGACGAGCAGCACGTCGTGGCGGTCGCAGATCTCGCGCACCCGCGCGAAGTACCCGGGCGGCGGCGGGAAGCAGCCGCCGGAGTTCTGCACCGGCTCCAGGAAGACCGCGGCCACGGTCTCGGGGCCCTCGAAGAGGATGGCCTCCTCGATGCGGTCGGCGGCCCAGCGCCCGAAGGCCTCCGGGTCGTCTCGCAGGTGCTCGGGGGCGCGGTACTGGTTGGTGTTGGGCACCCGGAAGGTCCCCGGCACCAGCGGCTCGAAGACCGCCTTCGCCGCGGGGATGCCGGTGATCGCCAGGGCCCCCTGCGGGGTGCCGTGGTAGGCCACCGAGCGGCTGATGACCTTCGTCTTCAGCGGCCTGCCGGTGAGCTTGAAGTAGTTCTTGGCGAGCTTCCACGCCGTCTCGACGGCCTCGCCACCGCCGGTGGTGAAGAAGACGCGGTTGAGGTCACCCGGGGTGTACGAGGCGAGGCGCTCGGCGAGGTCGATGGCGGGCGGCGTGGTGTAGGACCACAGCGGGAAGTACGCCAGCTCGCCCGCCTGCTTCGCGCCGGCCTCGGCCAGCTCGCGGCGCCCGTGGCCCACCTGCACCGTGAACAGCCCCGCCAGACCGTCGAAGTAGCGCTTGCCGGTGTCGTCGTAGATCCAGCAGCCCTCGCCGCGGGTGATGACCGGCACGTTCTCCTCCCACGCCGACTGGCGCGTGAAGTGGCCCCACAGGTGGTCCCGGGCCGCCTTGGCGCGCGGGGTGCCCGCGGGGGTGGTGCCACCGGCCGAGGTCGGCGTGCCGGTGGCGGGGGTGCGGTCGAGCGGAGTGGTCGTCATCGGGTTCCCCAGTCGTAGCGCTGCTTGATGAGCTTGAGGTAGACGAGCGTCTCGGTGGAGGCGACGCCCGGGACGGCGCGGACGCGGCGCGAGATCAGGTCGAGCAGGTGGTCGTCGTCCTCGCAGACCACCTCCAGCAGCACGTCGTAGGTGCCCGCGGAGGCCACCACGTAGGTGACCTCGTCGAGGTCCGCCAGCGCCCGCGCCACCGCGGTGACGTCGCCCGCGCAGCGGACGCCGACCATCGCCTGGCGGGGGAAGCCCACCTGCATCGGGTCGGTGACCGCGACGACCTGCATGACGCCCGCCTCGACCATGCGGGCCACCCGCTGCCGCACCGCGGCCTCGGACAGGCCGACGTCAGCGGCGATGGCCGCGTACGAGCGGCGCCCGTCGGCCTGCAGGTGCTCGATGATCCGCTTGGACGTCTCGTCCAGGGCGGGGGAGCTGCGCTCGCGGGGCGGTGCTGCCATGCCGGCCGAGCATGCCCCTGCTCCGCCGCCGGCGCAAGGGTCCTGTGACGGATCCGGTCGTCATCGACCGGATCCGCCACTGGATCCGCGGCGATCGACGCGTCAGAGGCCGGCCTTCGGTGGTGCCGTGTCGGGGACGAGCACCTCGGTGTCCGCGTTGAGGGTCTCGCCGCGGAAGAAGGCCCGCAGACGGATGGCGCACAGCAGCATCAGCGGCACGCCGAGCGCGATCATCCCGACGCCGAGCACGAAGACACCGCCCACGCCGCCGATCACGGTCTCGCCGTAGTCGGGCCGCGCCATGTCGACGACGCTGTAGCCGAAGATCACGAGCATGAACAGGCCCCCCAGGAACGGGAGGACCCCCTTCAGCCACAGGTCGGCGGCCGAGCGCCGCAGCACCGAGCGGAAGAACCACACGCACGCGAACGACGTGATGCCGTAGTAGAACGCGACCGCCAGGCCGAGGGAGGCGATCGAGTCGGCCAGGGCGTTGGTGCTGATGAGCGACAGGAGCACGTAGAAGCCGGTGGCCGTCGCCCCCATGACCAGCGTGGAGAAGCCGGGGGTCTTGAACCGCGGGTGCACCTGCCCGAAGCTCGGGGGCAGCGCGCCGTACACGGCCATCGCCAGCGTCCCGCGGGCCGTCGGCAGGATCGTCGACTGCGTCGAGGCGGCCGCCGACACGGCGACCGTCACCATCAGCAGCGCCGCCAGCACCGAGCCGCCCAGCGGAGCGCCGAGCACGGTCAGCACGTCGTCGGCGTTGTCGGGGTTGTTGAGGCCGATGCCCGTCGTCCCGAAGCCGCTGTAGGCCTGGATGGCCGTGGCCACGACGGTGAACGTCACCACGAGGATGACCGTGGCGATGGTCGCGGCGCGGCCGGGGATGCGGTCGGGGTCCTTGCTCTCCTCGTTGACCGCCAGGCAGGCGTCCCAGCCCCAGTACAGGAAGATGCACAGCACGATGGCGGCGACCGCCTCGCGGAACCCGATCCCGGTGGGGACGAACCAGCTGGCCTCGGGGAGCACCGCCTGCGGCCCGGCCCGGCCGCTGTAGACGAGCACCAGCGCCCACACCGCGAGCACCACGAGGAAGATGAACTGCCAGGCCACGAGCACGTTCTGCATCCGCTCGGACAGCAGGATGCCGCGGTAGCTGACGTAGGTCATGACGGCGATGAAGACGACGGCGAAGACCATCCGGCCCCACTGGCTGTCCGCGAGGCCGTCGAGCCCGACCACCCGCAGCGTGTAGATGGCCGCGATCTCCGCGACGTTGGCCAGCACGATGATCGCCGAGACGGCGACGCCCCAGCCGCCCATCCAGCCGACGAAGGGCCCGAAGGCCTTCGTGCCCCACGTGAAGGTGGTGCCGCAGTCGGGCACGGCCCGGTTCAGCTGCTGGTAGGCGATCGCGGTCAGCACCATGGGGATGAACGCGACGATGAACATCGCCGGCGCCTTCTCGCCCACGCCGAGGTAGCCCAGGGTCGCGGCGAGGCCGTACGCGGGGGCCGTCGAGGCCAGGCCGATGACGGTGTTGCCCCACAGGCCGAGCGTCCCCTTCGCCAGGCCCTTGCCCTCGCCCCTGCCGGCGTCTCCGCTCCCTCTCGGGCCCGCGGGGCTGCTGCCCGCCCCGGACCCGGCTCCGACCGCCTGCGCCACGCCGTCCTCCTCGCTGCCCGTGTCCCTCCACGAGCGGACGCAGCATCATGGCCCTGAACGGGCGACGGCGACAGGGCCCACCGGCTCACAGCGGGGCTAGCCTCCGCAGATGAGGCTCCTGGTGGTCGGCTCGGGTGGCGTCGGTGACGCCCTGGCGCGCATCCTCGCGCGGCGTTCGCGATCGGCGGCCTTCTTCGACGCCGTGGTCGTGGCCGACTACGACGAGGGCCGCGCGCAGCGCACCGTCGCCGCGGTGCGCGAGCGCGAGGGCGCCGCAGCGGCCGCCCGCTTCAGCGCCGCCCGGGTCGACGCCTCCGACGCCGCCTCGGTGGCGGCGCTGGCGAAGGAGGTGGGGGCGACGCACGTCATGAACGCCGTCGACCCCCGCTTCGTGATGCCGGTCTTCACCGGTGCGCTGCAGGCCGGCGCCGGGTACCTCGACATGGCGATGTCCCTGTCGCACCCCCACCCCGAGCGCCCCCACGAGCTCACCGGCGTCAAGCTCGGCGACGAGCAGTTCGCCATGGCGCGGCAGTGGGAGGACGCCGGGCAGCTGGCCCTCGTGGGCATCGGCGTCGAACCGGGGCTCGCGGACGTCTTCGCCCGCTACGCCACCGAGGAGCTCTTCTCCCACGTGACCGAGCTGGGCGTGCGCGACGGCGCGAACCTGCAGGTCGAGGGCTACGACTTCGCTCCCTCCTTCTCGATCTGGACGACGATCGAGGAGTGCCTGAACCCGCCGGTGGTCTGGGAGCGCGGCGCCTGGCACACCCTGGAGCCCTTCAGCGACCCCGAGGTCTTCGACTTCCCCGGCGGCATCGGCCCCGTGGAGTGCGTGCACGTGGAGCACGAGGAGGTGCTCCTCATGCCCCGATGGCTCCAGGCCGAGAAGGTGACCTTCAAGTACGGCCTGGGCGCGGAGTTCATCGCGGTCCTCAAGGACCTCCACAAGCTCGGGCTCGACCGCACCGAGCCGGTGACCGTCAAGGGCGTGCAGGTCAGCCCCCGCGACGTCGTCGCCGCGGCCCTGCCAGACCCGGCGACGCTCGGACCGCTGATGAAGGGCTCCACGTGCGCGGGGCTGCTGGTCACGGGCACCGGCAGGGGGGAGGGCTTCGAGGGGCGCCCCCGCGAGGTGTACCTGCACCACGTGGTCGACAACGCCTGGTCGATGGAGGAGTACGGCGCCCAGTGCGTCGTCTGGCAGACCGCCGTCAACCCGGCGGTGGCCCTCGAGCTGCTCGCCGACGGGCGCTGGTCGGGGGCGGGCGTGCTCGGCCCGGAGGCGCTCCCGCACCGGCCCTTCCTGGACCTGCTCGCGGCCGACGACGGGTACGCCAGCCCCTGGGGGCTGCAGGAGCGGACGCCGACCTCCGCCTGACGGGCGTGGACACCACCCGCTGGGGCCTGCCGGTCCGCCGCGTCGAGCTGGACCCCCGTGCGCAGGGGCTGCACCCGGACGCCTGGCCCGCGACCGTCCCGGCCGTCGCGCAGCTGCTGCGCGACGGGCTCGACCTCGGCCCGGCGACCGTGCTCGTGGGGGAGGACGGCGCGGGCAAGTCCACGGTGCTGGAGGGCGTCGCCTGGGCCCACGGCCTCGACAGCCGCGGCGGCTCCGCCGGCACCCGGGGGATGGCGGTCGACGACGAGCCCGACCCCGTCGGGCGGGCGCTGCGCGTGCTGCGCGGCCACGGAGCGGGGCGGTGGGGCTTCTTCCTGCGCGCCGAGACGATGCACCAGGTCTTCGACACGGTCGCGGGCAGCCGCGACGACCCCGAGGACTTCCACGCCATGAGCCACGGGGAGGCCTTCACCGCGCTGCTCGGCACCCAGCGCTACGAGGGGCCGGGGTTCTACTGCTTCGACGAGCCCGAGAGCGCGCTGTCGTTCACGAGCCAGCTGGCGCTGCTGGCCCAGCTGACCGACGTCGTCGCCACCGGGACGGCGCAGGTGCTGCTGGCCACGCACTCACCGGTGCTCGCCGCGCTGCCCGGGGCGCGGGTGCTGCTGGTCGACGGCGACGGGCTCACCGAGACCCGCTGGGACGACCTGCCCCTCGTGGCCCACTGGCGGGCCTTCCTCGACGACCCGCAGCGCTACCTGCGCCACCTCTGACGAGGGAGGCCCCCGGACCAGCCGGTCCGGGGGCCTCCCTCGCTCGCGCAGCGCCGTGCCTCAGGGGCGTCCGCCGGTGTTGCTGGTGGGCGTGGTTCCCGGGGTCGTCGGGGTGGGCGGCAGCGTGGTGGTGCCGGTGCCGCCACCGGTGCGCGGGGTGGCCGGAGTGGTCGAGCCCGGCTGGACACCGCCGTTCGTGGCGGTGCCGCTGCCGGTGCCGCTGCCCGTGCTGCTGGTCGATGACGACGTGCCCGAGCCGGAGCCGGGCAGCTTGTCCTTGGCGGTCTGCACCGCGCTCTGCACCGTCGGGTTGTTGGAGACGGCGTCCTTGGCGGAGGACGCGGCGCTCTTGGCGGTGTCGACGGCGGCGGTCTGGGCCTGGTCGACCTTGGACTTCACCTTCGGGTCGTTCCACAGCTTCGACACCTGGGCGACGATCTGGTCGTAGCGCTTCCGCCCGGCGCGCGCACCGAGCACGTACCCGATCGCTGCGCCGACGATGAGGGACTTCTTGCCCACGGGGGACCTCCGGGGTGTGGTCGGGAAGGCGTCGCGTCTTGACCTCTGGAGGACGTGTCTACCGCTGTCCGGGCGGCCTGGCACGCTGGCGCCCGTGGTCCCGCCGTCCGCCTCCGCCCCCTCCCGCCCCGGTGGCGAGCACCGGCTCGTCCTGGTCGAGGCCGCCTACGACTCCCCGATGGTCCAGCGGCTGGTCGAGGAGGTGCAGGCCGAGTACGTGGTCCGCTACGGCGGGCCCGACGAGACCCCCCTGAGCCCCGCGGAGTTCGCCCCGCCGGGCGGCGCCTTCCTCGTGGCGCTGGTCGACGGCGAGCCCGTGGCCACCGCCGGGCTCCGCGACCACGGCGGGGGTGACGTCGAGCTCAAGCGCATGTACGTGCGGGCCGCGCACCGCCGGCGGGGGTACGCGCGCCTGCTGCTGGCGTCCGTCGAGGAGCGCGCCCGGGCGCTGGGCCACCGCCGGCTGGTGCTCGAGACCGGGCTGATGCAGCCCGAGGCGGTGGCGCTGTACCGCTCCGCGGGGTACGAGGACACCGCGCCCTACGGCTACTACGCCGACTCCGAGCACAGCCTGCACCTGGCCAAGGACCTCACCGCCTGAGCGCCGGAGGGCACCGGACGAAGCGGGCGGATCCGGGCGAACGCCTGCGGTCCTCCCCGCCGGGCGCCCAGCATGGACCCGCCGCACCTGGGGACGTTCCCGGGTCCGGTGCGAGGAGCGCCCATGACCGAGCAGACCGCCCACCACCGAGCCCCTGCCACCCGAGCGGCCCGCCGCAGGTCTGCGCGCCGGGCACGGCGCCGGAGCCTGCTGGTCGTCGCGGCCCTGTCGGCGGGGGCGGTGGTCGCGCCCGTCACGTGGGCCGCGGGGCTGGTCGGCGGGGCTGCGCCCGTCACCCGGGTCGAGGCGACGGCGCCCGCCCGGACCCGGGATGAGGCGTCTGCGGTGAGCGCTGACCGAGCGGTGGCCCTCGCGCACGTGATCGGCCGCGCCAGCAGCACCAGCACGACGGCGCCGCGGGGCTCCGCAGCCCCCTCGGCCCCCTCGGCCGCCGAGACCGCGACCCGAGCTCCGATCTCCAGCTCCCCGGCGCCCCCCGCGCCGTCCTCGTCGCGTCCCACCGCGAGCGGCGTCCAGGACGCAGGCCGGGGGACGAGCGCCTCCACCGCAGCCACCGTCGTCCCCACCGCGGCCGCCACCTCGGCAGTCCCCGCTGCTGCTCCGGCCGGGCGGGACGGGTCGGGGATCCTCGCCGGGGCCACGTTCTGGGTCGACCCCGACAGCGACGCGCGCCAGGAGCTCGCACGCGGGGGAGACCCCGTCCTGGCCAGGATCGCGGACGCCCCCGGTGCCGTGTGGCTCGGTGACTGGGTGCCCACCGAGCAGGCCCGCGCGCGGACCGCGGACGTCGTCGACCGCGCCGCGGCGTCGGGCAGCGTGCCCGTGCTGGTGCTGTACGCCGTCCCCGGTCGCGACTGCGGCGGCTACTCCTCCGGCGGGCTCGGGAGCGCCTCCGCCTACGCGTCGTGGGTCCGCGAGGTGGCCGCCGGCATCGGTGACCGCCGAGCGGTCGTCGTGGTCGAGCCCGACGCCCTCGCCCAGGTCGACTGCCTCTCCGGCGGCGCCCGCGCCGAGCGTTCCGCCATGCTGCGCGACGCGGTCGACGTGCTGGCCGGGACCGCGGCGGTGACCTACCTCGACGCCGGCAACTCCGGCTGGGTCGACGCGGCGACCATGGCGCAGCGCCTGCGCGACGCCGGGGTCGCTCACGCCCGCGGGTTCGCGCTGAACACCTCCAACTCCAAGCGCACCGCCGACGAGGAGGACTACGGCGAGCGCCTCTCGGCCGCCCTCGGCGGGAGCCACTACGTGGTCGACACCAGCCGCAACGGCAACGGACCGGCCCAGGGCGCCGACTCGTGGTGCAACCCGCCCGGACGCGCCCTCGGCGTGCCCGCGACCACCGCGACCAGCGGGGCTCACGCCGACGCGTACCTGTGGGTGAAGCGCGTCGGGGAGAGCGACGGCCAGTGCGGCCGCGGCGAGCCCCCGGCCGGTGCGTGGTGGCCGTCGTACGCCGTCGGCCTCGCGCAGCGCGC
>JAKONK010000167.1 GCA_022701985.1 Actinomycetales bacterium
GCCTCGTAGTAGGAGCGCTGCGCGTGGAAGACCAGCCACTGGTCGGCCACCTCGGAGACGAACAGCTCCACCCGCAGGCCCCGCTCGGCCGCCGTCGTCACCGCGTAGAGCAGGGAGTCGTCGGGGACGAAGTACGGGCTGGTGATGATGACGCGCTCCTGGGCGTAGTACATGAGCGCGTTGAACATCTTGAGGTTGTTCTCGCCCTCGAAGCCCGGACCGCTGGGCACCACCTGGCAGTCGAGGCGACGCCCGATCCGCCGGGAGGCCTCGACGGGCACCGGGTCGGCCTCGGACTCCAGCAGCTCGTCGGTCTCCGAGTACCAGTCGGTGACGAAGAGCGCGTTGACCTCGGCCACCACCGGCCCCTCGAAGCGCACCATGAGGTCCTGCCAGGCCAGGTTCCGCCGGCCGTAGCGCTTCTTGTGGTACCCGCGGTCGACGGCGTTCTGGCTGCCGGTCCAGGCGACCTCGCCGTCGACCACCACGATCTTGCGGTGGTTGCGCAGGTCGGGCCGCTGGAACCTCCCGCGCAGCGGCTGCACCGGGAGCATCTCGCGCCAGTCGACGCCCATCGCGTCGAGCGCGCGCAGCGTGGCCCGGTAGCCGGGGGTGCGCAGCGACGCGACGTGGTCCAGGAGCACCCGCACGGTGACGCCGCGCTCGCGGGCGCGGGCCATCGCCTCGAACAGCGGCCGGGTCGAGTCGTCGAGGTTCAGGATGTAGAACTCGACGTGCACGAACCGCCGGGCGCCGTCGACCTCCTCGGCGAGCTGGAGGAGGGTCTTGTCGTAGTCGGTCGACACGGTCGCCGAGTTGCCGGTGACCAGGGGCATCGAGCCGGCGTGGCGGTTCAGGCGCACCAGGGAGGCCAGCCACGGCGGCCAGGGGTCGTCCTCGCGGACCACGTCCATGCCCTCGGTGCGCGCCATGATCATGGCGTTGATCGTCCGCTGCTTCTCGCGGCGCGCCCGCGGCAGCTTGGGGGAGCCGATGAGCAGGAACGCCGCGATGCCCAGGTAGGGCAGGAAGAAGATCGCCAGCAGCCACGCCATCGCCGAGGAGGGGCGGCGGTTGTTGGGCACGACGGCGACGGCGACGACGCGCACGACGGCGTCGACCACCAGCAGCGCGACGCTGAGCCAGAGGGGCAGCGTCGGCACCCACGACGGCAGGTCACCCAGCCGAGCGAGCAGGTCCTCCACGTCAGCGAGCGTAGGCGCGCAGATCACCAGCGGCCCGGGCGACGAGCGCGGACCACCCGTCCTCCACAGCTCCGAGCCGCGACGACGACCCGACTGGACGCACCGACCTAGACTCGACGGCGTGGCGGGCAAGATCCGGCGCGAGGACGTCGACGCCGTCCGCGAGCGGGTGCGGATCGACGAGGTGGTCGGTGAGCAGGTCGTGCTCAAGTCCGCCGGCGTCGGCTCGCTGAAGGGCCTGTGCCCCTTCCACGACGAGCGCTCCCCGTCGTTCACGGTGCGTCCCGGGGTCGGCAGGTACCACTGCTTCGGGTGCGGGGAAGGCGGTGACGTCTTCGACTTCCTCATCAAGACGACGGCGGTCACGTTCGTCGAAGCCGTCGAGGCCATGGCGGCCAAGACCGGCGTCGCGCTGCGCTACGAGGACGGCGGCGGCTCGCGCCCCGCCCAGGACGTCGGCAAGCGGCAGCGCCTGCTCGACGCGCACCGCGTCGCGGCGGAGTTCTACGCCGAGCGCCTCTTCTCGCCCGAGGCGGAGGTCGGACGGCGCTTCCTGAAGGAGCGCGGCTTCGACAGGGCGGCCGCCGAGACGTTCGGCGTCGGCTACGCCCCCACCGGGTGGGGCGCGCTGACCGACCACCTCCGCAGCCGGGGCTTCACCTCCGACGAGCTGGTCACCGGCGGCCTGGCCGCCCAGGGGCAGCGCGGCCCGTACGACAGGTTCCGCGGCCGCCTCGTGTGGCCCATCCGCGACGTCGTCGGTTCCGTCATCGGCTTCGGTGCCCGGCGCCTCACCGAGGACGACTCCGGTCCCAAGTACCTCAACACCCCTGAGACCCCGCTGTACCGCAAGTCCCACGTGCTCTACGGCCTCGACCTCGCCAAGAAGGAGATCGGCCGCCGCAAGCAGGTGGTCGTCGTCGAGGGGTACACCGACGTGATGGCCTGCCACCTGGCGGGGGTGCCCACCGCCGTCGCCACCTGCGGCACGGCCTTCGGCAGCGACCACGTCGGCGTGGTGCGCCGCCTCCTGGGCGACGACGACGGCGCCGGCCAGGTCGTCTTCACCTTCGACGGTGACGCCGCCGGCCAGAAGGCCGCCCTCCGGGCCTTCGAGCACGACCAGGAGTTCGTCGCCGCGACGTACGTCGCGGTCGAGCCGCGGGGCATGGACCCGTGCGACCTGCGCCTGGCCGACGGTGACGAGGCCGTGGTGGCCCTCGTCGAGGCCAAGCGGCCGATGTTCGAGTTCGCCGTGCGGCAGGTGCTCGCGGCGTGGGACCTCGAGACCGCCGAGGGGCGGGTGCGCGCCCTCGGTGCTGCGGCCCCCGTGGTCGCGGGCATCAAGGACCGCCAGCTCCGCGACGAGCACACCCGCCAGCTCGCCCGGATGCTCGGCATGGACCTGGGCGCGGTGCAGCGCGCGGTGCAGACCGAGGCCCTCCGCGCCGGTCGCGGAGCGGGGGCCGCGGGCCAGACCGGCGGCCAGGGCGCGGGGCGGGCCGCCGGACGCGGGGGGCCCGCCGGACCCCAGGGGCGCGGGCGCGGTGGTCCGGGTGCACCCGGCGGGGGCGACCGCGACGTCGTGGCCGCTGCTGAGCGCCAGCTGCTGGCCCTCGTGGTCCAGGCGCCCGCGTCGGTGCCCCTCGCCTTCGACGAGCTGGAGGCCGACGCCTTCGTGCTGCCGCCCTCGCGCGCCGTCCACGAGGCCGTGCGCAAGGCCGGGGGAGTGGGCGCCGGCCGTGAGGCCGGGGTGTCCTGGGTCGACCACCTCGTGGACGCCTCCGCCGAGGAGACCGCCGACCAGGTGGCCTCGCTGCTGGGGGCGCTCGCGGTGGTGCCGCTCCCGGTCGACTCCGACGCCGGGCTCGCGCGGCTGGCAGCGGGCCTGCTGCACGACGTCCTCCTGCGCGAGCTGGGCCGCCGCGAGGCCGACCTGAAGGGCCGCGCCCAGCGGCTGGAGGCCGCGGGGGAGCACGCGGCCGCGGGGGAGGCGTACGCGGCGCTGTTCGCGCTGGCCTCCGAGCGCCAGCGGCTGCGGGCGAGCACCCAGGAGTGAGGGCCCGGGAGTGAGCGCTCGGCAGCGTGTCGCTGCCGGACCGGGAGGTGTCCCGTGCGTACCGTTCTGGGGGTGATCGCAGCGCCGCGCCCCACACCCGGTCCCCAGGCCGGCGACCTGTACCTCGACCCGGCCGTGCCGGAGGGCGAGCGGGTCACCATCAGCCGCAACGGCTGGGCGGCTCAGGCCTCCCACGTGTGGACCGGCACCGGCTGGAGCCGCCTGGTGCCCGGAGTGGTGCGCGAGGTCCCGGCGCACCCCGCGATCACCCTGCCGCGGCTGCCCGCGGCGCGGCACGAGGCGCCGGCCCGCCCGGCCGAGGAGGCTCCGGCCGCTGCGGGGCTGGAGCGCTACCGCCGTCGCCGCTCCGCCCGCGAGTCGGTGCAGGAGCTGATGGTCGAGCGCGCCGCCGCCGTCGACGCGGGCTGACGCCGCGCCTCGAGCGGTCGAACACCCGTTCGCACGAGCGGGTCGGTGCGTGCCATCCTGCCCCGGTGGCGGGAGGGACGAACCGGGCGAGCGCGGGGCTGCCCGCCTGGCTCGTGGCCGCCAACGAGAGCACCCGGCGCGCCGCCGAGGAGGCCCTCGCGCAGCGGCGTCCGCAGCGGCAGGTGCACTGCTGGGTGCACGCCACGGGCGCCGACCACGCGGGCCTGGTGCTGGAGTGGCGCCGCGAGGGCGCGGGGTGGATGGCCCGCGTGGTGTGGACCACCGGCGGCGGCGACATCGTCTGCACCTGGCTCGACGCCGAGCAGATCGACCCCGTCTGACCCTCGCCGGCCACCCCACCGGGCGGGGCCGGGGGCGCGTGGGGTGCGGCCGCACCGGGTAGGGGGGCGGCGTGGACGCGACCGAGGTGCTGCAGAACGGGCTCGACCAGGTGCGCGACGTCGTCGCGCAGGCGCTGGACGGGCTCACCGACGACCAGTTGACCACCCCGCTGGAGCCGGGGAGCAACACCGTCGCCTGGCTCGTGTGGCACCTGGCGCGCGTGCAGGACGACCACGTCGCGCACGTCGCCGGCAGCGACCAGGTCTGGACCTCGCCGGTCGCCGGCGCGGGTGGTGGCGGCGACACCTGGGCCCGGCGCTTCGACCTGCCGCTCGACGACGACGAGATCGGCTACGGCTTCGACCAGCAGCAGGTGCTCGCCGTCAGAGCCCCGGCCGACCTCCTGCGGGGGTACCTCGGCGCCGTCCACGCGCGCACCAGCGCCTACCTCGCGGGACTGTCCCCGGAGGAGCTCGACCGCGTCGTCGACACCGACTGGGACCCGCCTGTCACCCTCGGGGTGCGCCTGACCAGCGTCCTCGGTGACGACCTGCAGCACGCGGGGCAGGCGGCCTACGCCGCGGGCGTGCTGCGCCGCCGCTAGCCGCCGCTAGCCGCCGCTAGCCGCCGCCAGCCGCCGCCAGGTGGCGGGGCTCAGCCCTTGGTGAAGACCCAGGTCTGGGGGTGGCCCTCGGAGTCGAAGCCGACGGAGTGCAGGTGGTAGCCGGTGCGGCGGCTGAAGTGCGTCGCACCGGTCCCCTGGGGGTCGAGGGCGCCGGCGTGTGCGGCGTCGCGCAGGGCGTCCTCGGTCTCGGCCGCCATCTGCTGGCGGTTCTTCACCACGATCTGCTGGGCCATGGTGGGGCATCGGCGCGCCGGTGCCCCACCTTGACCCCGGGGGCGGCTCAGGCGTGGCAGTGGCCGCCAGGACCACCCGAACGCGGCGGGGCGACGTCGAGCGTCGGGTTCCTGTCGAAGAAGCCGGACGGCGTGATCGAGAACCCGACCGGGTCGCACGGCATGACGGGCCAGTCCTCCGGCCGCGGCACGTGGTGGATGCCGAAGACGTGCCACAGCACCACGTCGGTGCTCTCCAGCGGCTCGTCGTCGGCGGTCCACCGGGTCATGCCGGTGTCCTCGGCGGACTGCGTGGGGTTGTCGCCGGCCGGCCAGAGCTCGTCGTCGTGGTGCCGGGTGACCCACACCGGGTGCCCCATGACCGGTGCGCGCCGGAACTGCGGCGCCTCGGGGTCGAACAGCGCCGGGATCGCCGACGGCGTGTGCAGCTTGTAGGCCACCGGCGCGCCGTGGGCGTTGCGCCGCTGCGGGTTGACCACCTTCCACGTGCGGGCGGTGGCGGCGTTCGTGCTGCGGCCCGCCTCGGCCTCGGAGCGCACCGGCGTCGTCCGCGTGGTGACGGCGAGCCCGTAGGGGTTGCCGGGGCCGATCGGCTCGGCCACCGAGTCGACCTCCACCACGGTGTTGGTGGCCAGGCCGCCCGGGGCCGACGGGTCGCGGTCCACGTCGAGGTCGAGCCGCGCCACGATGAAGTGCTGGTGGATCGGGGCGTAGGTGCGCTCGTCGACCAGCACGCCCGTGGCCGGCGTCGCCTCGCCGGGGGGCAGCGGCGTGGTCACCATGATCCCCGTGGCCCGCACCTCGCAGCTGACGGCACCGTCCTGGTGGAGGCGCCAGTAGACGAGGTACTCGTAGTTGGCCACCGTCGCGTGGAACGAGATGACCATGACGCGGGCGCGGCGCACGGCGGCGCGGCCGTTCGCGTCGACGTGCTTCCACAGCACGCCGTCGTCCTCCTCGTGGAGGCAGATGGCGTTCTTCGTCGTGTACGGCTCGCCGCGGGAGTCGGTGAGGACGGCGTCGAGGTAGCGGATCTCCCCGAGGCAGTCGCACCCCAGCTCCAGCGACGTCGTCATGTAGCCCAGGCCCCACTCACCGATGTCGTAGGCGGTGCGGCGGTAGTGGTCGAACGACGGGTCGCGGTAGGGCACCACCATCTCCGCGAACGACAGCCGGTGGCCCACCGTGCGGCGCTGCTCCGACCCGGGGGCGCCGTCGACCCAGTCGAGCTGGTGCAGCACCAGGCCCTCGCGCGGGGTGAACCCGAGGCGCACCTGCCACCGGTCCCACGTGAGCAGCCCGTCGACCACGGAGAAGCCCGGCCCGTCGGGCTGGGTGATGTCGAGCTGGGCCAGCGGCTCGCGCACGGAGAAGCCCGGCAGCACGGCGGGCAGCAGGTCGGCCTCGTACTCGCCGACCACGGCGGGGGAGGCGTCCACGGCGCCGACGGCACGGCGCGCGGCGTCGTCGTCCTCGTGGACCTCGAGCAGCTCGAAGGTGTTCATGTCGAGCACGAACTTCAGCCCGCTGACGGGGTGGGCGTACGGAGAGCCGGTGGGCGTCTCGCGGCGCCACACGTCGGCCCAGCCCAGGCGCCGGTCGCGCCACTGCTCGGGCATGACCTCGCGCCCGTACGTCCAGGTGTCGAGCAGCACCAGGTCGAGGTCGGTGATGCCGCGGGCCGCCAGCGCCTCCCGCACGCGGTGGTGGGCCTTGAGCGCCTCCTCGGCCTCGTGCCACTCGTCGAGGGTGAAGTTGGGGACCTCGTCGGGCAGGTGCCGCCACTCGAGCACCGCCCCGGCCCCGCCGTCGGCGGCCAGGTCGACGACGGCGACGTGGGTGCGGTTGTCGGCGCGGTCCCACAGCACCGACCGGGTGCGGCGGGGCACCGGGTCCCCCTCGCGCCAGGCCAGCAGCTCGGCCTTGGGCGGCTCGGCCAGGGCGACGGAGGCGAAGCGCACGGTCTCGGCCAGGTGGCCCGCGGCGGCGAGGAGCTCGCGGCTGCGGGTCAGCTCCGCGGCGCTGAGAGGCACGAGCGGGTGGCTGGGCGAGGTCGGTGTGCTCACGCGCGCACCCTAGGACCTCGCGCCGACGGCGGGTCCGCGGACGGCCGCTCAGCGGGGCACGACCACCGGGAAGACCCACCGCTGCCCCGGGTGCTCGCTGGCGCCCCACAGCGGGGAGCTCGGGTCTCCCGGCCGCTCGGGGTCGAGGTCCTCGCACCCCGGGGGCAGCGCCCCCCGGTGCGTCGTCCAGGCCCCGGGCTCCCCGACGTGCAGGTCGCCGCAGCGGTCGTGCCCGGCGCTCGCGGACAGGCACCAGGTGAGTCCGCCCCCGGGAGCCGGGAGGACGGCGACCCCCTGCATCCGCGGTGGCTGGCCCGCGTGGACCTCCTCGGGCTCGCCGCGCCGGGCCCCGGGTCGCGCGGCGGGCAGCCCGGTCACCGGGTCGAGGCGGTAGCGCAGCAGGCGAGGCACCCCGTCGGGGGTGCACGCAGCAGCCCGGCGGTACTCCCCGACCACCAGGCCCGGTCCGGCATCCGGGCGCCCAGCGCCGACCCCGCCGCCGACCCCGCCGCCGACCCCGCCGCCGACCGCGCCGACGAAGGAGAAGCGGAACGGGTCGGGCCGCCGCCCCGAGCGCAGGTCGGCCAGCACGCCGCGCAGCAGCGGCACGCGCACCGACGAGCGCTGGGGGAGCACCCACCTCCCGCGGCGGCGCGCGAGGTCGTCCAGGGCGAACGCCCGCAGCCCCGCCAGCGTGTCGGCCACCAGCAGCAGGGGACCGCCCTGGCCGCGCTCGACGACGGCGAGGCCGCCCGCGTGCACCGGTACGGGACCCGGCGCGAGCACCCGGCCGACGGGCCCGCGGCGGGGCACCACCAGCTCGACGTGCTCGTAGCGCGGGTGCGCCGGGTCTGCCCTGTCGACGACGCTCACCCGGGAGCGGGGCAGCCGGCGCCGCCACCACGGACCCGACGGACGCTCGTACCAGCCGACCAGCAGCACCTCACCGCCGCGCAGGGAGGCGACGCCCTGCGGCCACCACGTCGGGTCGTCGGCGTCGGCCTGGGCCCAGGTGAGCCCGTCACCCGTCGCGGTCCCGGGCACCTGCTCCGCCGGCACCGGGACCGCGGGTGCGCCGCCGCCCGCGCGCAGGTGGGCCAGCACCGGGTCGAGACCGCGCTCGGCCCGCGACGTCCCGGCCCCGGCGCCGCGGTCGAGACCGAGCGCGCGGCGCGGTCGCCCGGGGCGCAGGGCCACCCGGCGCACGAGGCCCGTCGAGCCGGTCGAGCTGCCCGGTGTCCTCACCCCCGCAGCGTCCCAGCAGCGTCCCCGCCGCGCCACGGCCCCGCCACAGCCCGTCGCACCGGCCGCGCCACCGAGGGGACTCCCGCTGTTCACCCACCGGGCCTGGCCGGACGCGCGCGCCCGCCGGATCCTGGCGCGGTGAGCAGCCAGCCCCTCGACGACGACGCGGCCCACCGCCTGCGCGCGGTGCTGAGCGGTGTGGACGGCGAGCTGGCGCACCTGCGCGAGCTGCGCCGGCGGGGGACGGCCCCCGACGAGGCCGAGCGCGCCCTGCGCGCCCGCGGTGAGAGCGAGACCGTCCGCCGCACCACCGGGGACGGCGCTCCCGTGGGCCTGGACGGGTGATCACCGGGCCTCCCCGCGGGTGACGCTGCGTGGAGCCCTCGCCCGCTCCGTCCGGGTGCGTCACCCTTTCGGGGGCTCCTGACCCGCGGCGTGTCGTGATCAGTCGGGGCCGCCCACCTGGGACGGTCAGGACGGTCGTCGGAGCCGTGGGGGCTCGAGCACCGAGGGAGCAGGGACATGAGCAGCGGTCAGGGTGAGGGTCGGACCTCGTGGTGGCTGGTCGCCGGCACCGGTGCGCTGCTGCTGGCTCCGCTGCTGACCCTGCCCGTCGTGCACGACGCCTGGCACTGGCTCGGCTGGTGGCACTGGGTGGTGCTCGCGCTGCTGCTGGGTCTCGCGGGCCTCGGCGTCGTCCACCTTCTGCCCACCGGGGAGGCCGCGGACGGTGACGGCGACGCCGCGCGGCGCCACGAGGACCTGGCGGCCCTGGCTGCTGAGCGGGCCCGGCTGGCGCCGCTCCCGCTGCAGCAGCTGGTCCTCGAGGTGAGCCGCGACCTGCGGCGCGACGGCTGGGAGGACGCTCACGTCGAGCCCGGCGAGAGCGGCGACGACCTCGTCCACGTCCTGGCCAGCCGGGGCTCGACGTCCCTGGTCGTGGGCTGCCGCGCCAGCGGCGACGGCCACGTGGCCGCGCCCGCCGTGCGGGCCCTGGCGCAGCGCGTGGAGGGCGACCCGCTCGCCACCGCGGTGCTGCTCACCACCGGGGGCTTCACCAACAGCGCGACCGTCACCGCCGAGGAGCGCGGCGTGGTGCTCCTCGACGCGGAGGCGACCGCCCGGTGGGTCCTCCGCGGCCCCTCCGCCTGGCCGGTGCAGCAGAGGGTGGCCCCGGACCACCTCGGCTGACCCGCCGCGGCGGCGCCCCGGCGGCGGCCGCGCCTCAGGTGGTGCGCAGCAGGGGCAGCACGTCCTCGGTGAACTGCGTCAGGAACCGCGTCTGGTCCGCCCCCGGACCGTGGAAGACCAGGTGGTCGAAACCGGCGTCGACGTACCCCTTCACCGCAGCCGCCACCTCGGCCGCGTCGTCGGAGACGATCCAGCGCTGGGCGACCTGCTCGATGGGCAGCTCGTCCGCCAGGCGCCCCATCTCCACGGGGTCGTGCACCTGCGCCTTCTGCTCCGCGCTCAG
>JAKONK010000203.1 GCA_022701985.1 Actinomycetales bacterium
CACCTGGTGTCCACCGCCGCGGTCGCCGTGGAGGACACGCACAACTTCGGCGGCGGCACCGTGCAGCCGCTCGAGCAGCTGCACGCCCTGAGGACCCTCACCGCCGACGCCGGGGTGGCCCTCCACCTCGACGGCGCCCGCCTGTGGAACGCCGCCGTCTCCCAGCGCGAGCAGCGCCCCGGCGGCTGGCAGGAGGTGCTCCGCGAGGTCGGGGGACTGGTCGACACCGCCTCGGTGTGCCTGTCGAAGGGGCTCGGTGCCCCCGTCGGCTCCGTGCTCGTCGGCTCCGCCGAGCGCATCGCCCGCGCCCGGGTGTGGCGCAAGCGCATGGGCGCCGGCATGCGCCAGACCGGCCTGCTGGCCGCTGCTGCCTCGCACGCCCTCGACCACCACGTCGACAGGCTCGCCGACGACCACGCCCGAGCCCGGCGCCTCGCCGAGGCCGCCGCCGCGGCGCGTCCGGGGTGCACCGACCCGGCGCTCGTCGACACGAACATCGTGGTCCTCGACGTCCCCGACGCCCGCGCCCTGGTGCTGGCCGCCGCGCAGCGGGGCGTCGCCCTCTCGGCGCTGGGCCCGCGCACCGCGCGCCTGGTCACCCACCTCGACGTCGACGACGCCGGCACGGACCTCGCCGCCGAGGTGCTCTCGGAGCTCCTGTCCGGGTGACCGCTCGGGCTCGGCCCGGCGGTCGGGCCCGAGCGGTCAGGCCCCGGTGGTCACGGACCGACGTAGAGCGTGACCTTCGTGCCGGGGAGCACCTTGCTGTCTCCCGGCACGTCCTGGCCCTGGACGCGGTCACCGACGATCCAGGTGCGCTGCACGTCGACCTCCAGGCCGAGGCCCTCCAGGATCCCGCGCGCGTCGTCGACGGAGCGGTCGACCAGACCCGGGACGGTGACCATGGCCGGCCCGTCCGAGACGACGACGGCGACGCGGTCTCCGACGCCGAGGTTGCCCGTCGACGGTGACGACGAGATGACCTCGCCGGCGGGGACCGTGCCGTCGTTCTGGCGCTTCACGTCGCCGAGCTGCAGCTCGACGTCCCTCAGCGCCTGGGTCGCCTCGTCGAGGGTGCGGCCCCTGAGCACCGGAGCCGGGATCTGCTTGGGGCCCTGGGAGACGGTGAACGCCACCTCCGAGCCTGCCCTGAGCGGGTTGTTGGTCGGCGTCTGCTGCGACACCACGCTGCCGACGGGCACCGTCTCGGAGTAGGTCTGGCCGACCTCCCCGACCACCAGGCCGCTGTCGGTGATGGCCGTCTCGGCCTGCGCCTGGGTCTTGCCGGTCAGGTCGGGCACCGGGATGAGCTGGACGCCCTGCGAGACGACGACGGTGACGCTGCTGTCCTTGGCGACGCGCGTGCCCCCCGCGGGCTCGGTCTCGATGACCGTCCCCTCGGCGACGGTGTTGCTGAACTCCCGCTCGGGCACCACGGTGAAGCCGGCGTCCTCGAGGGACGCGGTGGCCTGCGCCTGCGCGGTGCCGGGCGAGACGAGCGGGACGACGACCCTCGCGAACGGCCCCGAGGAGACGGCCCAGACGGCGCCGCCTCCCAGGACGACGAGCAGGGCCACGACACCCGCGAGCACCGCCAGCAGACGACCCGAGCGGCTGCGCCGGGGGCCGTCGTCGCGGGGCTCCTCGGCGTCGGCGGGCAGGCCCAGCGGGCTCGACGTCCGGCGCACGGCCCGCGTCCGGCTGCGGGTCTCGGGGGCGTCCTGCGACGCCTGGGCGATGTCGGTCTGCGAGAAGGCGGCGGTCGGCGTCGCCAGCGGAGCGGCGGGACCGGCGGCGGCGGCGTCGCGGAGCTCGCTCACGGGCAGCGCCACGATGTGCTCGCGGTCGTGCACGCGGGTGCCGTCGACGGTCACGGGCGCCGTGGCGGGGTCGGGCACGACCACGGCGGGGGCGTCGAGCACGTCGTCGGGCAGGCCGTCGCGCAGGTCGCGCACCAGCTCGAGCATCACGCCGGCGTCGCGGGGGCGGCGGTCGGGCTCGCGGTCGGTGGCGCTGGCCACGAGCGCGTCGACGCCCTCGGGCACCCCGGGGCGCACCCGGGAGACGAGGGGCAGGTCCTGGCTGACGTGGCGGTAGGCCACCTGCGCCGGGGCGCCGCCGGCGAAGGGCGCGCGCCCGGTGAGCAGCTCGTACAGGACGACGCCCGCGGCGTACACGTCGGCGCGCTCGTCGGAGGCGCCGTCGAGGACCAGCTCCGGGGCGAGGTAGCCGACGGTGCCGATCAGCGTGCTGGTGGCTCCGCCGGTGGCCGTGGTGGCGGCGCGCGCGAGGCCGAAGTCGGCCACGCGCAGGCGGCCGTCGTCACCGACGAGGACGTTCTCGGGCTTGACGTCGCGGTGCACCAGCCCGGCGCCGTGCGCGGCGGCGAGCCCGTCCAGCACCTCCTCGATGAGGTCGAGGGCGTCACCCAGGGTGAGGGGGGCGGCGGCGGCGACCAGGTCGCGCAGGGTGCGGCCCGGGATGTACTCCATGGCCAGGTAGACGGTGCCGTCACCCGCGCCCTGGTCGTACACGGACACCACACCGGGGTGGCTCAGGCGCGCCGCCGAGCGGGCCTCGCGGGTGAAGCGGGCCACGAACGACGCGTCGGCGGCGAGGTGGGCGTGCATCACCTTCAGCGCCACCGGGCGCTCCAGGCGGGTGTCCGTCGACAGGTAGACGGTGGCCATGCCGCCGCTGGCGATCCTGTCGTGCACCAGGTAGCGGCCGTCGACGAGGCGCCCGACGAGGGGGTCCTTCACCGCTGTGGCCACGCGGACGAGTCTACGGTCGGGTCCCCGTGGGGGAGGCCGAGTTCAGCAACACCTCAGGCGGTGGCAGGCTCTGCGCGTGGCTGACACGACCGAGGAGCTGGACCGCCTGGCGGAGCTCGTCCCCGACGACGCGTGGCTGACGGTGCCCGACATCGTCGAGCGCCTGGACAGCGACGTGCAGAAGGTGCGCCGCATGCTCGACGAGCGGCTGCTCGTGGGCGTGCGCCGGTCCTCGGCACCCGGCCGGCCGAAGGTGCTGCAGGTGCCGGCGCGCCTGGTGGAGCCCGAGCCGCTCGTCAGCCTGCCGGGCACCCTGACGGTGCTCTTCGACGCCGGCTACTCCGACGCCGAGGCGCTGCGCTGGCTGTTCACCCACGACGAGGCCCTGGGCGCCGCGCCCGTCGAGGCGCTGCGGGCCAACCGCATCGCCCCGGTCCGCCGCGTCGCGCAGGTGCTCGGGTACTGACCCCGCAGCGGGCTCCCGGGACCGTCTCCCCGGTGCGTCCACCGCGCCCCCACTGACGTCCTCCTCGGGGGGACACCCCCTCTGACCTGCGGCGATGTCTGTCGATCTCGGGTTGCAGGGGCCCGTCGCGGCTGCGACGCTCGCGGCAGCAGCAGCTGCCGGGGGGCGCTGCAGCGAGGGGGAGAGCACAGGTGCTCACGACTCGGCCAGCGACGTCCCAGCAGGTGGGCGGCGAGGGCGGGGCCAGCAGCGGCAGCAGGCCGCTGCTCGTCGACGCCTCTCGCGACCAGGCGGTCCGGTGGGAGCCCGGTGAGCGGCTCCACCACGTCTTCGACGACCGGCTCGCCGCCCTCCCCGACGCCCCCGCGTTCGAGCTGGGGGGCCCCGACGAACCGGGCGGGGTCCGCGTCCTCACCACCGCCGAGGTCTCCCGCCGCGCCGACCAGACCGCCAGGCTGCTGCGCGCCGCCGGCGTCGGCCCCGGGGCGCGGGTGGCCCTCGTCCTCGACGAGGCCGACCGCGCCTGCACCGCGATGGTGGCCGTCTCCCGGCTGCACGCGGCCTACGTGCCGCTCGACGCGGCCTTCCCGCCCGACCGCGTCGCCTACGTCTGCGCCGACGCCGACGTGCGGGTGCTGCTCACCACCGCGCGGCTGCGCGGGCGGGAGGTCCCCGGCGGCGTCGTCGTCGTCGAGGTGGAGGACGCCGACGCCCTGCCCGACGGGCCGCTGACCGCCGACGAGGCCGGGGAGCCCGTCGACGAGCTGGCCTACGTCGTCTACACCTCGGGCACCACGGGGCGGCCCAAGGGCGTGGCCGTCGAGCACGCGTCGATCGTCAGCTTCGTGCGCGTGGCGGCCGGCTGCTACGGCTACCGGCCCGACGACCGCGTCTACCAGGGCATGACCATCGCCTTCGACTTCTCGGTGGAGGAGTCGTGGGTGCCCTGGGCCGCCGGCGCGGTGCTGGTGCCCAGGCCCGCCGGTGCCTCCCTGGTGGGCGCCGAGCTGCAGGACTTCCTGGTCTCGCGCCGCATCACCGCGGTGGCGTGCGTGCCGACGCTGCTGACCACCCTCGACGCCGAGGAGCTGCCGCTGCTGCGGCTGCTGCTGGTCTCCGGCGAGGCGTGCCCCCAGGACGTGGTCACCCGCTGGTGCCGGCCCGGGCGGCGGATGCTCAACGTCTACGGGCCCACCGAGGCCACCGTCACCGCCACCTGGCAGGAGGTGCACCCCGACCGGCCGGTGACCCTCGGCCTGCCCCTGCCGACGTACACCGCCGTGCTGCTGGCGCTGCCCGGCGAGGACGACGAGGACGGCGACGCCGGCGACGGGGTCGGTGGCGGCGTGCGGCTGGCCGCGCCGGGGGAGCGGGGCGAGATCGGCCTGGCGGGGGTCGGGCTCGCCGTCGGCTACCTCGGCCGCGACGACCTGACCGCGAGGGCCTTCGTGCCCGACCCCTTCGGGCTGCCGAACAACCCCTCCGGTCGGATCTACCGCACCGGGGACCTCGGCAGCCTGACCGCCGACGGCCAGCTGGCCTACCACGGCCGCATCGACACCCAGGTGAAGGTGCGCGGCTACCGCATCGAGCTCGCCGAGGTCGAGTCCGTGCTGCTCGGCGCCCCCGGCGTGGCCCAGGCCGTGGTCTCCACCTGGGAGCCGGTCACGGGCTCGGCCGAGCTCGTCGCGTACTACGCGGTGCGCCCCGGGCCGGCCGGTGCGGCGGTGACCCCAGCGGCGCTGCGCGACCGGCTGCGCGAGGAGCTGCCGCCGTGGATGGTGCCCGCCTTCTACGAGCAGCTCGACCGCATCCCCATGACCACCAGCGACAAGGCCGACCGGAAGGCGCTGCCGGCTCCCAGCGGCCGGCGCGAGGGAGAGGACGCCGAGCCGCCCGCCACCCCCGCCGAGGAGGCCCTGCGCGACGCGCTCGCGGCGGCCTCGGGGCTGCCCGCCGACGCGGTGGGGGTCACCGCCGACCTCTTCGCGGACCTCGGCACCACCTCGCTGGTCGTCTCCCGCTTCTGCACCCGGCTGCGCGAGGGCGGCCGCGAGGTGCCGGTGCGCGAGGTCTACCGGCTGGCCACGCTGCGGGCGCTCGCGGGGTGGTGCGACGCCGCCGCCGAGGCGGGTGGTCCGGCGGGCGGGACGGCGGGTGGCGCGCCCGCGGTGGCGGCAGAGCCGGTGCGGCCTCCGCACCCGGCCTCCTCGGCGCGCGTGGCGTGCTTCGGCGCCGCCCAGGTGCTCTTCGCGCTGGCCTACGCCGCCGGCACCGCCTGGCTGCTGCACCTGGCCTACGGCGTGCTCTCGGGTGCCGAGGGCACGGGGTCGGTGGTGCTGCGCGCCCTCGCGGTCTCCGCCAGCGCAGCGCTCGTGCTGAGCGGCGCTCCCGTGCTGCTCAAGTGGGTGCTGGTCGGCCGCTGGCGCGAGCAGGAGGTGCCCCTGTGGAGCGCCCGCCACCTGCGGCTGTGGGTCGTGCGCTCGCTGGTGCGCAGCAACCCCCTCGTCCTCTTCGTCGGCACCCCGGTCTACAACTCCTACCTGCGGGCCCTGGGCGTGAGGGTGGGCCGGGGTGCGCTCGTGCTGAGCAACCACGTGCCGGTGGCCAGCGACCTGGTGGAGATCGGCGCGGACGCCGTCGTCTCCCGGGGCGTGTGGATGCTCGGGTACCGCGTCGAGGCCGGGCGCCTGCGCACGGGGCGCACGGTGGTCGGCGAGCGCGCCTACGTGGGCGAGGCCTCCGTGCTCGACACCGGCACCAGGGTGGGCGCCGACGCCCAGCTCGCCCACGCGTCCTCCCTGCAGCGCGGCCAGGAGGTCCCCGACGGCCAGCGCTGGCACGGCTCGCCGGCCGTCCCGGCCGACGACGGCGCCGACTTCCAGCGCCTGGTCTCGGCGCCCGCCCCGGCGTGGCGCCGCGGCGTCTTCGGCACGCTGTCGGTGCTGCAGCTCTTCGTGGTGCTCGTCCCCCTGCTCGTGGGCGTCCTCGAGGCGTGGATCGGGGCCCGCGTCGTGCCCGCCGCCACGAGCGCCGGCCTGCTGCTGCTCGAGGCCGTGGTGCTCGCGACGGTGCTGCTGCTGGGCCTGCTCGCACTCGCGCTGGTGGCCGTCGGCCCCCTGGCGCGCCTCGTGCACCGCCTGGTGCCGCCCGGCGAGGTCCATCCCGTGCCCGGTGTGCGCTACCTGCTCCACCGGTTCGTGGCCCGGACGTCCAACAACCCGTTCCTGGTCACCCTGACCGGAGACAGCGCCCTGGCGACGCGCTACATGCGCTGGGTGGGCTGGAGCCAGCCGGACCTGCGCCAGACCGGCTCGAACTTCGGCACGACGCACGCCCACGAGGCGCCGGCCCTGTGCCGGGTGGGCAGCGGGACGATGATCTCCGACGGGCTGTCCATGGCCAACGCCGACTACGCCAGCAACGGCTTCCGCCTCGCGGCGGCCGAGATCGGGTCGCGGTCCTTCCTCGGCAACCTCGTCGTGTACCCCGCCGGTGGGCGCACCGGCGACGACGTGCTGCTGGCGACCAAGGTCCTCGTCCCCCTCGACGGGCCCGTGCGCAGCGGCACCGGCCTGCTCGGCTCACCGGCCTTCGCCATCCCCCGCACGTCCGACCGCGGCGTCCCCCCGGTCCCCGAGGCGGAGCTGCCCGACCGGATGCGGCGCAAGCTGCGCCACAACGTCGGGTCGATGGCCCTGCTGCTGGGGGTGCGCTGGATGCAGGTGCTCCTCCTGTGCCTCCTGGTCGTCGCGGTCGTCGCGCTGGAGCCGGCCCACGGGGTCCTCGCCGTGGTCGTCGGCCTGGTGCTCCTGCTCCCGCTGTCCGCGGGGCTCCTGGTGGCCGCCGAGCGCCTGGCGGTGCCGGGGTGGCGGCTCCGGCCGCAGGCGGTCTCCATCTACGACCCGTACTTCTGGCGCCACGAGCGCATGTGGAAGATGTGGAAGCTGTCCGCGCCGCTGCTGACCGCCTTCGACGGCACGCCCCTGAAGCCCCTGCTCCTGCGGGCCCTGGGCGTCAGGGTCGGCCGGAGGCTCTACGACGACGGCGCGTCGATGCCCGAGCACTCGCTGGTCGAGCTGGGCGACGACGTCTGCCTCGGTCCCGGCTCCTCCCTCCAGTCGCACTCGCTGGAAGACGGTGTCTTCACCTCCGACCGCGTCCTCGTCGGCGATGGCGCCACGGTCGGCACCGGCGCCTTCGTCCACCACGGGGTGGTGGTCCGCGCGGGCGCCGTCGTCGACCCCGACGCGTTCTGCCTCAAGGGCAGCGACCTCGCGGCCGGCAGCCGCTGGCGCGGGAACCCGGCGGCGCCCGCCGCCTGACCCCGCAGCACCGGCGAGACCGCCGACCCGACCCGATCGACCCGACCGACCCGACCGATGGCCACGACGACGTGGCCGGTCGACGCACCACCGGTGCCCCACCCGGCGGCACCGCTCAGCACCGACGAGGGGGGACCTCACCATGTCGACGCAGACCGCCAGAGCTCGCACCCATCTCGACCTCACCGCGCTCGAGGCGGACGTCAGACCGGGCGCCCTCGACGCTCCCGTGGACAGCGGCGTCTTCGAGCGGCACGAGTCGGCCGTCCGCTCCTACTGCCGCAGCTGGCCGGTCGTCTTCGACACCGCCGTCGGGAGCTGGATGACCGCCACCGACGGCACCCGCTACCTCGACATGTTCGCGGGCGCGGGGGCCCTGAACTACGGCCACAACCCACCCGCGCTGAAGGGGGCACTGGTCGAGCACCTGCTGCGCGACGGCGTCACCCACGGCCTGGACATGCACACCACGGCCAAGGCGCGGTTCCTGACGACCTTCCACGAGCTGGTGCTCGCGCCGCGGGGGCTCGGCCACCGGGTCATGTTCCCCGGTCCCACCGGGGCCAACGCCGTCGAGGCCGCTCTCAAGGTGGCCCGCCGGGCCACCGGGCGCACGGGCGTCGTCTTCTTCACCGACGCCTTCCACGGGATGTCGCTGGGCGCGCTGTCGGTGACCGGCAACTCGGCGAAGCGCCGCGGCGCCGGGGTGCCCCTGCACCACACCACCCCGGTGCCGTACGACCGCAGCGTCCCGGGCGCGGACCACACCGTCCTCGAGCGGCTGCTGGGCGACCCCAGCTCGGGCCTGGACCTCCCCGCCGCCGTCATCGTGGAGACCGTCCAGGGGGAGGGCGGCCTCACCGCCGCGCGGGCCGAGTGGCTGCAGGCGCTCGCCGCCCTGTGCCACCGCCACGAGGTGCTGCTCATCGTCGACGACGTGCAGATGGGCGTCGGGCGCACCGGGGGCTTCTTCTCCTTCGAGGAGGCCGGGATCACCCCCGACGTCGTCGTGCTGTCGAAGTCGATCTCGGGGTACGGGCTGCCGATGTCGCTGGTGCTCATCCGCCCCGAGGTCGACGTGTGGAAGCCGGGGGAGCACAACGGCACCTTCCGCGGCAACAACCCCGCGTTCGTCACCGCCGAGGCGGCCCTGCGCACCTTCTGGGCCGACGACGCCCTCGAGCGGTCCACCCTCGCCCGGGGGGAGCGGGTGCACGACGGGCTGTGCCGGATCGTGGCCGACGTGGTCCGCCGCGGGGGCACCGACGGCACGGTGAGGGGCCGGGGCCTCGCCCGCGGCCTGGTGCTCAGCGCCGAGGGGCTCGCCGGGAGGGTGGCGGCCGAGGCCTTCTCGCTGGGCCTGCTCGTGGAGACCTCCGGTCCGCACGACGAGGTCGTCAAGCTGCTGCCCGCCCTCACCACCAGCGACGACGACCTCGACACCGGGCTCTCGCTGCTGGCCGAGGCGACGGCGAGGGCCCTCGACTGACCGCGGGTGGGGCCGCCGCGCCGGGCAGCGCCCTTCAGGTGCTGCCCGGCGTCAGCGTGCGCTGGGCGTCCCTGTCGCCACGGCCCCAGCAGTCCCCGCTGACGGCGGAGTGGCGGTCGTCCCTGGCGCCGTCGGACGCCGTGAGGCTGCGCGCGGTGCGCCACCCCCGCCAGCACGCGCTGTCGGTGCTCGCGGTGGTGCTCCTCCGCCTCGAGGCGGCCGGAGCGCTGGGGGTGGAGCCGCTGGAGGTCCCGCTGCGCTGGGAGTGCCCGGGGTGCGGCGCCCCGGACCACGGCCGACCCCTGGTCGGCGGGGGAGGCGGGGTCGGCGGGGTCGGCGGGGTCGGCGGGGGAGCGCCTCTCGGGGTGTCGGTGGCGCACGCGGGCGACCTGGCCGTCGTCGCCATGAGCACCGCGGGGCCGGTCGGCGTCGACGTCGAGGTGGTGCCTGACGGGCAGGACCCCGCTGACCTGCGCTCCTGGGTGCGCAGCGAGGCCGCCCTGAAGGCGACGGGGGAGGGTCTGGCCGGTGACGCCGCCGCGTCCCAGGCCGCGTGCGCCGTCCACGACCTCGCACTCGCTCCCGCCCCGCCCGGCGTCGTCGCGGCGCTCGCCCTGCTCCACTGAGCCGGGGTCAGCGGGTGGCGCCGGTGACCAGCCAGGCCCCGCCGCGCTCGCGGGGCACGAGGGTGACCAGCCGCGCAGCGGTGTAGGCGCCGGCGAAGGCCACCCACAGCCACACGAGGCCGGTGCGTCCCGGCGGCGCCCACGCCAGCACGGCCAGGGCCAGCGGCGCGTAGACCGCCGCCGACGCGATGCTCGCGCCCGCCAGGTAGCGGCCGTCGCCGGCGCCGATGAGCACCCCGTCGAGCACGAACACCCACCCCGCCAGCGGCAGGCAGCACGCCAGCACGACGGTCGCGGCGGCCAGCGCGGAGCGGACCCCCGGGTCGGTGCTGAAGAGCGAGGCCACCGGGGCGGCCAGGACGGCGAGCACCAGGCCCACCACCGCACCCGTCACCACGCCCCAGACCACCAGCCGTCGCACCTGGCCGCGGGCCCCGGCCGCGTCGCCGGCTCCCAGTGCCCGCCCCACCAGGGCCTGCGCGGCGATGGCGAGGGCGTCGAGCGCGAGCGCCGTCGTCGTCCACAGCACCACGGCCACCTGGTGGGCGGCGATGCCCGCGTCACCCTGGCGGGCTGCGACGTACGTGGTGAGCAGCAGCGCCGCCCGCAGCGCCAGCGTGCGCACGAGCAGCGGCACCCCGGCGCGGGCGGACCGCAGCACGCCCAGGCCGCGCGGGGCCAGGTCGGTCCAGCTGCCGCCCGGCTGTCGGCGCACCCCGCGGACGACCACCACCGCCAGCCACACCGCCATGC
>JAKONK010000206.1 GCA_022701985.1 Actinomycetales bacterium
CGCGGCAGGGCTCAGGTAGTGTCTTCCCCGCACCACAGGCGCCCGTAGCTCAACGGATAGAGCATCTGACTACGGATCAGAAGGTTGCAGGTTCGAGTCCTGCCGGGCGCGCTCGTTGAGACAGCGAAGCAGAAGGCCCCGTCCGTGAGGACGGGGCCTTCTGCTGTCCCGGGGGTGGTGAGCCGCTCGGCGTCGGCTACAGCGCGCTGACGACCACACCGACGACCCCCAGTGCAGCGGTGAGGACGAGCGCCCGCCCGATCCTCGTCACCGCGGCGGGGCAGATGTAGTCGTCCATGCACAGGCGGCACCCGCACTCCGGCCACTGCTGGCCGGTGGCGTGCCGGGAGCGACCCGTCTCATCGGCGGGAGTGCGGGGCTGCGTCGTCGTCACCGCGCCAGCGTGCTCCCGCGGTGGTGCCCCTGTCCGCGGCCCTGACGAGGTCCGGACGGCGTGGTCAGCAGGTCAGCCGGTCGGGCTCAGTCGGCGTCGACCAGGGCCGCTGTCGACGGCTGCGCGCGCAGGGCGTCACGGCGGGCGGCGGTGGTGCCCGGCTCCCAGTCGGGGCGGCCCTGGACGAGCTGGTAGCCCTCGTGCACCCGGCCCCGGGGGCAGACCCATCGGACCTGCGGGTCCTGTGCGGTCTCGTGCACGAAGAACGCGCCGTCGACGAACGCGTCGGGCACGGCCACGAGCGGGGTGCTCACCGGGACCCTGTACCGGAGCCGCACCGCCTCGACGGCGGCGGTGTACCGGGTGCGGGCGCGCCGGACCTCGGGGTTGCGCCCGACGGCGGGGTCGTCGGTGCTGGTGGGGAGCACCTCTCCGGTCATGCCCACCCAGTAGCGGGGGTGGTCGGCCGACGGGGAGTCGTCGCTGACGTCGATGAAGTTGGCCCCCGGCGCCTTCGGGTCGGGGTGGGGGTCGAGGGCCGCGTCGGCGGGCACGCCGTCGAGGGCGTGCACCCGGCGGACGGCGTCACCGGCCATGCGCGCGGAGAGCTCGCGCGGGTCCCTCGGGGAGGTGGGGACCCCCAGGGTGGCGGCGGGGTCGGGCGAGGGGTCCCGGGGGTCGCTCACGCGGTCACGGTAGGGACGGCGGGGGTGGGCGGGTAGGGATGGCGCCGTCCCCCTCCGGAGGGGGTGCGGGCGCGCCGTGCGGCGCGGCGGCCCTCCCCCCAGATCTTGACTGGTTCAGGAAAGAGCGCGAGGATCGAGGGGTGCTGGACGAGGGAGCGGGGGAGCGCGCGCTGCGCGCCGCCGGCCTCCGGGTCACCCAGCCCCGCCTCGCGGTGCTGGGTGCGGTCCACGCCCACGCGCACGCCACCACCGACCAGCTGATCAGCGCTGCACGCACGCGCCTGGCGCCGCTGTCGCACCAGGCCGTGTACGACGCGCTGCGCGTCCTCACCGACTCCGGGCTCGTGCGCCGCATCCAGCCGCAGGGGTCGGTCGCGCGGTACGAGGCGCGCGTCGGTGACAACCACCACCACCTGGTGTGCCGCGCCTGCGGCGGCATCACCGACGTCGACTGCACCGTCGGTGCCGCCCCGTGCCTCGCACCCGGCCACCCCGCCGACGGCGCCGGCTTCGTCGTGGACGAGGCCGAGATCACCTTCTGGGGCCTGTGCGCGGCCTGCGCCACCGCGGCCGCCGTGACGACTGGCGAGACCGCGGGCACCGCTCCGCCGCAGACCACCCCTCTGACAGCCCACCCGTCCCCACCCGAGAGGCAGACCGTTGACTGACATCGCGCAGGAGAAGGCGAACACCGCCAGCACCAGCGAGAGCGAGAACCCGGCGATCCAGCCGCCCTCGCCGACGACCGACCACCCCCGCACCCTGCAGGACTGGTGGCCCAACCAGGTCGACCTCTCGGTCCTCAACCGGACCTCGCGCGACTCCGACCCGCTGGGTGAGGACTTCGACTACGCCGCCGAGGTCGCGACCCTCGACGTCGCCGCCGTGAAGCGCGACCTGGCCGAGCTCATGAAGTCCTCCCAGGACTGGTGGCCGGCGGACTGGGGCCACTACGGCCCGCTCTTCATCCGCATGTCGTGGCACGCGGCCGGCACCTACCGCATCGCGGACGGGCGCGGCGGCGGCGGCCAGGGCGCCCAGCGCTTCGCCCCGCTCAACAGCTGGCCCGACAACGCCAACCTCGACAAGGCCCGCCGCCTGCTGCTGCCGGTCAAGCAGAAGTACGGCCGCAAGCTCTCCTGGGCCGACCTGCTCGTGCTGGCCGGCAACGTCGCCCACGACGACATGGGCCTGCCGACCTTCGGCTTCGCCTTCGGCCGCGCCGACACCTGGCAGCCCGAGGAGGTCTTCTGGGGCCCCGAGGACTCCTTCCTCACCGATGACCGCTACTCCGGCCCCGACACCCCGCTCGACCTCGAGCAGGGCGACCTCGCCGCCGTGACCATGGGCCTGATCTACGTCAACCCCGAGGGCCCGCAGGGCAGGCCCGACCCGCTCGGCTCCGCCCACGACATCCGCGTCACCTTCGGCCGCATGGGCATGAACGACGTCGAGACCGTCGCCCTGATCGCCGGCGGCCACACCTTCGGCAAGGTGCACGGCGCCGGTGACGCCTCCCTCGTCGGCACGGAGCCCGAGGGCTGCCCGGTGCACGGCAACGGCCTCGGCTGGAAGAACCAGCACGGCACCGGCAAGGGCGCTGACACGATCACCAGCGGCCTCGAGGGCGCCTGGACCCCCACGCCCACGCAGTGGGACAGCTCCTACCTCGACACGATGTTCGAGCACGAGTGGGAGCTGACCACCAGCCCCGCCGGCGCCAAGCAGTGGAAGCCGAAGGACGGCGCCGCCGCGGACCTCGTGCCCGACGCGCACATCGAGGGCAAGAAGAACCCGCCGATGATGCTGACCAGCGACCTCGCGCTGCTGGCCGACCCGGCCTACCACGAGATCATGAAGGCGTTCCGCGACGACCACGCGTACTTCGCCGACCAGTACGCCCGCGCCTGGTTCAAGCTGCTGCACCGCGACATGGGCCCGCGCGAGCGCTACCTCGGCCCGGACGTCCCGTCCGAGGTGCTCATCTGGCAGGACCCGACGCCCGCCGTCGACCACGAGCTGGTCACCGACGCGCAGGTCGCGGACCTCAAGGCCCGCCTGCTCGACTCGGGGCTCACCGTCTCCCAGCTGGTGCACACCGCCTGGTCGGCCGCGGCGTCCTACCGCGACACCGACAAGCGCGGCGGTGCCAACGGCGCCCGCATCCGCCTCGAGCCGCAGATCGGCTGGGCCGTCAACGAGGGCGTGCGCGACGTGCTCCCCGTCCTGGAGCGCGTGCGCGACGAGTTCCAGCAGGCCTCGGGCGCGAAGGTGTCGCTGGCCGACGTCATCGTCCTCGGCGGCACCGCCGCGGTGGAGAAGGCCGCGGCCGACGCCGGCGCGCCGGTGTCCGTCGGCTTCACGCCCGGCCGCACGGACGCCTCGCAGGAGCAGACGGACGTCCAGAACTTCCGCTGGCTCGAGCCGAAGGCCGACGGGTTCCGCAGCTGGGTCGACCCGCGCACCAAGGTGCACGCGGAGACCCTGCTGGTCGACAAGGCCTACCTCCTGGGCCTGTCCGCCAAGGAGCTGACCGTCCTGGTCGGCGGGCTGCGCGTGCTCGGCGCCAACACCGGCGGCGCGGCGCACGGCGTCTTCACCGACCGCGTGGGCGTCCTCTCGCAGGACTTCTTCCGCACGCTGCTCGACCTGGGCGTGGAGTGGCGCACCTCCAAGGACGCCGAGGGCGTCTTCGAGGGCGTCGGCGCCGACGGGTCCGTGGTGCGCACCGCGACCGCCGCCGACCTGGTGCTCAACTCGCACTCGGTGCTCCGCGGCATGGTCGAGGTCTACTCCTCCGACGACGCGGCCGAGCTCTTCACCCGCGACTTCGCGAAGGCGTGGCAGAAGGTCATGGAGCTCGACAGGTTCGACCTGCACCGCTGACCCGCAGGTCACCGCGCGCCCCGTCCCCGTCACCCGGGGGCGGGGCGCGCTGTGCGTCCGGATGACCTCCGTCACCCGCGGCCGTCTCGACCTGACGCCAGGGCCCGTCGTGGGCCAGGATCGTCAGGTGGCCCCCGACGACGTGGTCGCCGACGGCGACGACCACCCCCAGCACCACCCCCAGCACCGCTCCCGGCCCCGACCCGAGGACGAGTACGGCGACGTGCTCGCGAGCCTCGACGAGGCGGGCCTGCCCGGGGCCTGCTTCCCCGCGCCCGACGGCGGGGTCGCCATCCGGGTGCCCCTCGACGACGCGCAGGTGCTGCACATCGCGCAGGTCGCCGGTCCGCTGCCCGACGACCGCGCCGACCTGACGGGCTGGGGCGTCAGCGTCATCGCCCGCGAGGCGGGGGAGGAGCTGCGGCTGGTCGCCTGGGACGGCGCGGCCCGCACCGACGTGCCGAGCCTGCTCGCGCTGGTCAGCGCGGTGCTGCTCGACACCATGCGCGGCCCCTCGAGCGCCGCCTGAGAGCCCTCAGCCGAGCGCCGTGCCGACGGCGAGCCCCGCGGCGGCCGCCAGGGCCGACCCGCCGAGCATCGTGGCGGCGTGCAGGCCCGCCGCACCGCGCCGTCCCTCGCGGAGCAGCGCCACCACCTCGACCGAGGCGGTGCTGAACGTCGTGTAGCCACCGAGGAACCCGGTGCCCAGCACGACCTGCGCCGCCTCCGCACCGGGGGAGGCGTGCGCCAGTGCCAGACCGACCAGCAGCCCGAGCCCGAGCGAGCCCGTCGTGTTGATGACCGTGGTGGCCACGGGGAGCGAGGTCCTCCAGCGGGCGCGCAGCGCACCGTCGACGACGAACCGGGCGCCCGCACCGAGCCCTCCGGCGAGCACGGTGAGCAGCACGACGACGGCGCTCACGGCCGCGCTCCGGTGCTGCGGGACCACGCGGCCGCAGCGGCCACCCCGGCTGCGGCGGCGGCGAGGCCGAGGAGCACCGTGACCAGGGCGTAGCCGACACCGGCGAGCGGGCGACCGGCCAGCAGCAGGTCGACCTCGACGGCCAGGGTGCTGTACGTCGTCAGCCCGCCGCAGAACCCCGTTCCGACGAGCAGCCGCACCCCCCGGCGCCGTCCGGCGTCCGCGCCCCGGCGGGCGAGGCCCTCCAGCAGGGCCCCCAGCACCAGGGCCCCCGCGAGGTTGACCAGCAGCGTGGGCAGCGGCAGGTCCGCCGGGCGGGGCAGCTGCGCCTCCGCGGCGAGGCGCACCGCGGTCCCCGCGGCCCCGCCGAGGACCACCCAGCCGACGAGCGCCGGCTGGCGGTGGGACGGGTGGTGAGTGCTCACGAGCGTCGACCGTAACGCGGCGGGTGGTGGCCTGGGGGAACGAAGATCAAGTGCGGGTCATCGGTGCCGATGTCAGTGGGGAACTCCTGCCTCACTTCCCCCGTCTCACCGTGGAGGACCCCCGTGTTCCGTCGCTTCGCCGATCTGAAGATCGCACACAAGCTCTACGCAGGTTTCGCCGTCGTCTGCCTGCTGCTCCTGGTCGTGGCCGGCATCGGCGCCACTCGGCTGAGCTCAGCGCAGGAGAAGCTGGACTACCTGTCCACGTCCGGACTGGCCTCCGTGCACGGCGCCGACACCACCTACTCCGCCTACCTGCAGGCTCGGTTCAGCCTCGCCAACTCCGCGCTGGTGCCTGACGCTTCCGAGACCGAGAAGTCCCTGCAGCAGCTCCAGGCCGACCAGGAGGCACTCGACGAGGCGTGGAGCGAGTACCTCGCCACCAGCCCCGCCAGCACCCCCGAGCAGCAGCAGGCCTTCACCTCGGCACTGGCCTCGTGGCGCACCGTCGTCGAACAGCTGATCCCGCTGGCCCGCGACAACGACCTGGCGGGTTTCGTGGCCCTCCGCGCGGAGAAGGCCGCCCCCGAGGCCGCCAAGATCCAGGACGCCATCTCCTCCATCGTCACCACCGAGACCACTGCTGCAGACGCCATCGCCGCCGGCGCCCGCACCTCGTACCACTCCGCCATGGCCCTGCTCATCGGCTGCGTCGTGGTCGCGCTGGCCCTGGCCGCCGGGATCGCGGTGGTGGTCGCGCGGTCGGTGACCGGACCGCTCGCCAAGGTCGTCGAGGTCATGGGGGCGATGGCCCAGGGGAACCTGGACCGTCGCGTGGGCCTGACCTCCAAGGACGAGGTCGGTCAGCTGGCCGTCGCCGCTGACACCTCCCTGGACGCCCTGTCGGCGGCGATGCGCGACATCCGCACCGAGGCCGACGGGATGGCCTCCTCCTCGACCTCGCTGAGCAGCGTCTCCACCCAGCTGTCGACGCAGGCCGAGGACGCCGCGGCCCAGACCCAGGTGGTCTCCGCCGCCAGCGAGCAGGTCTCGGCCTCGATCTCCACCGTGGCCGCCGCCGGTGAGGAGATGACGGCGGCGATCGGCCAGATCGCCACCGCCACCGCTGACGCCTCCTCGATGGCGACCACGGCGGTGGGCGCCGCTGAGCGCGCCGGCGACATCATCACGCGCCTGGGCAGCTCCAGCCGGGAGATCGGTGACGTGGTCGCCCTGATCACCTCGATCGCTGAGCAGACCAACCTGCTGGCGCTGAACGCCACCATCGAGGCCGCCCGGGCCGGTGAGCTGGGCAAGGGCTTCGCCGTCGTCGCCGGCGAGGTCAAGGAGCTGGCGCGCCAGACCGCTCGCGCCACCGACGAGATCGTCGCGAAGGTGACGGCGACCCAGGGCGACGCCGCCTCGGCCGCGACCGCGGTCACGGAGATCGCCGACGTCATCAGCCGCATCGACGCGCTGCAGGCGACGGTGTCGGCGGCGGTCGAGGAGCAGTCGGCGACGACCTCGGAGATGGTGCGCAACATCACCGAGATCTCCACGGGCAGCTCGGAGATCGCCACGAACATCTCCAGCATCGCCTCGGGCACGGAGCAGAACCGCGAGAGCGCGGGTCACACCGCGGCGACGGCGGGCGAGGTGGCCTCGGCGGCGAGCCGCCTGCAGACGCTGGTGGGGCGCTTCACCGTCTGACGGCCCTGCTGCAGCGGCCCGGTCCACCTCGCGGTGGGCCGGGCCGCTGCCGTCAGCCCGTCGCCTCGGTCCGGCTGCGGCGCGCGACCACCTTCACGAGGGCCGCGCCGAGGAGCTCGTCGAGCTCGTTCCCCGTGGGGTCGGACGCGACCAGGGCCGCCAGCTCGCGCAGCTTCACGTTCCGGTCCTGGCTCACCGTGCTCAGCGCCTCGAAGGCCAGCTCCGTGGAGCACCCGAGGCGGACGGCGACCACGCCCTTGGCCTGCTCGATGGCGGCGCGCGAGCGCATCGCCACCTGCAGGTTGTCCGCCGTGGACCGCAGCTCGGCCATCTGGTGCCGGGCGCTGACGACCAGCGAGGCCACGTCGGCCACGACCTGGAGGCGAGCGGGGTCGGTCCCCGGGTCGAGGGCCCCGGCGACGTCGCTGTAGACGGTCAGGACGCCCACCACGCGGTCCCCGGAGCACAGCGGCAGGGCGAGGGCACCGCGGACGGCACCCGGGGCGGCCAGGGCCGCGAGCCGCGGCCAGCGCGGGTCGGCGGTGAGGTCGGCGGTCACCACGGCGGTGCCGGTGCGGTGGGCGTCGGCGGTGGGGCCCTCGTCGGCGCGCCACTGCGCACCGTCCGCGGCCTGGGCCTCGGCGCTGTCGGCCGCGGAGGCGGCGGGCTGGGCGGGGTCACCCACGCAGGTGCTCGCCCACCGGGACCGGGGGACGGCGCGGACGGCCAGCTCGGCGACGGCGGCGAGGAGCTGCTGCTCGGACGTCTCGCCGTCATCGGCCACCGTGTCGTGCGGGGGGCGGTGGAGGCCGTGAGGCACTCGGCCCTCCTGGTGCGCGTCGGTCGTGTGCGCACCAGGTGTTTGATGCGAGGCAACCATCATGCCAGCGCCGGCGCGCGCACCGCCCGCGGACGAGCGTCTCAGGAACTGCCCATGACTTGCCGTGGGTGTGCCCTCCGCGCCCCTCGCCGCAGCACCGACCTCACGAGGAGACGACCGGTACCGACCGGCCGTCGCACCGGGGCGAGGAGACGACGTGGTCGGGCGAGGTCGACGACAGGTGGTGGCGGTGGAGCAGCCGCGCGACGTGGAGGCCCTCGAAGCGGTCCTGCTGGCGCTGGAGGAGCCCGTCGCCGACGAGCTCGAGGCGCAGCTGCGCATCTCCGCGACGCTGCGCGAGCGCCTGGGGTGCTCCTTCGCGGGCGTGTGGATGCCCGACGCCAGCGGAGAGTTCGTGCTGCGGGCCGTCGACGGCGAGCTCGCGCGGCTCCCCGTGGGCGAGGAGGTGGGCCTGCGGGCCTCGGCGGTCGCGGGCTCGGACCACCGGAGCGCCTTCGAGGTGCGCGAGCCGGTGCGGCTGCCCCTGGCTCCCGGGACGAGCCGCGCCGCCGAGCGCTGCCAGGCCTTCCTGGCGGCGGGCGCGACGCACGGCGGTCTGATGCCGATCGTGCTGGACGGCCGCACCACCGCCATCCACGAGCTGCGGTCGCGCACGCCGCTGCCGTTCTTCGACGGCAGGGAGGGCAAGTGGGCCGCCATCTCCCGCATCGCCGCCCACGTCGCCCGGGCGGCCCGCAGCACCGCGGCCGTGGTGCAGGTGCTCGAGGACCGCGAGGCGGTGACGGAGGTCGTCACCCGCGTGGTGGCCGCCGGCACCCGCGACGCGGCGATCCGGTCGACCCTGGAGACCGTCCGCTCCGCCTTCGGCTGGGCCTACGGCTCCTTCTGGGAGATGGACCCCTCGGGGCGGCAGCTGCGCTTCGGGCTGGAGTCGGGCTCCGCGGGCGAGGAGTTCCGCCGGGTGACCCTGGCCGCGTCCTTCGCCGAGGGCGTCGGCCTGTCGGGGCGGGCCTGGCGCGAGCGCGACCTGGTCGCCGTCGAGGACCTCGGCCAGCTCACCGACTGCGTGCGCGCTCCCGCCGCCCAGCGCGCCGGGGTCCGCTCCGGGGTCTGCTTCCCCGTGGTGGTCGCCGGCCGGGTCGTGGGGACGATGGACTTCTTCACCACGACGACGACCGTGCTCAGCGAGTCCCGCGCCGCGGCCCTGCGCCAGGTGGCGCAGCTGGTCACCCAGCGCCTGGAGGTGCTGGCCCGCGCCGAGGCCGACGCGCAGTCGGCCCACGCCCTGCTGGACACCGTCACCCGGCTCCGCGCCGCGTCCACGGACGCCGCGGAGGTGGGCGCGGGCAGCGTCGAGCGGGCCCGCGCCGTCGAGGCCGACGTCGAGGCGCTGGCCGCGGCGTCGACGTCCATCGGCGACATCATCAAGGTGATCTCCGCCATCGCCTCGCAGACCAACCTCCTCGCCCTCAACGCCACCATCGAGGCGGCCCGCGCCGGTCAGGCGGGCAAGGGGTTCGCCGTGGTGGCCGGCGAGGTCAAGGAGCTGGCGCGCGCCACCGCGGAGGCCACCGGGAAGGTGGCCCAGCGGATCGCCGACATCCAGAGCTCCTCGGCGGCCGTGGCCGCGGGGATCGCGGCCACCGCCGAGTCCATCGGCCGCCTCGACGCCGTCAACGCGCGGACCGCCGACGTGCTCTCCGAGCAGGAGGCGATGGCGAGCGCCTTCGGGGCCGCGCACGGACGGGGCTGACCCCGGACGCCTAGCCTGGACCGGTGACCACCCCGGACCGCGGCGCCCTGCGCGTGCTGCGGTCCGGGGTCCTCGCCGTCTGCGCCCTGGGGCTGTCCGCCGCGGCGCACGCGCTGGCGGGGGGCCACCTGCCGGGCGCGGTGCCGCTGGCCGCGCTGGCCGCCGGTGCCTGGCTCGTCTGCTGGGCGGCCGGCCGGTGGCGCCTGTCCGCTGCGGCGGTGACCGGTCTGCTGGGCGCCGGCCAGGTGGGGGTCCACGCCGTCCTGAGCGGCCTGGACCCTGCGGCGGGCGGGCACGGTGCGGCCCGCCCGGTGCCGACGGGGCTCGAGGCCCTCGCGGCGGCGGGCACCGCCCACGGCGCCGGCCACGCGGTGGGCCACGCGGTCGGACACGCCGGTGCGCTGTGGCTGGGCGGCCCGACCGGCGCCGACGCGGCCATGCTCCTCGCCCACGCCGCCGCGGCCGCCGCGGTGGGGCTCGTGGTCGCCCGCGGCGAGACCGCCCTGTGGGACCTCTGCGCCTGGCTCGCCCCCCTGGCCCCCGCCCTGCTGCTCCTGCTGCTGCTGGTCCTCGCGGGACGGCCCGCCCCGGTGACGCGGGCGCGTCCCGCCACCGGCCACCCGGACCGCCCCCGGCTCCGCCGCGAGCTCGCCCGCCTGCACCGGCGCCGCGGGCCGCCGCACCTCCTGGCGGCCTGAGCACCCCTCGGGCCGCCTCCCGCGCCCACCGGCCCCGCACGGGGCCGAGCCGCCGGCAGCCCGCCGCCGCCCCTCTCCGGAGGTGACCGGCGGCGCCCTCGCGCGCCGTCCCCCGGACGACGCCGGTGCTGCCGCGGTGCCCCGCTCGCCCACAGGAGACCCGCCGTGCCCACGACCCACCCCACCCACCCCACCGACCCCGACCACCGGACCGCCGGACGGCCGGACCGCCGCCTGCGCCCGGTCGCGGCGACCGCCCTGGCCGCCGCCCTCGTGCTCCTCCCCGCGGCCGCCGCCTCGGCGCACGTGCGCGTCGTCCCCGACAGCACCGCCGCCGGCGGGTACGCCCTGCTGACCTTCCGCGTGCCGAACGAGTCCGACACCGCCAGCACCACCCGCGTCGAGGTCACCCTGCCCACCGACCACCCCCTCACCTACGCGGCGGTCCAGCCCGTGCCGGGCTGGACCGCCCGGGTCGTCGAGGCTGCTCTGCCCGCCCCGGTCGACGTCGGCGGCGCGACGATCACCACCGCGCCCCGCACCGTCACCTGGACCGCCGACGCGGGCTCCGGCATCGCCCCGGGGCAGTTCCAGCAGTTCCCCCTGTCGGTCGGCCCGCTGCCCGACGCCGGGACGAGCGTGCTGCTCCCCGCCGTGCAGACGTACTCGGACGGCACCGCGGTGGCCTGGGACGAGCCGGTGCCCGCCAGCGGAGAGGAGCCAGAGCACCCGGCCCCCGAGCTGGTCACCACCGAGGCCACCGGGGAGCACGCCGGCCACGGCGCGACGGCGACGGCGACGGCGGAGGCGGCGGAGGTCGCGTCGACGCCCGCGGCCGGTGCGGGCTGGGGTGCGGGCGGGTGGCTCGGCCTGGTCGGCGCCGTGCTGGGCGCCGCCGGGCTCGTCGTGGCGCTCCTGGGCCGCCGGCGGGCCGCCTGATGCGGGGGTCCCTGCGCCCCGGGCTCGCGGCGGCGGGTGCTCTCGCCGCCGGTGCGGTGCTGCTGGTCGCCCCGGCGGGGCCGGCGTCCGCCCACAACCAGCTGGAGGCGACCGTCCCGGCCGACGGCGCGGTGGTCGACGCGCCGCCGGCGTCGGTGGTGCTGACCTTCGACCAGCCGGTGCTCGCGCTGGGCACGCAGGTGGTGGTGCTCGGGCCCGACGGCGCACCGGTCTCCACCGGAGACCCCGTGCTCGTGGACGACGACGTGACCCAGGACCTCGGCGGCGAGCTGCCCGCGGGCGCGTACCGGGTCGAGTGGCGGGCCACCTCCGCCGACGGCCACCCGGTCTCGGGCGAGCTCGGCTTCACGGCCAGCGGGCCCGGGACCGGGGCGGCGGCCGCGCCGCCACCACCGGCCGGTGGGACGTCCGCCTCCGGGGCCCCGGCGGCCTCCGCCCCGCTCGAGGCCCCGGACCGGAGCGCCGCGGACCCCGGCGGTGCGGGGAGCTCCTCCACGGCGGTCGCCCTGGCCCTCGCGGCCGCGGCCGCGGCCGCCGCGGCGGTGGGGGTGGTGGCCCTGGTGCGCCGCCGCCGGACCGCCGCGCCGCTGGGCCGAGCGGGTGACGCCGAGCGGGGCCGGGCCGGGCGCTGACGGCCCCTCGCGGGCCGACCTGCGCCCCGGGTCCCCCGGGGCGCGGGTCGGGGCGAGACGATGTGCCCATGACCACCAGGCTCGACGCCGACTCCCCGCCCGTCAGCGCCCCCGGAGGGGGCGCCGACGCGCTGCGCCGCGACATCCGCCTGGTCACGACGATGCTCGGCGAGACCCTCGCCCGGGCCGAGGGCGAGGAGCTGCTGGCCCTCGTCGAGCAGGTCCGCGCGCACGCCAAGGACGACACCCTCGGCGAGCTGCCGGACTTCGACCTCGACACCGTGACCACGCTGGTGCGCGCCTTCACGGCGTACTTCCACCTCGCCAACACGACCGAGCAGGTCCACCGCGGCCTGGCGATCCGCGGTGAGCAGGAGGCCGAGGGCGGGTGGGTGCAGCAGGCGCTCGCCCGGATCTCCGCGGCCGGCGTCGATGCCGCCGAGCTCAGCGGGCTGATGGGGCAGGTCGCGGTGCGCCCGGTGTTCACCGCCCACCCCACCGAGGTGGCCCGCCGCTCCACCATCGACAAGCTCCGCCGGGTCGCGGCGCTGCTCGCCGAGCCCGACGGGCCGCGCCGCACCCGGCGCCTGCGCGAGGCCGTCGAGCTGCTGTGGCTGACCGACGAGCTGCGCGTGGAGGCGCCCACGCCCGTCGACGAGGCCCGCAACGTCATCTACTACCTCGAGGGCCTCTCGCGAGCCGCGCTGCCCGACGTGCTGGAGGAGCTGCGCGACGGCCTCGCCGCCGTCGGCGTCGACCTGCCCGTCGACGTCTCGCCCCTGCGCTTCGGCACCTGGGTGGGCGGTGACCGCGACGGCAACCCCTTCGTCACGCCCCAGACCACCCGCGAGGTGCTCTCGCTGCAGGCGGTCCACGGCATCCGGGTGCTGCGCACCAAGGTCGAAGGCCTGCGGCGCGACCTGTCCGTCAGCGACCGCGTCAGCCCCGTCTCCGACGAGCTGGCGGCCCGCACCGAGGAGCTCCTCTCGGCGCTGCCCGAGGTGGAGCCCCGCTACCGCCGCCTGAACGTGCAGGAGCCCTACCGGCTGTTCCTCACCTGCGTGCACACGCGCCTCGGGCTCACCGAGGAGCGCATCACCGGGGGAGCGGCCCACGTCGAGGGCCGTGACTACGCCGACGACGACGAGCTCCTCGCCGACCTGGTGCTGCTCCACTCCTCGGTGCTGGCCCACCAGGGCCCGCTCGTGGCCGCCGGTGAGACCGAGCGCCTGGTGCGCACCGTCGCCGCCACCGGGCTGACCCTGGCGACCCTCGACGTCCGCGAGCACTCGGCCAAGCACCACGCCGCCGTCGGCGCCCTGGTCGACAGGCTGGGCGAGCTCGACGCCCCCTACGCCGACCTCGACCGCGAGGGCCGGCTGCGGGTGCTGTCCGCGGAGCTCGCCTCCGCGCGTCCGCTGGCCCGTGCGCCGCTGCCCCTGGAGGGCGAGGCGGCCACCACCGCCAGCGCCTTCGACGCCATCGCCTGGGCGCAGGGGGCGCTCGGGCGCCGCGTGGTCGAGAGCTACATCATCTCGATGACGCACGACGCCGACGACGTCTTCGCCGCCGTCGTCCTGGCCCGGGAGGCCGGCCTGGTCGACCTGCCGGCCGGTGTCGCCCACCTCGACTTCGTGCCGCTGCTCGAGACGGTCGTCGAGCTGGAGCAGACCGAGCGGATCCTCACCTCGCTGCTGTCCGACCCGTCCTACCGCGAGCTGGTGCGCCTGCGCGGCGACGTCCAGGAGCTGATGCTCGGGTACTCCGACTCCAACAAGGCCGGCGGCATCACGACGTCGCAGTGGCAGATCCAGCTGGCCCAGCGCCGGGCCCGCGACGTGGCCCGCCGCTTCGGGGTGAAGCTGCGCTTCTTCCACGGCCGGGGCGGTTCGGTCGGGCGCGGCGGCGGCCCCACCTACGACGCGATCATGGCGCTGCCCTCGGGCACCGTCGACGGCGAGGTCAAGATCACCGAGCAGGGCGAGGTGATCAGCGACAAGTACGCCCAGCCCGCGCTGGCGCGCCAGAACCTCGAGCTCACCCTCGCGGCGACCATCGAGGCCAGCGTGCTGCACCGCACCGACCGGCGCACCGCCGAGCAGGGGACGCGCTGGGACGCGCTCATGGACCGCCTCTCCGACGCCGCGCACGCCCGGTACCGCTCGCTCGTCGAGACCGACGGGGTGACCGAGTACTTCCTCACCGCCACCCCGGTCGACCTGCTGGGGGCCCTCAACGTGGGGTCGCGCCCGTCCAAGCGGCCCGGCGGCGGCGGCATCGAGGACCTGCGGGCCATCCCGTGGGTCTTCGGGTGGACGCAGTCGCGCCAGATCGTGCCGGGCTGGTTCGGCGTCGGCTCCGGCCTGGCCGCCGTGGCCAGCGACCCGGGGGCGGCGCAGGTGCTGCGGGAGATGTACGCCGAGTGGCGGTTCTTCCGCACCTTCCTCGGCAACGTGTCGATGACGCTGGCCAAGACCGACCTCGACATCGCCCAGGAGTACGTGGAGCTCGCGCCCGAGCCGCTGCGCGCCCTCCTGGACGACGTGCGCGCCGAGTTCGACCTCACGGTCGCCCAGGTCCTCGCCGTGACCGGTGACAGCGCCCTGCTCGACCGGGAGCCGGGGCTGCGGACCACGCTGGAGGTGCGCGAGAACTACCTCGAGCCCCTCCACCACCTGCAGGTCGGCCTCCTCGGGCGCCACCGGCGGGGCGAGGAGGACCCGCGGCTGAAGCGCGCCCTGCTGCTGACGATCAACGGCATCGCCGCCGGGATGCGCAACACCGGCTGACGGCCCCGGGCGGCCGACGGCCCTCCCGCGGGGCGGTCGGCGGGACCTGCGCCTAGCCTGCGCAGGTGCCCGCCGACCGCAACGCCCTGCTCGGCTGGGCGCGCCGGTGGGCCGTCGGCCCCACCGCCACGGAGGCCGTGCACCACCGGGTCGAGGAGGGCCCGGCGGTGCCCCCCTTCACCACCCTGCCCGCCGCGGTCCGGGACGAGCTGGTGAAGCTGCCGCTGGCGGCCCTCGCGGAGCTGCGCGAGCTCACCGACGTCGTCCCGGCGAGCCAGCGCCGGCTGGCGCGGCTGGTCCCCGGCCGGGCGCCCGCCGCCCCCTGGTCGGTGCTCGACGCCGTCGACCAGGCGGTGTGCGTCGCCGACGTCCGCTCCGCCGACTCCCCGCTGGTGTACGTCAACCCGGCCTTCACGCGCACCACCGGGTACCTGGAGTCCGACGTGCTCGGGCGCAACTGCCGCTTCCTGCACGCCGGGCTCGACGTCCCCGCCGCAGACGCCGAGCTGGCGGCCCTGGGCAGCTCCGGCGCGGAGGTCGCCGCCGCCGTCCAGCGCATCCGCGACCTCCTGGCCGCGGGGGCCTCCGGGGAGGTGGTGCTGGTGAACCGTCGGGCCGACGGCCAGCTGTTCGTCAACGAGCTGTCCCTGTCGCCGGTCCTCGGCGCTGACGGCGCCCCCGTGCACTACGTGGCGGTCCAGCGCGACGTCACGCCGCTCGCGGTCGCCCGCCGGGCGCGCGCGCAGCTGGCCGAGGAGCTGGACGAGACCGCTCGCGCGGTGCAGGCCAGCCTGGTGCCCGCCGCGCTGCCCGTGGTGCCCGGCTACGAGCTCGCCGCCGGCTACTCCCCGGCCACGCGCGCCGACGGCGGGCGCGGGGCGGTCAGCGGAGACTTCTACGACGTCTTCCCCGGCGCCGGGGGCCGCGAGTCGTCCTGGTTCGCGACCATCGGCGACGTCTCCGGGCGGGGACCGCGAGCGGCCGCGGCCACCAGCGCGCTGCGCTGGGCCCTGCGCGGGGCCGCCACCACGCGCAGCTCGCCCGCGGCGCTGCTCACGGCCGTGGCGGCCGCGGTGCACGAGGCCCTCGACGACCGGTTCGCCACCCTCGCCGCCCTCGCGCTGCCCCCGCTGCCCCCGCACGGCGCCGCGGCCGGCGCCCCGCCGGCACCGGTCCGGCTCGCGCTGGCCGGGCACCCGCAGCCCGTGCTGCTCCCGGCCTCCGGGGCGCCGCGCCTGGTCGGCGCCCCGGGCACGCTGGTGGGGCCCTTCGCCGACGTCGAGGTCGTCGAGGTGGAGGTCGCCCTGGCCCCGGGCGACCAGCTGGTCCTCTACACCGACGGCGCCGTCGAGGCCTTCGACCCCCGCGGAACCCCGCTGGGCGACGAGGGCCTCCTGGAGGCGCTCGCGGCGCTGCCGGAGGCCGAGCGGCGCGGGCCGGGTGCGTCGGCCCGGACGGTGGCAGCGGTGGTGGCCGCCGTGGCCCAGCACGTCGACGGCGGCGCCGTCGACGACCTCACGCTCCTGGTCGTGGCGCGGACCTGACGGCCGCCCGCTCGGCGCCCGCCCCGGTACCGTGCGCGGGTGCCGGGTACCACCTTCCGCAGCGCGGCGTCCCTGGAGCCGGCCTACCGGGCCGTCGCCTGGGAGCAGACCCCGCTGGGGGCGCCCGGGGGCTGGTCGCCGGAGCTGCGCACCGCGCTGGCCCTGGTGCTCGAGACCCGCTTCCCCGCGGCCCTCCTCTGGGGTCCCGAGCTGGTCGCCCTCTACAACGAGGCCTTCGTGGCGCTCATCGGCGACAAGCACCCCTCGGCCCTGGGGGCACCGGCGCGGGACGTCTTCTCCGAGGTCTGGCAGACCCTGGGCCCGCAGCTGCGCGGCGTGCTCGACGGGGGCCGGGCCACCTGGCTCCAGGACGCCTTCACGCCCCTGGAGCGCGCCGCCGGCGTGCAGGACGCGTGGTTCACGTCGTCCTACTCCCCGGTCCGCGACGAGACCGGTGCCGTGGTGGGCGTGCTGGAGCTCGCCGTCGAGACCAGCGCTCAGGTGCTCGGGCTGCGGCGCCTGGAGGCCCTGCGGACCCTGGACGCCTCGCTCGCCTCGGCGGTCGACGCGGCCGACGTCGCCGAGCGCACCCGCGTGGCCCGCGCCGACGGCGACGCCGACCTCGCCCCCTCCTCCGGGGCCGTGACCGCCGTGGTCGACCAGTTCCACCTGCTGGTCGAGGCCGCGGCCGCCGCCGCGACGGCGCGCGTCGACGCGCGGGCCGCGCGACGGCGCAGCGAGGCTCGCACGCAGGGCGTGCTGGAGTCGATGCCGACCGCCTTCTGCGCGCTGGACCGGGCCTGGCGGTGCACCCAGGTCAACGCCCGCGCCGAGCAGCTGCTGGGCCGGCCCCGCGACGAGCTCGTCGGCGAGCGGCTCGGCGACCTCTTCCCCGCCGCCGCCGACGGGACGACCGCGGCGGCGTTCCAGCGCGCGATGGACGAGGGCACCACCGCCGTCCTCGAGGAGCACGTCCCCGCTCCCGTCGACGCCTGGTTCGAGCTGACCGTGCAGGGCGGCGACGACGGCGTGGACGTCTACTTCACGGACATCACCGCCTACCGGCGGGCACAGGAGCGGGCCGAGCGCGACGCGCTCCGCGCCGGGCTGCGCGAGGCGGTGTCCGCCGCCGTCGCCGGGGCCGACGGCGTGGTCGAGGCCCTCGAGCTGCTGCCGGCGCTGCTCGTCCCGGCCCTGGCCGACTGGGCCGTGGCCACCGCGGTCGACGACGCCACGGGGGAGCGCAGCGCGCGCCACGACTGGCGCGACGCCCTGCGCGACGTCGCCTCGGCGCACCGCGGCGGAGCCGCCGACCGCGAGCGCACCGAGCAGTTCCGGGCGCTGCGGCTCGACGCGCTGGTCGACCCGCCGTTCAGCCCGAGCGGGGTCACCGCGCCCGGCCGGGTGCAGACCGGTGGCGGTGACGGCGCACCGACCGCCGAGCAGCTCGCCCCCGGGCGGGCGCGCGAGCTGTTCGAGGAGCTGGCGCCGGAAGCGGTGCTCGTGCAGCCCCTGCGCGGTCGCGACGGGGTCCTCGGCGTCCTCACGCTCTTCCGCGGCGCCGCCTCGCCGCCCTTCGACGCCGACGACCTGGAGCTGCTGGCCGAGCTGGCGGAGCAGGCCGGTGTGGCCCTCGACAACGCCCGGCTGCACGCCCAGCAGCGCGACCTGGCCCACGAGCTCCAGGCGAGCCTGCTGACCTCCCTGCCCGAGCCCGACCACCTGCAGGTGGTGGCCCGCTACCGCCCCGCGGCCCGCGGCGCGCAGGTGGGGGGCGACTGGTACGACGCCTACGTCACCGACGACGGCTGCACCCACCTGGTCGTGGGTGACGTGGCCGGCCACGACCGCAGCGCCGCCGTGGTGATGGCGCAGGTGCGCAACGTGCTGCGCGGGGTGGCGCAGGCGCTGGCCGCCCCGCCCGCCACGGTGCTGTCCGCGCTGGACCGCGCCGTGCAGCGCCTCGCCGTCGAGGGCCTGACCACCGCCGTCGTCGCCCGGGTCGAGCAGTCGGCGGCCGAGGCGGCCCGCGGCCAGCGGGTGCTGCGCTGGTCCAGCGCCGGCCACCCGCCGCCGCTGCTGGTCACCCGCGACGGCAGGGCGCGCCTGCTGCAGGCCCCGGCGGACCTGCTGCTGGGCCTGGACCCCGACGCCGAGCGCCACGACCACACCGCGGTGCTCGAGCCCGGCACGACGGTGCTGCTCTACACGGACGGGCTGGTGGAGCGCCGCGGGGAGGACCTCGACACCGGGCTGGAGCGGCTGCGCGAGGCCGCGGGCCGCCTGGTCGCGGAAGGCCGCAGCAACGACGTCGAGCCCCTGTGCGACGCGCTGCTCGCGGAGCTGGCCGCCGACGCGGAGGACGACGTCGTGCTCCTCGGCCTGCGGGCCCACCCCCAGGACCGGCCACGCCCCGTCACCGCGGGGGACGAGGCCCTCCCGCCGGACCTCGACGTCCCGGGCGACGCGGCGCCCGGTGCCTACCAGCCCGACCTGGAGCTCCGCCAGCTGCTGCTGCCGCCGGAGCCGGCCTCGGCCTCACGGGCCCGGGCCTTCGTGCGGGCCTGGTGCGCCCGGGCCGGCGTGGAGGAGGACGCCTGCGAGGCGGCGGTGCTCCTCACGAGCGAGGTCGTCACCAACGCCTTCCTGCACGGCCGCAGCGAGGCGCGCCTGAGCGTCACCGGCGGGCTGGTGGAGGGCTCGCCGACGGTGCACGTCGAGGTGGGCGACGAGAACTCCCGCCGCCCGGTGCGCCTGCGCACCGGCACGGGCGAGCTCGACGGCCGCGGGCTGGGCATCGTCGAGGCGTGCTCGCTCGCGTGGGGCGTGGTCGACGCCCCGGTCGGCAAGGTCGTCTGGTTCGACGTCCCCCGCTGACCCGCCTCAGGTCTCGGGGGAGGTCTCGAGGCGCTCGAACGGGTCGGCCCCCAGCTCCTCACCCCACGCCAGCGAGAGCTCCTGGCCGGTGCCGCGCACCCGCCACCGCTCGGGAGCCGAGGTGTCGAGGTGGTCCACCGGCTCCACGCCGCCCGGGTCACCGCCGTCGAGGGCCAGCCGCAGCGCCGCGGCGAGGTCGGCCTCGACCGCACCCCCCGCAGCGCCGAGTGTGGCGGGGTCGACGGAGACGAACAGCGCGGTGCCCGACCTGGCCACCAGGTCGAGCAGCTGGCGGTTCAGCGCCCACGGGGTCGACGGCGTGCTGGGCACGCAGTCGGCGTCCAGGGTGAAGAAGGCGCCGTGCTGGGCCCCGCGGAACGCGAGGGTGTTGACCCCCACCCGCCGGGTGCGGTCCCACCGCAGCCCGGAGGTGTCGTCGCCGGTGCGCTGGGCCTCCACCAGCCCCGCGGCGAGGTGCCCCACGGTGTTGCAGCCGAGCACGACCACGTCGGCCGCGGCCTCCCGCACGGCGCGGTAGAAGCCCACCAGCGCCTCGGCGGTGGTGACCGACGGGTCCGCGAGGGCCCACCCGTCGGCGGCGGGGCTGGCGCCCATCGCCGGTCCCCAGCGGCCGAGGAGGTCGTAGGTGGAGAAGTCGTGCTTGAGCAGCTGGAAGCCCCACCCGCGGACGCGGGCGACGTCCTCGCGGACCAGGTCGAGCACTGCGGGGTGGCTCGGGTCCAGGGCCCAGCCGTCCTGCCGGCGGCCGCGCCCCGACGCCACCAGCGTCCCGGCCAGCGCGCCCTGCGGGGGCTCGCGGCGCAGCAGCGGGCGGTACCAGAGCCCCGGGCGGGCGCCCTGGGCGGCGATGGCCGCGGCGGCCTCGGCCATGGCGGGGAAGGTCTGCGGGCGGCCCGAGGCCCAGGGACCGCCGGAGGCCTCGCGGCCGTCGGCCACGCCGCCCACCGACCACCCGTCGTCGACCACCCCGTAGGGCCGCACGGGGTGGTCGCCGGCCAGGTCGGAGACGGTGCGCGCGTCGCGGACGACGGCGTCGAGGCCGAACCCCCGGCCGTAGGCGTAGTACCAGTTGTTGGCCCCCACCAGCGGCGTCGGCGGCGCCAGCGGGTCGCGGCACTGGAGGCTCGCGAGGGTCCGCTGGCTCTGGAGCGGATCGCCGCCGGCGACCTCGCGGACCACCGCCGCGGTCACGGCGCGGTCGCCGGGGTGCACCGGCTCCCCGCCGCTGCGAAGGTCGAGCCAGAGGGTCGTGCCGGCGGGGTCGGCCGTCCAGCACGCCAGCGCTGCGCCACGCACCTCCGTGCCCAGGGCGCGGGTGGTGCCCCGCGCGGCGTCGTGCAGCAGCACCGTCCACGGCAGGGCGCGGTCGGGCACCAGCGGGGTCCACCCCAGCTCGCCGTAGGAGCGCTCCCACGCGTCGCCGAGCACCCGGACGCCGGCGAGCGCCGGAGCGGCCCAGCGCAGCGCGACCCGGCTCACGCCTGCGCCGGTGGCCACCTCGACGCGCAGGCCGAGGCCGTCGGGCACGAGGTCGATGCGGACGCCCGCGGTCTGCGGCGGCGCCCACCGGTCGCGGGTGCCCACCTGGACGCGGACCAGGTCGGGCGCCCCGACGGCCACCTCCCGCGCGTCGACGGCGCTGGTCACGAGCCCTCCCCGAGCACGAACGTCCGGATGGCCGTGACGGCGGCGCCGCGCGCCCACTCCGCGAAGCCGGTGACCTGCACCTCGACGTGCAGGGGGGTCGTCCCGGGGCTGCGCTGCGCGGCGAGGGCGGCCTCCAGCGCGGCGGCCCCGACCTCGGCCAGCCGCACGCCGTCGCCGGAGATGATCACCTTGCGGGGCACGACCAGCGCGCCCACGGTCGCCACGAGGCGCCCGAGCGCCCGGGCCGAGTCGTCGACGACGCGCCGGCACACCGGGTCGCCGGCCCCGGCGAGGTCGTACACCTCGTCACGGTGCAGCTGGCGCCGGTGCGCCACGGACGCGCGGGTGGTGATCGACGCCGTCGAGAGCATCGCGTCGGCGCAGCCGGCGTGGCCCTGGGGGCACAGCGGCCCCGACGGGTCCAGCGGCAGGTGCCCCACCGTGCCGACCCCGGCGTCGGGGTGGTCGACCACCTGCCCGTGGACGGCGTAGGCGTACCCGACGCCCTCGCCGACGGTGACGACGGCGAAGTGGTCGCAGCCGCGCGCCGCGCCGAACCACTGCTCGGCGCGGGCGAAAGAGAGCACGTCGTTGTCGAGGACGACCGGCAGCCCCAGCGCCTCCTGCAGCGCCGGCCCGAGCGGGACGTCGGACCAGCCGAGGAAGCGGGCGTCGACCACGGACCCCGCGGCCGTGACGGACCCCCCGAGGCTGACGCCCACGGCGCGCACCGAGCCCGTCGCGCCGGCGCGGGCCACCACCCCGTCGACCAGGGCGGCCACGGCCTCCACCACCTGCGCCGGTTCGGGGGAGAGCAGCAGCGCCTCGTCGGAGGCGAGCACCCGGGCGCGCAGGGTGGTCACCACCACGTGCGCGGTGTGCTGGGTGAGCTTGACGCCCACGAACCGGTGGGCCGACTCGTCGACGTCGAGGGGACGCGTGGGGTGGCCGGAGGCGGCGTGGGCGCCCTCGGTCTCGACCAGCAGGCCGGCGTCGAGCAGCGGGCGCGCCAGCCGCGTGAGGGTGCCGGCGGACAGGCCCAGGCGCCGGGCGATCTCGCTGCGCGGCAGGGGTCCCTCGAGCAGCACGGTCAGCGCGACGTCGTGGGCGGGGCCCGCGGCACGCGCCCACGCGGGCACGTCGGCGCTGGCATCAGTGGTCACGGATCGAGGCTACTTGCTTGTGGTCCGGAAATGAAGATCCCCACTGAGGCCTGGCTGTCTCCCTGGAGGGGGGTCTTGACGACGCACTTGCTTTCACCGTAGAAACAAGTCACCCCCACTCGACCACACCGTCGTGGAGATGCCCGTGACGACCACCGCCAGCCCGCCCAGCGCGGCGAGCAGCGCCCCCTCGGGCCCCGCCCGCGACGAGCGCAGGCCCTCCCGCGACACCGCCGCCGCCCTGGGCTTCATCGCCCCGGCGCTCCTCGGCTTCGTCGCCTTCTACTTCTGGCCCACGCTCCGGGGCCTGTGGTTCTCGTTCCAGGAGTACGACTTCTTCAACCGGCCGCGGTTCGTCGGCGTCGACAACTACACGCGGATGCTCACCGACGACACGTTCTGGAACGCGATGGAGGTGACGCTGCAGTACGTCGCCATCAACATCGCGGTCCAGACGGTGCTCGCGGTCCTGATCGCCGTCCTGCTGCAGCGCGTCACCCGGTCGGTGTTCGTGCGCAGCGTCGTCGTCCTGCCGTTCCTCATCTCCAACGTGGTCGTCGCCCTGCTCTTCTACTGGATGCTCGACGCGCAGATCGGGATCGTGAACGCCGCGATCACCGGCCTCGGGCTCGACGCCATCCCCTTCTTCGGCGAGCAGGACTGGGTGGTGCCCACCATCGCCCTGGTCAACGTCTGGCGGCACATGGGCTACACGGCGCTGCTGGTCTTCGCCGGTCTCATGACCATCCCCGAGGGCCTCTACGAGGCGGGCCGGGTCGACGGCGCCAGCGGGTGGCGCATGTTCTGGTCGATCACGCTGCCGCTGCTGCGCCCCGTGCTCGCGCTGGTGCTGGTCATCACCGTCACCGGGTCGTTCCAGGTGTTCGACACCGTCGCCGTCACCACCTCCGGCGGACCGGGAGACGCGAGCCGGGTGATCCAGTACTACATCTTCGACCTGGCCTTCCAGCGCCTCGAGTTCGGCTACGCGGCCGCGGTCTCGGTGGTGCTGTTCGCGATCCTCGCCGTGGTCGCCTTCGTCCAGCTGCGCCTGACCCGCGCCAACGAGTCCGACCTGGCCTGAACCGGCCCGAGCCGGCCCGAGCAGAAGCACGAGGAGACCGCCCGATGTCCGTGCAGACCCCCGTCGAGCCCGCCGCCGCGGGCCCCACCCGAGCGAGCGCCGCCCCCGTCCAGAGGGCCCCGAAGGACCGCCGCGTCGGCATCGGCCGCGTCGTGGCCTGGGCGACGCTCGTCCTGATCATGCTGGTGACGCTGTTCCCCTTCTACTGGATGCTGCGCACCGCGCTGTCCGACGGGACGCAGCTGGCCACCGACCCGTCCTCGCCGCTGCCCGT
>JAKONK010000223.1 GCA_022701985.1 Actinomycetales bacterium
CGCGACCTCACCGAGGTGTCCTACAGCGCCGACGACCCGTGCCAGGTGCGCAGCGGGGTCCTGGTCGACCCGTACACGCCCAAGCGCATCAGCTTCGAGCGCGGTCCGCGCAGCGCCGACGTCCAGATCGACCACCTCGTGGCGCTCTCCGACGCCTGGCAGACCGGTGCGCAGCAGTGGTCGGAGGACACCCGGGCGCGGTTCGCCAACGACCCGCTGAACCTGCTGGCCGTGGACGGGCCGCTGAACTCCCAGAAGGGCGACGGCGACGCCGCCACGTGGCTCCCGCCGAACAAGGACTACCGCTGCCCGTACGTCGCCCGCCAGATCGCGGTGAAGGCGAAGTACGGCGCCTGGGTGACGCAGGCCGAGCGCGACGCGATGGCCGGCGTGCTCTCCTCGTGCCCCGACGAGCAGCTCCCGATCGACAACGGGGGGATCACCAGCAGCGGTGCCGGCGGCGGGACGATGACGGCCACCGCACCGTTCGCGAGCTGCTCCGCTGCCGAGGCCGCCGGCGCGACGCCGCTGCGGCAGGGTGACCCGGGGTGGAACCCCCGGCTCGACCGGGACGGCAACGGGGAGGCGTGCGCATGACCAGCAGCGGGACCGGCAGCAGGACCAGCAGCGAGACCGGAGCGCGGGTGGCGGTGACCGGCGCGACCGGGCAGGTCGGCGGGCGCGTGGCCCGCGGGCTCGCGTCGGCGGGCGTGGAGCAGCGCCTGCTCGTGCGCGACGCCTCGCGGGCGCCCGACCTGCCCGGCGCCACCGTCCACGTGGCTCCTTACGCCGACGGCGACGCCGCGCGGCGAGCCCTGCAGGGCGTCGACCTGCTCTTCATGGTGTCGGGCTCGGAGAGCGCCGACCGCGTGGAGCAGCACCGGACCTTCGTCGAGGCCGCCGCGGCAGCGGGTGTCGGACACGTCGTCTACACCTCGTTCCAGGGCGCCTCCCCCACCGCGACGTTCACGCTCGCCCGAGACCACCACGCCACCGAGCAGCTGCTGCGCGGCTCGGGCGCGGCGTGGACGTTCCTGCGCGACAGCTTCTACGCCGACGTCCTGCCGCTCTTCGTGGGCGACGACGGCGTGCTGCGGGGCCCCGCCGGTGACGGCCGGGTCGCCGCGGTGGCGCAGGACGACGTCGCCGCGGCCGCCCTCGCGGTGCTGCGCGACCCGGCCGCGCACGCCGGCGCGGCGTACGACCTCACCGGCCCGGAGGCGCTGACGCTCGAGGAGGTGGCGGAGACGATCACGCGGGTGACGGGCCGAGCCGTCACCTACCGCGACGAGACGCTGGAGGAGGCCCGCGCCTCCCGCGCCGCCTACGGCGCCCCCGACTGGCAGGTCGAGGCGTGGGTCTCCACGTACACGGCCATCGCGGCCGGGGAGGTGGCTCGGACGAGCACCGCCGTCGCCGACCTGACCGGGCGCCCCGCCACGAGCCTCGCGCAGCTGCTGGCCCGGTGAGCGACGCTCCCTGGCTGGCGTCCGCGGCTCGTCCGGTGACGGCCGCCGGGGCGCTCGTGCGCGACCCCGACGGCCGGGTGCTCCTGGTCGAGCCGACCTACAAGTCCACGTGGGAGGTCCCGGGCGGGCTCGTCGAGGCCGGGGAGGGTCCGGCGGCGGCGTGCCGGCGCGAGCTCCTCGAGGAGCTCGGCCTCGGCGCGGACGCGCTGCCGCTGGGCCGGCTGCTCTGCCTCGACTGGGCGACGACGCCCCAGGGCGACGCCCTCCGCCTCCTGTACGACGGCGGGGTGCTGGCCGACACCTCCCGGCTGCGCCTGCCCGCCGACGAGCTGGCCTCAGCGGAGTTCGTGGACCTCGACGTCGTCGACCGCCGGTGCGGCGAGCCCCTCGCCCGCCGCGTGCGCGCCGCCGTCGAGGCGGTCGCGGCCGGTGTGCTGCTCGAGCTGGAGGACGGGAAGCGGCGGCCGACCTAGCGCTGCTCGGGCTCTGCGCTGCCCGCCTCAGGTGCCGGGGGCTGTTCTCGCGACGGCGGCTTGGTGACCAGGTAGGTGCGGCCCGTGGCGTCGCGGTGCATCTCGTACTCGCCCTGCACGCCACTCAGGCGGTGCTCGGCCTTGGCGGCCTGCGTGCCCATCGAGCGCTCGTCGACCTGCGCGGCGCCGTAGACGGCCTTGAGGTTCTGCTCGACGGAGCCGACGGCGCGGTCGAGCCGGCCGAAGAACCTGCGGACGAAGGACATCCGGCATCCCTTGCGCTGATCGGTTGTGGACAACTCGATGGTACGCCACGGGACGTACCATGACGGCGTGACCGCGCCCACCTCCGCCGTCGACGGCGCAGAGCCCGACCTGCTCGCGCTCGACCAGCAGGTGTGCTTCGCCCTCGCGGTGGCGGCGCGCAGCGTGATCGGGCTCTACCGCCCCGTGCTGGAGCCGCTGGGGCTCACCCACCCGCAGTACCTGGTGATGCTGGCGCTGTGGCAGCACCGGCGGCTGACGGTCAAGGAGCTCGGGGGGCTGCTGCAGCTCGACTCCGGCACGCTGTCGCCGCTGCTCAAGCGCCTGGTGGCCCTCGACCTGGTGACCAAGACCCGCGACGAGCGCGACGAGCGCAGCGTCGTCGTCACGCTCACCGGCGCGGGAGCCGCGCTCCGCGAGCAGGCGGTCGCGGTGCCGCGGGCCGTCGTGGCCCGCCTCGGCATGGACGTGGACGACCTGGTCTCCCTGCGCGACTCGCTCACCGCCGTCATCACCGCCGCCACCCGACCGTGATCATGGACTTCCCGAACAGTGCCTCGGGCACTGTTCGTGAAGTCCATGATCACGGCCAGTGGACGCCGTGCGCCCTGGCCTGCTGGGCGGACATGACCACCTGGACGCCGGGCTCGTAGCTCCCCTCGTAGTGCTCGGTCTCCCGGCCGTCGGGGTCGGCGGACCGGTCCGCCGGGACGCCCAGCAGCGCACGGGTGAGGGCCTGGCTGGAGTCGAGGAGGTCGTCCAGGGCGCGCAGGAGGTGCTCGCCCGTCACCTCCTCCACCGCGGTGAGGGTGTCGGCGTGGGCCATCGCCGCCTCCAGCACGGCCCGCCGCACCAGCTCCTTCACGAACGACGCCGTGACGCCCTCGCTGCGCGCCACCACCTGCTCCACGGCGTCGTCGTCAGCGGTCAGCGGCACCGACCGCGCGTACAGCCGCAGGAGGCGCCGGCGGGCGTCGGCGTCGGGCAGGCCGATCTCCAGGGCGACGTCCACGCGTCCCGGGCGGGCCGCCAGCGCCCGCTCCAGCGCCTCGGCGCGGTTGGTGGTGAGGAGGAAGAGCAGGTCGGCGTCGGCGGCGGCGCCGTCCATGGCGTCGAGGAGCTCGAACAGCACGGGGTTCGTCCCGTGCCCGTAGGAGCGGTCCTCGGCGACGAGGTCGACGTCCTCCAGCACGACGACGGCGGGCTGGAGCTCGCGCGCCATCGCTGCGACGGCCCCGATCAGGTGCAGGGAACGCCCCGACAGCAGCAGGGCCGTCGTGTCCGGGAGGTGCGTCACCACGTACCGGGTGGTGTGGGTCTTCCCGGTGCCGGGCGGGCCGTACAGGAGCAGCCCGCGCTTGAGGTGCTGGCCGCTGGCCCGCAGCACCTCCCGGCGGGCGGCGACGGCGAGGGTGTGCCGCTCCACGCGGGCGAGCACCGCCTCGGGGAGGACCACGTCGTCGCGGTCGGTGCGGGGCAGGTCGGGGAAGCACAGCACGACGCCGCCGTGGTCGTTGGCGCTGATCTCCAGCACCTGGCCGCGGTAGATGTTCTTCGCCGACCGCAGCGCCTCCAGCTCGCCGAGCAGCGCCTGCGCCTGCGCGGTCTCCAGGCCGGCCACCTCGACGGTGAGCCCGCTGTGCCCGTGCTGGTCGGCCGGACCGCGGACGTGCAGGGCGTGGCGGCCGCGCTCGTCGCTGACGAGCAGCAGCACCGCCCGCCAGACGGCCGTGGTGCGCGACGGGCCGGAGGGGAGGTCGTCGACGGGGGGAGCGGTGACGCGCAGCGGCGGGAGGTGCGAGCCCTGCAGCATCTGGGCCACGTCGACGGTGCCGAAGTGCGGCGGGATCGTGTAGCCGACCACCTCGACGGCCCGCCCGGCCGCAGCGGTCCACGCGTCCAGGGCCAGCTGGAGGTTGACGCGGTCGAACACCGCGAACTCGCGGCTGACGACGGCGGCGTCGCGCGCCCCCTCGCCGAGGTGCTCCCGCAGCCGGGTCACCAGCGGGGGGACCCGCTCAGCGGTGGTGCTCTGCGCCCACTCCAGGAGCCCGGTGAAGGCCAGGGCGAAGTCGTTCCGGGCGTCGGTCGGGTCGGCACCGGGGGTCTCGGGGTCGCTCACGCCCGCATCGTCGCGGCGCTGGTCACTCCGGCGCGTCCTCCCCTGGCCGGACCTGGGCAGCCGGCCGGAGGGGTTCGCCTGAGCGGCCGAGACGGCCCCA
>JAKONK010000227.1 GCA_022701985.1 Actinomycetales bacterium
CCGGCGGCGAGCCCCGACATCGCGTGCGAGTGACCCAGCACCGCGCTCGCCTCCCCGCTGCTGGCAGCTGCTGCTCAGCTGCTCGACCGGGTGACGGCGCGCCACCCGGCGTCACACGCTAGTCACCACGGGTGGTCGACCTGGGCGCGCCGCGCCGATCCGTCCGGTTCGCGCGGCTCCCTCTGGATGGCACGGGGTGGCCCTGTGCCAGTAGGAGTGGTACAGGGCCACCCCGTGCCAGTCGGGGAGTGGCGCAGATCCCCCCGGTCCTGAGCGGGTGCGGCTGCGCCGCGCGGCGTACGGGCAGCTCAGCTGGCGGGACGACGACGGCGGCGGTCCGGGTGGCTGGCGTCGCGAGGTGACCTCCGACGGCCTGGGCTCCGGATCTCCCGCCGCGCGGGTCAGCCCGCCGGAGCCGGATCTCGTCGGAGCAGACCCACAGCGCCGTCACCTGCGGCCGGTGGCGCCCGCGGTGGCGGTCGCCGTCGCCCAGGTGGTCGGTTCCCGGGCGTCCGCGCAGGCGTGGGTGCTGCCCGCGCAGCCGTTCGCGGCGCTCCTGCCGGTGCTGCTGGGCCCGCGGCTCTGCTCCTGCGCCGCCGCCACCCGCACGCGGCGAAGGTGGTGGCCGGTGTCGCCGTCCTGGGCTGGACCTGGGTGGTGGGCGCCGGGGGACCGGTGTGGCTGTCGGCGGCCGTCGCGGCGGCCTGCGCGGTGGTCGGCTCTCCTCTTCGGGGTGCTCGTCGTCGGCGCGGTGGTCTCCGCCGTGCGGCGTCGGCACCGCCGCAGCGCCGAGGAGGTGCAGAAGGAGGCGTTCGCCCTCGGTGAGGTCGACGAGGAGGGCCACCGCACCCGCCTCGCCGTCCTGTGCAGCACCCGCAGGTGGGTGGGGTCAGCTGCGGGCGGTGGGAGCCTCCTGCGCCAGGCGGTCGAGGTCCAGGCCCTCGCCCGCGGGCTCGGGCACGGCCAGCGCCGCCTCGGGGACGTCGCCGTGGGCGGCGGGCGCGGAGGCCTCGGCGCGGGCGAGCACCCGGTGCCCGGTCGCGAGGACCGCGATCGCCACCACGAGGGAGCCGGCGCCGACCCAGAACGCCAGCGCGAACCCGCCGCTCGCCGCGGTCAGCTGACCCGCCACGAACGGCGCGAGGCCGCCGCCGATGAACCGCAGGAAGCCGTACGACGACGACGCGACGGGGCGCTCCACCGGCGACACGAGCATCACGGCCTGCGTCATCAGGGTGTTGTTGACGCCGATGAAGGCGCCCGAGGCGATGGTCGCGGCGATGACGACGGCGGGGTGGTGGATCCCGGCGGCGATGACGCCGAGCAGCACCGCGAGGGCCGCGAAGACGGCGTACATGGTGGGCGCGGTGCCGAACCGGGCCTGCAGGCGCGGGGCCACCCAGACGCTGAACGCGGCGACGAGCAGGCCCCAGGCGAAGAACACCAGGCCGAGCTCGTGCACGCCGAGCTCCATCGGGTACGGCGCGTAGCCGAGCAGGGTGAAGAAGCCCCAGTTGTAGGCCAGGGCCGCCAGGCCCATCGTCAGCAGCGACCGGTGGCGCAGCGCCTTCAGCGAGGCGAGCACGGGCGTGGGGCGGGCGGGCCTCGGCGCCGACGGCACCAGCAGCAGCGTCAGGGCCAGCGCGAGGGTCATCAGCACCGCGACGCCGAAGAACGGGCCGCGCCACGAGATGCCGCCGAGCAGGCCGCCCACGAGCGGTCCGACGGCTATGCCCAGGCCGAGCGCCGCCTCGTACAGGATGATCGCTCCGGCGAAGCCGCCGGTGGCGCTCGCGACGATCACCGCCAGCGAGGTGGCGATGAACAGGGCGTTGCCCAGCCCCCAGCCGGCGCGGAAGCCGACGATCGCGTCGACGCCGCCGGCCGCACCGGCCAGCGCCGAGAACACCACGATGATCGCGAGGCCCGCGACCAGCGTCTTCTTGGCGCCGATGCGGCTGGAGACAGCGCCGACGAACAGCATCGCGACGGCCGTGACCACGAGGTAGCTCGTGAAGAGCAGGGACACCTGGCCGGCCGTGGCGCCGAGCTCGTCCTTGATGACGGGCAGGATCGGGTCGACCAGGCCGATCCCCATGAACGAGATCACGCAGGCGAAGGCGACCGCCCAGACAGCGCGGGGCTGCTCGCGCAGCGCCTTCAGGGAGGTCGGCGAGTGCTGCGCCGCGGGTGCGGCGGCAGCTGACGGCGGGGTGGAGCTCACGAGAGCGGGGTCCTTCCGGTGTCCTGGGTCTGAGCAGGGGTGGCGGCGGCGCGCCCGAGGCGCACCAGCGCCGGCGTCGCGCCGTCGACCGCGGCGGCGTCTTCGGTGCCGGCCGCGTCGACCAGCGCCGACAGCGCCCGGGCTCGCTGCGCCCGCCGCTGGGTCACCACGTCGCGGCCGGCGTCGGTGAGGACGACGACGAGCGCGCGCCCGTCGTCGGGGTGGCGCTCGCGGGTGAGCAGGCCGTCGCGCTCGAGGCGGGCGACCATCTGGCTCATCGCGGGCTGGCTGACGCCCTCGGCGACGGCGAGGGCGGAGACGCCGGCGCCGCCGGTGCGCGCCAGCCGGGCCAGCAGCGCCGTCGAGGCGAGGCTGAGCTCGCCGGGCGGCACGAGGCGGCGGGCCCAGGCGAGCAGGTCCTCCAGGGCGGCGGCGAGCTCAGCCCGGGGAGCGCCGCCGTCCTCCGAGGTGGTTGCTGAGGGCATGCACCATGTGTATCTCTCGCTTATGCATCTGTCGACACGGGTGCGGTGGGGTGCGGGTCCCTGCGGCGCGCCTCCCGGGATCCGGTGTCCCGCGCCCCTAGCGTCGTGCTACGGACAGCAGACCCGAGGAGGCCACCGTGCCCGACCCGAACACGCCCGCACCGCGCGCCGGCGAGCCCGCGCGCATCACCTGCTCGTGCCCGGTCTGCGGGGCCATGACCCTGCCGGCCGACGCCTTCGACCTCGTGGTCTGCGCGTCGGACCCGAGCCGCAGCTTCTACCAGTTCACGTGCCCGACGTGCTCCGGCCTGGTCACCAAGCAGGCCTCCGAGCGCGTCGTCACGGGGCTGTCGGCCCGGGGCGTGCGCGTCTCGAGCCTGCCGATGGAGGCGATGGAGGTCCACGTGGGCCCGGTGCTCACGATGGACGACCTGCTCGACCTGTCGATCGCCCTGTCCGAGCAGGACGTCGTCGCCGCCCTCACCGCCACCAGCTGAGGTCCCCGAGGCGCCTGAGCTCGCGCCACCGGACGGGCCCCCGACGTCGTCACCGGCGTCGGGGGCCCGTCCGTCACGGCGGGCGCCTGCGGCTCAGCGCTCCTGAGCGCTCTGGGAGTGCACCATCGCCACCGGGCACCGGGCGTGGTGCAGCACCGCGCGGCCGACCGACCCGAGCAGCAGCCCGCGGAAGCCCCCGGACCCCCGCGAGCCCACCACCAGCAGGTCTGCTCCGCGTGCGGCCTGCAGCAGGCCGTCGACGGGATGCCCCTGGACGACGACGGCGCCCACCTCCAGGGCGGGCCGGGGCCCCGCGGCGTCGAGCGCGGCCGCGACGTCGGCGTCGAGCAGCTCCTGCTCGGCGCGCTCCAGGTCACCGACGTGCGCGCCGGGGGCCGCGTGGTGGCTCGAGCCCCACAGCGACGGCACCTGCCACACCCTCACGGCCCGCAGGGCGGCGCCGCGCTGGGTGGCGGTCTCCACGGCGAAGGCGAGTGCGGCGCGGGCGGCGGGGGAGCCGTCGACGCCGACGACCACCCCACCCGTCGTCCCCCGCTGCGCCGCGCCGGCCTCGCCCCCGGTGCCACCGGAGGGGCCTGGGGGCCGCACGACGACGACGGGGCAGTGCGCGTGCACCGCCACCTGCGCGCTCGTCGAGCCGAGCATGAGGCCCGCGAACGCGCCCCGCCCCCGCGAGCCGAGCACCAGCAGCTGGGCGCGCTCGCTCTCCGCCAGCAGCGACGGCACCGGGGGCGCCCACGCCCGCACCTCGGTCCGGACCCGCAGCCCCGGGTGGTCGGCCCTGAGGCGCGCCACGGCGTCGTCGGCGAGCTCCTGCCCCACCACCTCGAGGTCGGGCGCCGTCAGCAGCACGCCGGCGGCCTCCGGCGAGCTCACCGGGTGCCAGTCGGTGCAGACCGTCACCTGCAGCACGGCGCGGCGCCGCTCCGCCTCCTGCGCCGCCCAGGTCAGGGCACGCCGGGCCCCGTCCGACCCGTCGTACCCCACCACCACGGGCCCCGGTCCCGCCTCGGGGTCGTGCGTCGCGCTGGCCATCTCCCTGCTCCCTCCGGTGCGAGCTGGCTCGCGACGGTAGGCCCCCGGGCGCGCCGGGGGAAGGGGCCGCAAGGGCCACCTGGGCCGGATGCTAGTGTCACTCCCGCACTCGTCCGGGTGGCGGAATAGGCAGACGCGCTAGCTTGAGGTGCTAGTCCCCGAGAGGGGGTGGGGGTTCAAGTCCCCCTCCGGACACAGTTGGACACCGCACGGTGGCGGGTCGCCGGGATCGCGGACCTGATCTCGGGGCGGAGCCACCACTCGCAGACACCCGGTGGGAGCGCTGCTGCTGGCGGTGTTCGCGCAGCAGACGCCGGGCCTGTCGGCTCCTCGTCGTCCGCAGCGGCGCCCGGGGGGGCTGGTCGGTCTCGTGGTCCACAGCTGGCCGCTCCGCTGCTGCACCGGGGCAGCCGCTAGCCAGGTGCCCATCGGTGGACCAGCGCGCGGGTCAGTACCCCGCCTCGCTGACCTCGGTACTGCGGTGAGCGTGCCTGACGACCGCTGACCGGTGAAGACGATCGGCTGTCACGCTGCGTGGTCCGTTCGCGCCGATCGACGGCGGCGGTGGACTGCGGCCAGAGCCACGGTGCTGCAGGCGGCGGCCGCCACCAACCAGTGCGTGAGGTCGAACACGTCGCCCGTCCCGCCCGTCTCGTCAGCGCGCACCGCTGCCCGGTAGCTGAGGACGACCCAGGTGGCGGCCGAGAGCACTCCCGATGCGGCGAGGGCGCTGGCGGGGGCCGACCGGGGGTGCACCAGGACGATGGCCAGGGCGCCGAGGGTGAAGAGGACGCACGCCGGCAGAGCGAGGAGGGCGAGGACGAGGAGGGCTTGCACGGCTGCCGCGTGGTCGGGATCGACGGGGTGGTCCAGGCGTTCCTGGTCGGTCTCGACCTGTTCTGCACACCGCTCGGCTCCCAGGGCGGTGGGTCTCGGCGCTCTCGCGGTCCAGACCGGTCCCTCGAGGCGAGCCCGCCGACCGGCAGCGTCCGTCCCAGGAGCGACCCGGGGCGCCTCCTCGGACGCAGCGGTCGAGGATGGTCGCAGAGCTCAGCGGACGACATCCACGACGGCGTAGACCCCGTCCTGCGGGGTGCTGATCGTCGTCCGGTCCAGCGGGAGCCCGGCGCGGCGCACCAGGTCCACGAGGTCTCCGACGCTGCGGTAGTGCAGCCTCGGCCACCCGGCGCCGCGACGGTTGAACTCGAGGTCGGGCCGGTCGGCGAGCATGTTGGCCACCACCAGCACGCCCCCGGGCGCCAGCAGCCGGTGGGCGTTGCGCAGTAGACGCACGCACGAGGCGTCGGTGAAGTACTCGAAGATCCCCACCGCGTCGACCACGGAGGCAGAGCCCTCTCCCAGCTCATCGACCAGGGCGTCGCGGGCGACGACGGTGGCGACCAGGTCGCGCTCCAGGACCCGGAAGTCGGTCCCCTCGACCAGGCCCTCAGCCGTCGCCAGGCGGCGGGCGAAGGCCAGCGCGTCCGGATCGTGGTCGACCAGCTCCAGGCGGGGACGGAGGCCGCCGTGCAGGCCGCTGCCCAGCGCGTCCAGCACCGGGACGGCCGCGCCGCAGGCCAGGCTGACCCACACCGGCGCCCGTGCGCCGGGAGCGAGGGCGTGGGCGCGCCGGATCGCGTCCTGCACCAGCACCGCGCGGGTGCGGACCCCGATGGAGTCGGACGTGTGGGCGAAGAAGACGCGCGCCGACTCGTCGACCGGCGCACCCGAGGGCATCGCGTCCAGGCCAGGGCGCTGGATCGGGTAGAGCGCGGCCGCGGTGGGCACCAGGTCCCGGCGCCACTCCCGCAGGGCTGGGGAGGCGAAGAACCACCGCGAGGCGTCGTTGTGCACCACCAGCTCGCCGTCGACGACCTCCGGGGCGCGCCACTGCGGGTTGGCACCCAGCTCGGCCTCCCAGCGGGCGATGTCGCGCTGGACGCGCGCTCGCTCAGGAGCGGTGCTGAGTCCGTCCTCCACGACCATCCGCCGGCGCAGCACGCCGTCGCTGTCGCGGTCCTCGAGCACGAGCTCGGAGGAACCGGCCCTGACGCGGTCCGGGCCCGAGGGCTGCCGGGGGAGTCCGGGATGCATATCCACCTCGGCCAGGGCCGCGGAGTGCGGTGCGTGTGCCGTGCGTTCCAGGACCACAGTGCTCCTCGAGGGGATGGCGGCTGCTGCACCGCTGCGTCCGGGGATCGTTCCCCGCCGCGAGGTCCAGGGGCCGCCAGAAGCGCCCTGGCTGCGCAGGGTCACCACCGACAGGTCAGTGGTGGCCGCGCGTCTGGGTCACCTGGTGGCGGAGCGTCCGCCGCTCATGACCGAGGGTGGCTCGGGAGCGAGGCGCCCGAAGTGCCACCCCTGCCCCGCGTCTCAGACGTGGGCGCGCAGCCACCGGGCCTGACCGACGTGCTCGATGCCCACGGCCACGACCCGCGGGCCCGGAGCAGCGGCCATCGCCGAGATCGCCACCCCCGAGGCCGGGGGTGCGCAGGCCGGAGGCGTGCTCACCTCCGGACGGCCCCCGTGACCACGGCCGCGGCTCGACCCCGAAGGCCCTCACGTGGTCAGCGACGGGGTGCTGGACCCGTCTCGCGGACGCCGCTCGGTGGACGACTGGCGGTCCCTCCCGCGGCCCTCGGTCGGCTGCTGGTCACCAGCTGGGAGCCCTCCACCGGGAACGCGTCGGTGGAGGTGGCCGCGACGCAGCGGGCTGCTGCCGAGGCTCGTGCAGGCGGGGAGGCTTCCGGGTGACGTCCTGAGAAGGTCGTGGTCCAGGGCCGGCTCGCTGGCTACCGTCCCCGCGTGCGCGAGATCGTGGTGGACGGTGTCCGGGTGTTCCACGTCGAAGGCCCCACCAAGACGACGGCGGGGCTGCTGTTCGGCGTCGGCATGCGTGACGAACGGCTCTCCGCCGTGGGCGTCACCCACCTGATCGAGCACCTGGCGCTGAGCACCCTGCCCAAGAGCCACCTCGACTTCAACGGCAGCGTCGGCGTCGACCACACCGTCTTCCACGCCACCGGCCGGCCCGAGGAGGTGGGCGCGTTCCTGGAGCAGGTGTGCAGAGCTCTCGGCGACCTCCCGCTCGACCGGCTGGTCCAGGAGGCCGGGGTCCTGGCCGCCGAGGACTGCTACGGGACCAGCCCCACCATGGCCGCCGCGTGGACGGCGCGCTTCGGCCTCGACGGCCCCGGCATGTGCACCATGGCCGGACCCGGCCCCCTGGCCCTGACCGCGGAGGTGGTGACGGAGCACGCCGCCCGCTGGTTCACCGCCGGGAACGCCGCGGTCGCCGTCGTCGGCCCGCTCCCGCCCCGGCTGCGGCTGCCGCTGGCCCCCGGGGCCCGGCCCGAGCGCCGGGTGCCGCTCGCGCAGGTGGGCACCGGGCCGCAGTGGCTCGCCGGACCCTGCCCCGGCGTCGGGCTGCTGCTCGATCGCCCCGATCCCCACGAGCCCGCGGCGACGGTCGCTGTGGAGGTGCTGCGCGAGCGCCTGAAGGACGTTGCGCGCACCCAGCGCGGACTCAGCTACTCCGTCGAGGTCGAGGTCCTCGACGTCGGGGCGCAGGACGTGGTCGCCCTCGCGCTGGACGCGGGGGAGGGCCGGGTGCCCGATGTCGCTGGCGTTCTGTGGGCCGAGCTGAGCGACCTGGCCGAGCACGGGCCGCGTCCCGATGAGCTGACCCACGTCCTCGAGGGCCTCCGTCGTGAAACCGATCTGGGCGACGACGGGGTCGCGGAGTCAGAAGCACCGCGGGCGGCCTTCGCCGCCATCACCGGCCACCGCTTCCGGTCTCTGGCCGAGATCGCCGCCGGGTACAGCGGGGTCTCCGCCGCCGACGTCGCCCGTGTGCTGTCATCGGCTCGGCGCACCGCGCTGGTCGTGGTCCCGCCCGAGGAGCGGATGCCCGAGAGCGCCGTCGGCATCGCCGAGCGCGCCTGGTGCCGGATGGACGTGCCGCTGCCGACGACCGGGCGCCGCTACCGGCCACCGGCGCTGGCGCGGTTGTTCGTGCGGGACGCGCGCCAGACCCTGGTGGTCGGCGAGGAGGCGCTCGGTCTGCGCGACGAGGACGGTGACCAGCACGTGATCGCGTGGTCGGACATCGCCGGGCTGGCGCCTCTCGACGAGGTCGGCGAGGGCTTCGTCGTGTTCGGTCGACACCGGTGCCGGATCGTGAGCGACCCGGACTTCTGGGGTCGCGAGGCTCACGAGGCCGTCCGCTCCCGTGTGGGCGAGCACCACCTGGTCGACCTGGAGCGGGCTCGCTGCGCTGCCCGACGGGAGCAGGAGCTCTCGTCCTCCTCCGGTGTCGCCCCCGAACAGCGCCGCGGCCGCGGAGGCGGTGGCGCCGCGCTCGGTTGAGGTCAGTCGTCGACCTGCGCGCTCGGGGTCTGCGGCGAGGCCGACCGGCAGCAGGCCGAGTGCCAGGTCGACGAGCTGCTGGCCCGCCGGTGCGCGCTGCGGCCGCTGGTGTCGAGGCGGTCCCGGACCCTCTCGACCTCCGTCGACGCGTGCCGGGCCGGTCCGGTCCGGCGTCTGCCCATCGGCAGACCGGTCCTCCGGTCCACGTGGACACCGGCCCTGCCGATGACGTGTGCGTCAGGCAAACAAGCTTCCAGCATCGGAGCCGCTGTGCTGTCGCACCTCGACGACACCTCGATCGGAACCAAGCTCACCGCCGTCCAGGCCCTCTCCGGGGCGGTGCTCGTGGCTGTCGCCGCCCTGGGCACCGTCCAGCTCGACGCCGCCCAGGGCCGCGCCGAGGGCGTGTACTCCCAGCTCGTCTCGGTCAACGACCTCGGCGCCGTCTACGAGGACGCCGTCCAGATGCGCCTGGACACCGCCAACATGGCCCTGGCCGACGCCGCCGGCGCAGCCGCGATGCAGCCCACCGTCACCGAGCACGACGCCGCCCTGGACACCGAGTGGAAGGCCTACGAGGCCTCCGACCCCCGGGCCAGCGACACCTCGCGTGCTGCCGCGTGGGAAGCGGTCACCGCCTGGCGCCAGGTGCGCCAGCAGCTGATCACCCTGGCCCTGGCCGACGACGACGCCGGCTACACCGCCTTCCGCGACGCCTCGGTCACCCCCGCTGCGACCACGGCCTTCGAGGCGCTCGACGGTCTGCAGGAGGAGGAGTCCGCAGCTGCTCTGGCCATGTCCGACGAGGGGGCGGCAGCGTTCGGGCGCAGCCTGGTGGTGTTCATCGTCCTGGTCCTGCTCGGCCTGCTCGTCGGCGTCACGTCCAGCCGGGTCATCTCCCGCAGCATCACCACCCGCCTGCGTCGAGTGGTCGAGATCGCCCAGGGCCTGGCGGCAGGGCGTCTGGACCAGCGCACCGAGCTGGACAGCCGTGACGAGGTCGGTCAGGTGGCCGCTGCCACCGACGCCTCCATCGACCAGCTCGCCTCCGTCGTCGCCACCATCACCGCGAAGGCCGAGGCGGTGGCCACCTCCTCCGAACACCTCTCGGCGGTCTCGGCCCAGCTCTCGGCCGGGGCCGGGGAGTCCTCCGCGCAGGCCCAGCTGGTCGCTGCGGCGTCAGAGCAGATCTCCGCCTCGATGGCGACCATCGCCGCAGCCGGGGAGGAGATGACCGCCGCGATCTCCGAGATCGCCTCCGCCACCGCCACCGCCTCGGCGACCGCCACCGACGCCGTCAGCACCGCCACGTCCGCCGGTGCCACGGTGGAGCGTCTGGGCGCCTCCAGCCGCGAGATCGGCGACGTCGTGAAGCTGATCACCTCGATCGCGGAGCAGACGAACCTGCTGGCGCTGAACGCGACGATCGAGGCCGCTCGCGCCGGTGAGGCGGGCAAGGGCTTCGCGGTGGTGGCCGGTGAGGTCAAGGAACTCGCCCGCCAGACCGCCCAGGCCACTGAGCAGATCATCTCGCGGGTGGCCACCGCCCAGACCGACGCTGCTGCTGCCAGCGCGGCCATCGAGCAGATCGGTGCGGTCATCGCGCGTATCGACGCGCTGCAGTCCACGGTGGCCTCAGCGGTGGAGGAGCAGTCGGCCACGACTGCGGAGATGGTCCGCAGCGTCACGGAGGTCTCCTCTGGGACCGCTGAGATCTCCGTGAACATCACTGGGGTAGCCACCGCAGCAGAACAGACCAACCGCAGTGCGTCGGCCAGCACCGCCGCAGCTGATGATCTGCTGCGTACGGCTCGGGACCTGAAGGACGCGGTGGCCTCCTTCAAGCTCTGACGGCGCCAGGTAAGAGTGAGGTAGGTGCGAGGTGATCCGCGCCTGCGAGGTGTGAGCTGCCCGGACGCGGCGCAGGTGCTCCACGTCCGGGCAATGCACGACGGACATCATCGCTCGCTCGAAGTTTCTGTGGCGTGCCACGGGCCTGGCGGATGCGGAGGCGAGCGGGGCTCTCACCCCTCGATGGGTTCTACGCCCGGGCCATCAAGACCGGATGGGTCCATCAGATCGGTTCGGTGCCCGACCACCGGTCGGCCACCCGAGAGCACTGAATGGCAGCATCCATTTCATCGATGAAGTACATTGGCGTCGTTGGAAGCCCTGACGACAGGTGCTATCGACGATAGCGTCGGCTCAGCCGTTCGCTGAGAGCCGCAGCCCCCGGGGTCCCCGCTTGCGGGGCTGCGGTTCTCTCAGGGACGCCCCTGCTCGCCACATGATGCGCCCGTTGGTCACTGACCTGGCCGGCCTTGCGGGTACCCGCAAGCCGATCCCATTGGCGGACTGAGTCACCCTGGGTCTCACAGAGGCTCCAGCGATGGGAGTTCGACCTCCAGCGGGACACTCCCAGCGGCAGCGTAGAAGGCCGCCTCGAACTCGGTCGGCGGGACGTCACCGAGGTAGCCGTGCAGCCGGGCGGTGTTGTGCCAGTGCACCCAGCCCAACGTCGCCAGCTCCACCTCCTCCCCGCTCTTCCACGGCCCTTGACGTGCTGGTCCACAGATCAGCTCGGCCTTGTAGTAGCCGTTCACCGTCTCAGCGAGCGCGTTATCGAAGCCGTCACCGACGGTCCCGATCGATGGCACCGCGCCGATCTCAGCGAGCCGCTCGCCGTATCGGATGGACGTGAACTGACTGCCCGCATCGGAGTGACACCGCAGCCCGCCCAGCTGGCCGGCGACCGCACCTCGGGACCAGCGGGCCATCTCGATGGCGTCCAGCACCATCCAGGCATCTGGCCGTGCGCATGTGCCCGGCCACGCGCCAGCCCATCACCATTCGTGAGTGGGCGTCGATGATGAGGCAGACGTAGGCAACCCCGGCCCAGGTCGGCACGTACGTCAGGTCCGTGACCCACAACTGGTTCGGCGCGGCGGCGGTAAGGTCACGGCGCACCAGGCCCGCGGCCGACGTCAGCTTTACAACTTGGAGCGCCACGAGATGGTGAAGGCCTTCGCGGTGCCCGGCACCAGCGTCAGCCAGGTGTCCGAGCCGCTGGGCAAGTCCCGGGCCACCGTGTGCCGCCGCAGCGCCGCTTGCGGTATCGAGGTCCCCGGTCGCCGACGGAGTAGTCAGGGGCCAGGAACCTCGACGTCCGCGTCGGGTGCGGAACTCCGTCAGACCATGCCCACCCCGGCGGCCAGCAGGCCCGCCACGGCGCCGCCGGCTAGGGGCCCGACCACCGGTACCCAGGCGTAGTCCCACCCGCCCGGGCCCTTGCCCGGGATGGGCAGCACCGCGTGCGCGAGGCGCGGGGCCAGGTCCCGGGCGGGGTTGATGGCGTAGCCGGTCGGCCCGCCGAGGGAGGCGCCGATGCCGACGACCAGGAGCGCGACGGCTAGGGGGCCCAGGCCCGACGGCGTCTGCCCGAAGGCGATCACTACGAAGACCAGTACGAAGGTGCCGATGGCCTCGGTGGCCAGGTTGTTCGGTAGATTCCGGATGGCCGGCGCGGTGCAGAAGACGGCCCGCTTGAGACCCGCCTCGGCGTCGGCATCGTCGAAGTGTGAGCGGTAGGCGACCCAGGCCAGCGAGGAGCCGAAGAAGGCGCCCACAAATTGTCCTGCCAGGTAGGCCAGTACGTTCGCTGCGCCGCCGAGGTCGTTACCGGCGGCCAGCAGGCCGATGGTTACCGCCGGGTTCAGGTGCGCGCCCGAGCGCCAGGCCACGTAGACGCCGGCGAAAACAGCTACGCCCCAGCCCCAGTTGATGAGCAGCCACCCACCGCCGTTGCCGCCGGTCTTCGGCAGCACGACGTTCGCGACGACGCCACTGCCCAGAAGCATGAGCAGGCCGGTGCCCAAGAACTCACTGAAGAAGATCGTTCCGAAGGTCATCGTCGACCCCGTCCTCTCGCGTCGTCCCGCGCCTCAGTGATGGGCGGTGTAGCGCTTCGGAGCCGCTAGCCCGGCCTCCGCGCGGACCTTCGTGGCGTACCTCTCGATAGAGGCGAGCGCGCTGACCACGTCCTCGCTGCGCACGTCGAACGGCATCGCGTGGATCGTCTCGCCGGGCACGGTGGCGGCGTTGGCCACCGTGCGCAGCGAGCCGAGGTCGTCGGAGGAGAGCCCGACCTCCGACAGCGTGGTCGGGAGGCCCACGCGGGTGGTGAACTCGATGAATTCGCGGACGTCGCTGGTGGGTGCTCCCTCGAGCACCAGCTGGGTCACGGAGCCGATGTTGACTTTTTGCCCGTGGGCCAGGCCGTGCGTCCCGGGCACGGCTGTGAGGCCGTTGTGGATGGCGTGCGCTGCCGCCAGTCCGCCGGACTCGAAACCGAGGCCGGACAGCAGGGTGTTCGCCTCTATGACCTTCTCGACAGCCGGGGTGACCTGGTGGTCCTTGACGGCCTCGATGGCGGGCAGCGCGCTCTCCCACAGGACGTCCCAGCTCAGCTGGGCGAGAGCGGTGCCGGTGAGGGTCGGCAGGCCGCCAGCCATCGTGGCCGAGCCCGAGCGCGACGTGGCCCGCGCCTCCAGCCAGGTCGCCAGCGCGTCACCGACTCCCGCCACGAGGAGAGAAACCGGGGCGTTGGCCACAATCTGGCTGTCGACGAGCACGAGGTCGGGGTTTCGGGGGAAGAAGCGGTACTCCTCGAACTCCCCGGTCTCGGTATAGATGACCGCGAGGGCGCTGGTCGGCGCGTCGGTGGAGGCCACGGTCGGACAGTTGGCCCAGCGGATGCCGGCCAGGTGGCCGGCGGCCTTGACTGCGTCGATCGTGCTGCCGCCGCCGACGGCGACGACGACGTCGGCCCCCTTCTCGGCGATTACCCCCACGAGGCGGTCGATTTCGACGGCGCTCGGCACGCCCCCGAACCGCTCCCTGGCCAGCGCCAGCCCCGCCTCCTTGAGCGAGGTCTCCACGTCGTGGCCGACCAGGCCCCACACGAGGTCGTCGGCCACGAACAGCGGTGTGCTGCCGATCGCCTTCAGGTGGTGGCCGACCGCGTGTATGGCGCCTTTGCCTTGGACATATCGTCCGGGGCTGATGACAGTGCGGATGGGGTTGGCTGCGAAGCTGGCCACGGTGCCTCCTGGGGTGTGGGCCGGATCGTCGGTGATCCGGCGCGTCGCACGCTAGGGAGGGGGGCGGGCCGAGAGTGGCCCGGTCTCAAAGTGAGACGATCATGGTCGTACACGACTGATCTGGCCCTGACCTCGGTAGACGCGCTAAGGCTTCCGCCGGTGAGAGTACGGCGGGGCCTCGGTGGTCGGGGTCTGGGTGCAGGGCGAACTGGCGCTCACGCTGGTCGCCGCCCGGCTCCTCAAGAATGACTAATGAAGGGTCTTCCTAATCGACAACGGTCTGCTGAGCTACCTTGAGATGGCGCCCCTCGGTGATGAGGTGCGCTTCCATCCTCAATAGCCGCCGATCAAGACCTCGCCACCAGCAGAGCCGGTCGGCAGCAGCGCTCGCCCGGCTATGGCAGCGGAGCGCCACCATGCAGCCACCACGTCGGCAGGCATCGGTACTGCGACGAGGTACCCCTGAGCCTCATCACAACCGAGCGCCTCCAGCCGGGCGAGCGTGGAGGCATCCTCCACGCCTTCAGCCACCACACGCAGGCCCAGCGCATACGCGAGCTGCACGGCGCTGGCCACGATGGTCTCCGTCTTGGGGTCGCCCAACAGGTCGGCCCTGAAAGTGCGGTCCAGCCCGGCTATCTCTGGGGTGGTGCGGGGTTCTTGCTCGCCGACCTCTTCGGTGTCGCGACGACGCTGCCGTGGTTGGCGGTGCTCGTGCGCCGCCTGCACGACGCCGGCCTGAGCGGCAGGTGGCTGTGGATTGCGCTGACCGGTGTCGGCGTCATCGTGCTGCTCGTCTTCGCCGCGCTCTCACCGGCGCCGCGGGCCGCTCGTTACGGCCCCTCGCCGGACAGTCCGGCTGAGGTCTTGCGCTCCCCGGCGGCCTACCCGGCTCTGGGTGTGGTGGACAGTGGGTGGCGGGCTGGTCTGCTGAGGGTGCTGGTCTGGACGGGACTGGGGCTCAGCTTCGTGTCGTCCTACTTGGCGACGCAGGGCTTGAGCCTGATCAGCGATGGGTGGGCGGACCTGGTCTTCGTCGGGTCGGCTGTGCTGGTGGTGGTCGCTCTGGTGCTGCACCGAGGGGTTCCGTTGACCCCGCGGCTGACGAGACGCCCGCGGTGGTCCCTGGCCCAGTGACCCGGTCTCGACCCTTGTCGGAGGGATGGCGAGCCTGACGGGTCAGCGCGTGTCACTGACCACCGGTGACCGCCCGCCTCGTTGCACGCCACGGTGCGATGACGGTCGAGGCCGCCGCCTGTCGCAGATGGGATCGTCGAGCGAGACAGGGCTGCTGTGCCGAGGAGGTCTACGTGCGGTCGTTGGCGTAGATGTCCCGGTAAAGCCTCAGGGCAGCCCGTCGCAGGTCCTCCACCGAGCCACTCGCTGACCCGAAGCGGTCCACCGCTAGATCCGCAGGCAGCGGCGCATCCTCCAGAACCGCCGCCACCAACCGCTCCGCCGCTCCCGCCGCGTGCGTCACCCACAGCGCCTGGGCCACCCACACACCCTCCAGCTGCGGATGCGGACCCAGGAACGGCAGGTTGTCCGGCGTCATCGCGAAGACACCGTTGACCCGCTCTTGCGGGGTGAACCGGGCCCCGGGCAGCAGCAGACGCTGCGCGGCATCGACGACGCCGTCGAAATCCCCCCGCCACGCCAGGCCGGCTCCCTCGGTCAGGTCCGCCTGCTCCACCGGCACCGGGACGTGATCGTAGGAGCCGATGCCCAGGCGCTCGCCGTGGACGCGGGCGTAGGCGTGGTGCTCCGGCCAACGCACGAACGGGCCCGACGTCAGGCCCGTCTTCGGCGCGGAGTAGGTGTACGGGTGCGCAACCGGGAACAGCGGCAGGTCCAGTCCTGTCAGCGCTGCCAGGTGCGGTCCCCACACCCCACCGGCCAGCACCACGGTCAAGGCCGAGAGGGTCCGCCCGTCGCGCGTGTGCACTCGCACCCGCTCGGATGCGCCCGCGGGGCCGGCGACGTCGATGCCGACGACCTTCCCGCTGGTGAAGTGCGCACCGCGGGCCCGGGCTCGCTCTGCCAGCGCGGCCGTCAGCACCTTCGGTGAGGTCACGCCGTCCTCGGGGAAGTGACCGGCAGCGACGACGCTGGAGGCGTCGACGAAGCCGGTGACCTCGGCGGGCAGCGCGTCAGGGTCCAGCAGCTGCGCCTGCAGACCCGCTTCATGGGCGGCCTCGACCCGGCGCTGGACCTCGCGGGCGCCGCTGGCGGTGCTGGCGGTGCTGGCCAGCTCCAGACCTCCGAGGCGCTGGAAGCCAGCGCCGGCGCCGTCGTAGAGCGCGACTGAGGCACGGGCGAGGTCGGTGAGCACGGGGGCGTCGTTGTAGAGACCGACGAAACCGGGGGCGTAGGCGGTGGATCCTCGGGGTGGAGCCCGTCACGGTCGAGCACCGTGACCTGAACGCCGCGGGCAGCCATCTGGTCGGCTACCGCTGTACCGGTGATCCCGGCGCCGATCACGATGACGCTGCAGGTCATAGCAGAACCTCCCTGGCCGCCGGCGATCGCGGCGATCACCGCACTGCCAGCATGCCGGACACGCGACAGCGTGAAGCGAGCTGCTCCCAGACAGCTGGGCAACCGCTCCCCGGGCGACTCCGGCCGCTGTGCTGGCGCCGACGGAGACCTCATGATCCGTCGCAGAAGGGATCATCATTTGGACACTGGACGAGGATCGTGCGCCTCTAGCTCAGAACCACTCCGGCGGGCGGCAGTACGCCCGTCATGCAGCCGCCCGCGGGGCGGAGGTCAGCAGCGTCTTGACCGCGAAGTACGTCAGCAGCGCCGCGGTGCCCAGCCGCTGGGCCAGCATCCACCGGGGTCGGCGCCGCAGGGTGGCGGCCAGGCGCGCTGCCCCCAGCACGATCAGGGCGTTGACGCTCAGGGCGACCACGATCTGCACCGCCCCCAGCTGCAGCAGCTGCTGGTGAGCAGATCCCTGACCAGGCCGCACGAACTGCGGCAGCAGTGCCGCGTACATCAGCGCGATCTTCGGGTTGAGCAGGTTGGTGACCAGGCCCATCACCACCAACCGCGCCGCGGTGTCCCGGCGACCAGCACAGCCCTGGCCGTCCGGGACGGTGGCCAGGCCCCCGCCGGAGCGCACCGCCTTGAGCGCCAGCCACCCCAGGTAGACCGCGCCAGCGGTTTTGACCACCTCGAAGGCCACCGGCACCGCGTGGAAGAGCCCGGCCAGGCCGGCGACCGTGGCCACCAGGTAGGCCGCGAAACCCAGAGCCACGCCGAGCAGCCCCCACGCCCCGGCGCGGCGGCCCTGGGTCAGGGCCCGCGAGAGCAGGAAGACCATGTTGGGTCCCGGGCTGAGCACCACGCCCAGGGCGATGAGCGCGACCCCGGTGGCCGCGGCGGCGCTGATCACGTCGTCATCCGGATGGGGAGCAGGGGGCGGGTGGTGTCGGTCATGTGACCACGCTGCTGTAATGCCCTTGTGCACCTCAACCCTTACGGGCAGTACGCGGTGCTGCTGGCGGCTTCCCTGGCCAACGACTGGCCCGCCACCCGTGAGGAGCTGGTCGCTCGCACCCGCGAGCACGGCATGACCATGCCCTTCCCGCCCGCGCCGGGTGACCTGGAGGCGACCCGCGCGGTGCTGGACCGGTGGCTGGCCGTCGTCGACGCCGAGGGTGCGGACGAGCGTGCCCGGCTGCTGAACGCGCAGATGGCGGCGGTGACGGCCTACCCGCGCCTGACCGACCACCACGGGGAGGGGTGGCACCTGCACTACCGCGACCCTGACCAGCCGCTGTACGCCGTGCTCGCGGCGGTGATCAGCGTGGGGACCGCGCTGCACCTGACCACTCGGGGGATGGGGCGGCTTGGGCGCTGCGCGGCAGGACCAGCGGTGGGGGATGGGTGTGTCAACGTCGTCGTCGACGTGAGTCGGAACGGGCGGCAGCGGTACTGCTCGGTGCGGTGCGCCAACCGCTCAGCGGTCAGGCGGCACCGAGCTCTGACGTGATCAGTTGCGGGTCCAGTTGGGCGACGTGTCGCAAGACGACCGCTGACCGGAATTGTCTGAACTCGCTGACGCGGCCTTCGTTACGCCGAGCGTCTGAGTCGCATCTGACCCGCCCGCTGATGCGTCTCGCTCCGCGGGCGCCCAATGAGACAGGCGTCTTCCTTTCGATGTGCCGTTCAAGGCGTCCTCGTCGGAGGGCTGTACCCGAGCGCTGATCAAGCTGCGCCTGTTGAGTCGGCGAGGCTCAGCCGAGTAGCGCGGCAGCCAGGCGGCCATTGGGGGAGCGGTCCAGGTGCCCGCGGCCGCGGTCATAGCGGCGGGTAGTACGCCGGTCGGCGTGGCCCATCGCGTCCTGGACGTCCCGCAGTGGCCCCCCATGCCCAAGGCCTGCGTGACATGGGCGTGGCGGAAGGAGTGAGCAGTCACCTCCGCTGGAACTCCTGCAGCGGTGCACAGCCAGCGCAGCAGGCGGGCGGCGTGACCGTAGCCCCAGCGCTGGGTGCCGTCCTCGGCAAGGGAGATCGTCCCGCTGGTGCCTCCGGCCAGGTAGGTCTTCGGCGCCCGCACCGCGGCCGCGGGCAGCACCACCTGGGCTGGGTGCACTGGCATAACACGGCTCGGCTGCACGGCTACCTCGGTGACATCCCGCCGGCGGAGTTCGAGGCGGCCTCTTACGCTGCCGCTGAGAGTAACCCGCTGGAGTTCGAACTCCCATCGCTGGAACCTCTATGAGACCCAGGGTGACTCAGTCCGCCAACGTTGTCAGCTGGTGCGCATCGGTGCCGACTGCGCAGCCGGGACGGGCGCACCCGGGCTTGGCGGCGCACTGCAGCACGACCGTCAACCGGAGGTGGCTGCGGCGCGGGTTGGTTCATCATTGGTGACGTCGACGATGGCCGCCTCATCGCTCACCTGAGGAGCGGCATGGAGATCGTTGTAGACGTCTCGGTCGATCTCGTCATCCGCGGCGGCAACCAGCATCGCCACCAAGGTGTCGCCATTGACGTTGAGGAAGGTGCGGAACATGCCGGTGAACCAATCGACAGCGATCATGAGACCGACGGCCTCCACGGGCAAACCCAGGGTGGAGGCGAGGAAGAGCGCGATGACGGGGAATCCACCGGGCACGGTGATCGTCCCCATGTTGAGCATGATTGCCAGCGCCATACCGAAGAGCACCTGCCCGGTGGTGAGGTCGACGTTCCCGGATTGGGCCAGGAAGAAGATCACCACCGTGTAGTTGAGCACGGCCCCGTAAGAGCCCATCGTCAAACCGATGGACAGGGTGAAGTTGGCCACCCGCTGGCTGATCCCTACGCGCTCCACAGCTGTCCGTAGGACGGTCGGGTAGGTGACCGCAGAACTCGTGGTCGTCACCGCTATGGTGGTCTGTTCGGCGAGCTTTCGCGGCAGACGCCACGGACTCAGTCGGGTACGCACCCAGACCACGGCCACGAGCAGCGCCAGGAGCGAAATGACGCCCAGAAGGGTCGTTCCCAGGTAGGCCAACGCAGAGCTGACCACGGACAGACCCACCTGCCCTGCCAACGAGGCCAGCAGCGCAAAGACACCGATGGGAGCGATCTTCATCACTAGGCGGATGAGGGTGAGCAGCACCTGCTGCATCTGCTCGAGCACCGTGATGACCATGGTATTGCCGGTCTCTGCGACGTAAGCGTTGAGCGCGACGCCGAACAGCAGGCTGAACACGATGATCGGCACCATGCTGGCTGTCGACATCGAGGCGATGATGTTGGTGGAGAAGAAGCCGAGCACCGTCTCCTGCCAGCCCTGGGTCTCGTCGAGGGAGGCCTCCAGGGACGGGTCGACGCCGCCAGTAAAGGTGACGCCCGCCCCGGGCTGCAGCACAGTGCTCAGGCCCACCGCGACCAGCGCAGCCACCGCGGAGAAGCTGAGCATCCAGGTGAAGGTGCGCGCGGTGAGTCGACCCGCCCCCACCCCGCTCATAGAACCGGTGGCCACGATCACCGACGTCATTACGAGCGGCACGATGGCCATCTGGATGAGACGGATGAAGATGTCGCCGACCACCTTGAGGTTGGCCGCCCAATCCCCGGCGATGACTCCGAAGACGACCCCGCCGATGGCACCGACCCCGATGAGGATGGCGGGGTGGCGGACGAGAGAGGCGTTCATCGCGACGATCCATGGCCCATGACCACCTGTGTCTCTTGGCCAGGTCTGACAGCGGCGACGGCCGCGTTACGTCTGAGAAAACCTTCTCAGAGCGCAACCGGCCCTCCGTGCCTCGGGGGACGTCCCTGGTGGTTCAGACGTTGACTGCGGCGACCACGTCAGTTGGCGGCGCAAGGCCCACTTGCTCGATCGCAGCGGTTCGCGCGCCAGGCCGGTCTGAGATGTAGTCGTACCCCCCTTGCGCGGCAGGAAGCCTCACCCCTGGTGCCAAGCGCACCGTCTTGGACGTGCTCTGCCGTTGGCCACTCGGGGATGACCCTTTGCGCTCGTGCCCTTTGCCGCGCTCGCCGATGCTGGTGCTCACCGCTGGCCTTCGTCCGGTGTCCACGGGTCGGAGCAGCCGGTGAAGACGTGTGCCGACGGCACATCTGTGAGCACTGCGGCCTCTTGCTCCCATGCCACTGGGCCACTGCCTGCCGTTGCCGGCGCAGCCGGGTCAGCGGTGAAGGAGTCCATGGCGCGCTGGGCTCGGGCGACGATGTCGGGCAAGTCCACCGCAGCGCCGATCTGAGATGTGCACACCTCCACCAGCAACCTCGAGATCGTTGTTCCCAGCTCGGCGGCGTTGTGC
>JAKONK010000238.1 GCA_022701985.1 Actinomycetales bacterium
GTGGTGGAGCACGTCTGCACCGACGACCCGGTGGCCCGCACCGAGGTGGTGCTGCGCACCGGCGGGCTGCGGCTCCTGCTCACCGAGCGGCGCAAGCCGTACCACCTGGAGGGCGACTTCACCCGCAACGGGATCGACGCCCGGGCGGCCGACGTCGTCGTCGTCAAGATCGGCTACCTCGAGCCGGAGCTCTACGCCATGGCCGCGGACTGGCGGCTGGCCCTGACGCCCGGCGGGGTCGACCAGGACCTGCTGCGCCTGCCCCACGAGCGGATCTCCCGCCCGATGCACCCCTACGACGCCTTCGGCGGCCCCGACGGCGCGCCCGAGCCGGCGTTGCAGGCGGAGCTCGTGGGGCAGCTGGACGCACCGCTCGAAAGTTCGTGGCCGAAGTAAGCCGGAGGTTCTTTCGCACCCGCTCAGAACCTGCTCTCCTCTCCCCTCACCAGCACCGACGAGCACGACACCGGCGTCAGCTCGACAGCACCACCCGCAGCCCCGCCCGCCTTCGCGACCCCAGGAGCACCCCGTGGCCTCTCCCCTCCCGACCCCGTCCCGCCGCGCCGTCCTCGGTGCCGGTGGCGCCCTCGGCCTCGCCGGGCTGCTCGCCGCGTGCGGCGGCTCCTCCGGCTCGGGCAGCGCCTCGGGCGGCGGTGGCGGCGCCTCCAGCGGGGACCTGCGCGTGTGGTTCATGAAGGACTCCGTCAGCGACACCGCCATGGACTGGCTCAAGACGACCTTCGAGCAGCAGAACCCCGGCTCCACGCTGACCTACGAGATCCAGGTGTGGGACGGCATCGTCCCCAAGCTGCAGACGTCGCTGGCCAGCGCCGACTCCACCCCGGACATCATCGAGCTGGGCAACACCCAGGCCCCCACGTTCTGCGCCGTCGGGGCCCTGGAGGACCTGTCCGACATCAAGGCCGACCTCGGCGGCGACCAGCTCACGCAGTCGCTGGTCGACCTGGGCTCCTTCGAGGACAAGATGTACGCGGCGCCCTTCTACGCCGGCAGCCGCATCTTCTTCTACCGCAAGGACCTCTTCGAGGCCGCTGGCGTCGCCGTCCCGACCACCATCGACGACCTCACCGCCGCCGCCACCACCCTGCAGCAGGCCAACGCCGGCACCCCCGGCTTCTCGGGCCTGTACCTGCCGGGCATCAGCTGGCAGAGCTGCATCGCGTGGCTGTTCACCAACGGCGCGCTGCTCGCCTCGCAGGACGGAGACACCTGGAAGGGCGGCCTGTCGACGCCCGAGGGCCAGGCCTCCCTGACCCAGCTGCAGCAGCTGTGGAAGACCGGCTCGGCGTCGGGCACCGTCACCGACTCCACCACCGCGAGCCAGCCGTTCGTGCCGTTCAACACCGGTGAGACCGCCATGTTCTTCGGCTTCAACTGGCACCTGAAGTCCATCGACCCGGCGCTGGTCGAGGCCGGCAAGGTCGGCTACTTCGGCTTCCCGCCCGTGAGCGCGGGCGGGGTGGGCAAGCCCTTCGCGGGCGGCTCGAACGTGGCCGTCTCCGCCAGCTCCTCGAAGAAGGACCTCGCCAAGAAGGCGATGCAGCTCATCTTCGCGAAGGAGTTCCAGGAGTACTTCGCCACCGAGGGCGGCTGGGTGCCCGGCAACCTGCAGTACGCCTCCGCGCTGGGCTCCGACGAGCTCTCCACCCTCACCACCGAGGCCGTGAAGAACTCCGTCGGCACCCCGGCCGCCAAGAACTGGGCCCTGGTCGAGGGCGCCAAGACCGTCGACGACTTCTACGTCGCGATGGGCGCCGGCAAGGACCCGGTCTCGCTGGCCGCCGCTGCTGACGCGGCCATCGAGAAGGTCCTCAACCAGTCCTGACGCACTCCCGAGCAGAGAGGAGCCCGACCGTGTCCCTCGTCCTGAGGCGACGACCGCCCGCCCGCCGCGCGGCGGTCCCCCTGAGCAGCCGCTCGGACCGGCGGCTCGCGCTCCTCCTGCTGGTCCCGGCGACGGCGACCGTGCTGCTGGCCCTCGGCTACCCGCTCGTGCGGCAGCTGGGCATGTCCTTCCAGCGCTTCGGCCTGGAGCAGCAGTTCGGTCGCCCGCCGGAGTTCGTGGGCCTGGCCAACTACTCCGCGATGCTCACCGACCCGACCTTCTGGGCGGTGCTCGGCCGCTCGGTCGGGTTCTGCCTGCTGGTCGCGGCCATCACGATGGCGGTCGGGACGGCGGCCGCGCTGCTGCTGACGGCGTGCTCCCGCCCCGTCGCCGTCGCCGTCCAGGTGGTGATGCTCCTGGCCTGGGCGATGCCGGTGCTCAGCTCGCTGCAGGTGTTCCAGTGGATGTTCGACTCGCGCTCCGGCGTCGTCGACCACACCCTCGCCGCGCTCGGGTTCGAGCAGATGCTCGGGTTCAACTGGTTCGCGCAGCCGTCGACGTTCTTCGCGGTCGCCGGGCTGCTGGTGACGTGGATGAGCGTGCCGCTGGTGGTCTTCATGGTCTACGCGGCGGTCACGCAGATCGACACCTCCGTGCTGGAGGCCGCCGCCCTGGACGGCGCCGGCCCCGCGCAGACCTTCCGGCACGTGGTGGCCCCCTCCATCGCCCCCGTGCTGGCGCTGGTGACGCTGCTGCAGATCATCTGGGACCTGCGGGTTTTCACGCAGTTCCACGTCCTGCAGAGCAACGGCGGCATCACCGAGCAGACCAACGTGCTCGGCACCTTCATCTACCAGGTGGGCCTGGCCGGCGGCGACTACGGCTCGGCGTCGGCCGCGGCCATGCTCCTGCTGCTGCTGACCCTGCTCATCGCCGCCCGCTACATCGCGCTGCTGCTCAAGGAGCCGGCATGACCACCGTCGTCACCCCGCCCACCCCACCCGCCGCCGGGTCGGCCAGGGGCGTGCGCGCCCCCGGCCTGCGCACGGCCCCGCCCCGCCCGGCACGGCGCCGGCCCGGCCGCCGCGGCCTGGCGGTGGTGGCCAACGCCGTCGCCGTCGTCTTCGGCCTCGCGTGGCTCTTCCCGGTCTACTGGATGCTCAACACGGCGTTCCTCACCGACCGCCAGATCCAGCAGCGCATCCCCGTGCTCTTCCCCGTCGGGGGCACCGGGTCGCACTTCGCGCAGGTGCTCAGCTCGCCCGCGTTCTGGTCGGCGATGCGCATGAGCCTCGCGATCGCCCTGGTCGTGGTGCTGGGCGCGATGGTCTTCGGCTTCTTCGCCTCCCTCGCGCTCAGCCGCTTCCGGTTCCGCGGCCGCACCCAGCTCATCGTGGCCGTGCTCGTGGTGCAGATGATCCCCGCGGAGGCGCTGTTCATCTCCCAGTACCGGATGCTCGACGGCTGGGGCCTGCTGAACTCCGTGGCCGGCATGAGCCTGCTCTACCTCGGCGCGAGCATCCCCTTCACGATCTGGATGCTCAAGGGCTTCGTCGACGGCGTCCCGGTCGAGCTGGAGGAGGCCGCCATGCTCGACGGCTGCTCCCGGATGGGTGCGTTCCTGCGCATCACCTTCCCCCTGCTGGGCTCGGGGCTGGTCGCCTCCTCGATCTTCGCGTTCCTGGCCTCCTGGAACGAGTACACCCTCGCCCTGGTTGCCCTGACCAGTGACGACGCCCGCACCCTGCCGCTGTGGCTGACCAGCTTCAGCGGTCAGAACCAGGTCACCGACTGGGGCGCGATCATGGCCGGCTCCACGCTGATGGCCGTGCCCGTCGTCATCCTCTTCATGACGGTGCAGAAGCGGATGGCCTCCGGCCTCACGGCGGGCGCGGTGAAGTGACCGCGGGCAGCACGGCGGCCCCGGCGCGGGCCGACCACGGGCGCCTGCCCCGCCTGGAGATGCGCGCCGGCCGCCCCGTGGTGGCGGTCGACGTCGGCGGCACCCTGGTCAAGAGCGCGCTGGTCGACGCCGACGGCGAGGTCCGCGCGGTGTGCTCCGAGCCCACGGCGCTGGGCTCGGCCGGCGCCCTGCTCGACCAGCTCGCGCGCGCGGTGGCCGAGGCCGCCGCGGCCTCCGCCGGCCACGGGCCCACCGGGCCGTCAGCCGTCGGGGTGCACGTGCCGGGCCTGGTCGACGACACCCGCGGGGTGGTGCTCCTCGCCGAGAACCTCGGCCTGCGCGACGTGCCCCTGCGCGAGGAGCTCAGCGCCCGCACCGGCCTGCCGGTCTCCCTCGGCAACGACGCGCGCGGAGCGGGCTTCGCGGAGTTCCGCATGGGGGCCGCCCGCGGTGCGCGCACCGCCGTCGTCATCAGCATCGGCACGGGCATCGGCGCCGCCGTCGTGGTCGACGGGCACCTGCACGACGGTGACGGCTTCGGCTGCGAGCTCGGGCACATGCCGATGCTGCTGCCCGGGCGCGACGGCCCGGCGCGCTGCGCGTGCGGTGGGGCCTCCTGCCTGGAGCAGTGGGCCTCCGCCGGGGGCGTGGCGCGGAACTACGCGCGGGCCACCGGCCTGCCGCTGGGCGGGGCGCGGGAGGTCTTCGAGGCCGCCGCCCTCGGCGACCCGACCGCTGCGCGCGTCGTGGGCGACGGCGTCGACGCCCTCGCCCTCGCCGTCGCGCAGCTGGCCACCGTGCTGGCGCCGGAGGTCGTCGTCATCGCCGGCGGCCTCTCCCGCGCCGGCGACGCGCTGTTCGTGCCGCTGCGGGAGCGGGTCGACCAGATGCTCACCTTCCACCGCCGCCCCCGCGTCGAGCCCGCCAGGTTCGGCGACGGCGCGGGGGTCATCGCCTCCGCGCTGCGCGCCGACGAGCTGCTCGAGCACCGCCTGGAGGCGGCCGCGCCGGGCGGCGCGGACGGCGGCACCTGGTGAGCCCGCTCTCGCCCGTGCGCCCGGTGGCCGCTCGCTGGGCGGCACCGGGCACGATCACCCCCGTGCAGACGGGCAGCGGCGCCGGTGCGGGGTCCAGGTCGACCGGCCGGGCGGGCCAGCCCCACCCGGCGGGAGCCACCGGCGGCTCGGGGGGCCCGGGTGGGTCGGTGCACCACGGCCACCAGCGCGACGCCGAGCAGGCCGGGGGCACGTCGTCCGCGATCCTCGCGGCCGTGGCCAGCGGGGTCGCGACCGACCGCGCCACCCTGGCCCGCCGCCTGGGCCTGGCACCGTCCACCGTCACGGTCAAGGTCGGCGAGCTCATCACCGCCGGCGTGCTCGCTGAGGCCGGGGCCGCCTCCGCCACCGGGGGCCGTCCGGCGCGCGTGCTGCGGCTGACCCCCGACGGCGGCTGCATCCTCGCCGCCGAGCTCGGCCGTCACCACGCCCGCATCGCGCTGCTCGACATGTCCGGCGCCCTGGTGCGCTCGCACGACCTCGCCCTCGACATCGCGGCGGGCCCCGAGCCGGTGCTCGAGGAGCTGCTCACCGCCTGGACCGAGCTGCGCGGGGCGATCCCCGCCGACGCCGTCCGCGCCGTCGGGGTGGCGCTGCCCGGGCCCGTGTCGAGCCGGTCCGGCGCCGTCGACTCCCCCGCCGCCATGCCCGGCTGGCACCGCTTCCCCGTCGGCGCCCACCTGGCGCAGCGCCTGGGGCTGCCGGCCGTGGTGGAGAACGACGCCAACGCGATGGCGCTCGGGGAGTGCACGGCCCTCGCCACCGCCCCGCCCGAGGTGGGCGCCGACGGCGCACCGGTCGCTGCCGCCCCGGGCGGCCCGGGCGCCCCGGCCAACCTGCTCTTCGTCAAGGCCGGATCCTCGGTGGGGTGCGGGCTGGTGCTCGACGGGCGGCTCTACCGCGGGGCCACGGCGCTGGCCGGTGACCTCGCGCACGTCGTCGTCGGCGCCACGGGTGACGCCCCCTGCAACTGCGGCAACCGCGGCTGCCTCGACACCGTGGTGGGCGGCTCGTACATCCTCGCCGACCTGCGCGCCCGCGGCATCGAGGCGCACGAGCCCGCCGACATCGCCCGCCTCGTGGGCGACGGCGACGCCCAGGCCACCACCCGGGTGCGGGCCGCGGGGCGCCTGCTGGGGCAGACCCTGTCAGCGGTGGTCAACTTCGTGAACCCCGACGCGGTGGTGCTGGGCGGGCTGCTCTCGACGCTGGAGCCGTTCGTGGCCGCGGTCCGCTCCCAGCTGTACGAGAACTGCCACCCGCTCGCCACCCGCGACCTGCGCATCGAGCAGAGCGCCGCCGGGGCCGACGCGGGGGTGCTGGGCGTGGGGCAGCTGGCGCTGCGCCAGGCGATCGTCGCGCTGTGACGGCCGGGCGGGCGGTCGGGCTCGAGGTCACGGTCGACTCCTGCGCCGGGGTCCTGGCCGCGGCCGGGGGCGGTGCCGACCGCGTCGAGCTGTGCGCGGCGCTGGAGCTGGGCGGGCTGACGCCCTCCCCCGGTGCGCTGGCGCGCTGCCTCGAGGCCGCGGACGGGGCGCTCGGCGTCCACGTGCTGGTCAGACCCCGGCCTGGGGGCTTCGTCTACGACACCGACGAGCTGTCCACCTCCCTGCGCGACGTCGAGGCCGCCGCTGCGGCGGGGGCAGCGGGCGTGGTGGTCGGGGCGCTGCGCGACGACGGCGGCCGCCTCGCCCTCGACGCGGCCTTCCTCGCCGAGGCGGCGCAGCGGGCCCGGGCCGCCAGCCCTCTGGGGGCGGGGCTCGAGGTGGTGCTCCACCGCGCCGTCGACCAGCTGCCCTCGGTCGCCGCCGCCGTGGAGGTGCTGGCGGAGCTGGGGTTCGACAGGGTGCTGACGTCGGGCGGGGCCGCGCGCGCCGTCGACGGGCTGGGCGAGCTGGCGCGTGCGTCGACCGCCGGCCGGGCGAGCGGGGTGCAGGTCATGGCCGGCGCCGGCGTGCGGCCGGACCAGGTCGCGGCGCTGGTGGGGGCCGGGGTGCACGCGGTGCACCTCTCGGCCCGCCGCCCGGCGCCTCCCGGGGTCGGGGCCGGCTCGCGGGTGTCCGTCGGCACCGCCGACGACGGCGGCCACGCCGTCACCGACGCCGCCCTGGTGGCCCGGGTGCGCGCCGCCCTCGACGCCCTCCCCTGACCTCCTCCGGCCCCCCGCCCCCCTGCGAACCGCGACCAGGCGCTCGGCTGCGCTCCAGAGCCGCCCTCGAACCGCAACCGGGCGCCCGGCTGCGGTCTCGGCGCTGGTCGGGGGCGGGTCAGCGGGGGGACGACGTGCGGTACCGCGCCAGCAGGCCGTGGGGCAGCTCGTCGCGGGTCAGCGCGAAGGTGAGGTGGTCGCACCACGCGCCGTCGATGTGCAGGAACCGCTCCCGCAGCCCCTCGGGTCGGAACCCCAGCTTCTCCACCACCCGCAGGCTGGCGGCGTTCTCCGGGCGGATGTTCACCTCGACGCGGTGCAGCCCGGTGCGCAGGCAGTGGTCGGTGACCAGCGCGACCGCCGTCGGCACGTGCCCGCGCCCCGCCAGCCGCCCGTCGATCCAGTAGCCGACGTGCGCCGAGCGCATCGCGCCCCAGGTGATGCCGCCGACGGTCACCTGCCCCGCGAGGGCTCCGTCGACCTCCAGGGCGAACGGCATCGCCGTCCCCGACCGGCCCTGGCGCGAGAGCTCGCGCACCAGGCCGCCGAAGGTGCGCACCGGCGGGGTGCCGTCGGGGTCGGTGGCCTCCCAGGGCCGCAGCCAGGTGGCGTTCGCGGCGCGCACCGACCGCCACGCGGCGGCGTCACCGCGTCGCAGGGGGCGGAGCACCAGGTCGCCGTCGCGCAGGACGGCGGGCCACCCGGGAGCGCTCACGTCCGGGGGTGGTCGCCGCCGCGGCGCTGGTCGACGGCGTGCGGGAGCACCGCGGCGAGCACGCCGACGGCGTCGCGGCAGGCCCCCGGGGAGCCGGCCACGTTGACGACCAGCGTGCGCCCGGCCGTCCCCGCCAGGCCCCGCGAGAGGACGGCGGTGGGGACCCCCTTGGCGAGCCCGGTGGCGCGCAGGGCCTCGGCGATGCCGGGGACCTGGCGGTCGAGCAGGGGGGCGGTCTGCTCGGGGGTGGCGTCGTGGGGGTTCAGGCCCGTGCCGCCGGTGGTGACGACGACGTCGTACCCGGCGGCCACGGCCGCGCGCAGGGCGGCGCCCACCGGGTCGCCGTCGCGGACCACCTGGGGGCCGTCGACCTCCAGGCCCGCCTCGCGCAGGCCGGCGACGAGCACCGGGCCCGCGGTGTCCTCGTAGACCCCGGCCGCCGCGCGGTTGCTGACGGTAACGACCAGCGCCCTCGGCGCCGACCCCGCCGAGGTGGGGGCGTGGTCAGCGGTGCCAGTCACCGGAGCGCCCCCCGCTCTTGGCGACCACGCGCACGCCGGTGATCTCGGCGCGCTTGTCCAGGCCCTTGACCATGTCGACCAGCGCCAGCCCGGCGACGGCGACGGCGGTGAGGGCCTCCATCTCCACGCCCGTCCGGTCGGCGGTGCGCACGGTGGCCATCAGCGCCACACCCCCGTCACCGACCTCGGCGACGACGTCGACGGCGTGCACCGCCACCGGGTGCGCCAGCGGCACCAGCTCGGGGGTGCGCTTGGCCGCCTGGATGCCCGCGATGCGGGCGACGGCGAGCGCGTCGCCCTTGGGCACCGTGCCGTCGCGCAGGGCCGCGACCACCTCCGCGGAGCAGACCACGAACCCCTCGGCGCGCGCCTCGCGGACCGTCACGTCCTTGCCGGACACGTCGACCATGCGGGCGTTGCCGCCGACGTCGAGGTGCGGGAACCCCTTCTGGCTGGGCTGCTGGCCCTGCGGGCCGGGCTGGTGGCTCACGGCCTGCCCCGCTCCAGCAGGATGCAGCGCACCACGTCACCGGGCTCGACGGCGGTGGTGTCCTCGCCGGTCACGGCCAGGGCGTTCGCGCCGGCCATGCCCGCCACCAGGTGCGACCCCGGTCCGCCGGCGGGCCGCACGCGGGGGCGGCCGTCGTCGTCGCTGGTGACCACGGCGCGGGTGAACTGCCGCTTGCCCGGCGGGGACGCCCAGCCCTGGGTGGCGGTGGCCACCACCGTCGGCCGGTGCAGCTGCGACTCCCCCATGACCTTGCGCAGCGCGGGCCGCACGAAGACCTCGAAGGACACGTAGGCGCTGACGGGGTTGCCGGGCAGCGTGAAGATCGGCACGGACCCGCCGGTCGAGGAGGTGATGCGGCCGAGGCCCTGCGGCATGCCCGGCTGCATGGCGACCCTGGTGAACTCGACGGTGCCCATCCGCGTGAGCACCTCCTTCACCACGTCGTACGCGCCGGCGCTGACGCCGCCGGAGGTGATGACCAGGTCGGCCTGGCCCAGCTGCCCCTCCAGCACGCGCAGGAGCCGCTGGGGGTCGTCGTCGACGATGCCGACGCGCACCGCCCGCGCGCCCGCGTCGAGGGCGGCGGCCGTGAGCATCGTGGAGTTGGCGTCGACCACCTGCCCGAAGCCGGCGGGCCGCCCGGGCTCGACCAGCTCGCTGCCGGTGCTCAGCACGGCCACGCGCGGCTTCGGCAGCACCTTGACCCGCTCGCGGCCGGCGGCCGCCAGCAGCGCGACGTGCCGGACGGTCAGCCGGGTGCCCGAGGGCACGAGGGTGGCGCCGGGGCGCACGTCCTCACCGGCGCGGCGCACGTGCTGGCCGTCGCGCACGGCGCGGTGCACGAGCACGGTGGCCACGCCGCCGTCGGTGTCCTCGACGGCGACGACGGCGCTGGCCCCCGGGGGCACCGGCGCGCCGGTCATGATGCGCGCCGCGGCGCCGGCGGCCAGGGGCGCGACCTCGCGCACGCCGGCGGGCAGGTCGGCCACGACCGGGAGGGAGACCGGCGCCTCCGGGGAGGCGTCGGCCACGTCAGCCGCGCGCAGCGCGTACCCGTCCATGGCCGAGCCGTCGAAGGCCGGCAGGGACGACGTCGCGACGACGTCCTCGGCCAGGACGCAGTCGACGGCGTCGAGCAGGGCGGTCTCGACGGGGGCGAGGGGGGAGACGGCAGCCAGGCACGCAGCCAGGTGCTCCTCGACCGTGCGCATCGGGGCTTCTCAGGCCTTCGCTGACGGGGCGTCGGGCCGGGCGTGGGTCGGCTGCTCGGTGTCGAAGCCCGAGGCCACCCACTCGCCCAGCCAGGCGTTGAACTCGGCGCCGACGTCCTCGCGGCCCGACGCCAGGCGGACGACCGTCTTGAGGTAGTCGAGCTTGTCGCCGGTGTCGTAGCGGCGGCCGCGGAAGACGACGCCGCGCAGGCCGCCCCCCTGCTCCGCGGGCATCCCCGCGAGGGTCTCGAGGGCGTCGGTCAGCTGGATCTCGCCGCCCTTGCCGGGAGCGGTCCCCTCGAGCACCTCGAAGACGGCCGGGCTGAGCACGTAGCGGCCGATGACGGCGAGGTTGCTGGGGGCGTCGGCCGGGTCGGGCTTCTCGACCATGCCCCTGAGGCGCACCACGTCGTCGTCGCCCTCGCTGGCCTCGTCAGGAGCGAGGTCGGCGCAGCCGTACATGTTGACGGTCTCCTGCGGCACCTCCAGCAGCGCCACGACGGAGCCGCCGTAGGTCTGCTGCACCTCGACCAGGCGCGCGAGCAGCGCGTCGCGCTCGTCGATGAGGTCGTCGCCGAGCAGGACCGCGAAGGGCTCGTCGCCGACGTGGTGCTTGCCTGCGAGGACGGCGTGCCCCAGGCCCTTGGCCTCGTGCTGGCGCACGTAGTGGACGTCGGCCAGCTCGGTGCTGTGGTGCACGAGGGCCAGCTTCTTCTCGTCGCCCTTGGCCGCGAGGTTGGCCTCGAGCTCGGGGACGACGTCGAAGTGGTCCTCGAGCGGGCGCTTGGTGCGGCCCACGACCATGAGCACGTCGGTGATGCCGGCGGAGACGGCCTCCTCCACCACGTACTGGATGGCGGGCTTGTCGACGACGGGGAGCATCTCCTTCGGCGTCGACTTGGTGAAGGGCAGGAAGCGCGTGCCGAGCCCCGCTGCGGGGACGACGGCCTTGCGGACTGCGCGGGACTGCGGACCAGCGGGGCTCATGGGCCACGAGGCTATCGGGCGGGCGCCGTCCCGCACGGCTCGCGCGCAGGGGACCATCAGCCGGTGGGAGCAGCCGGAGCGCCGTCATCCACCGGACCGGACGCCAAGCGGAGCCTGCGCTCGGGCGTGCGCGCCGCCCGCCGGGCGCAGGACGACGGAGAGCGCGCCGCCCTCGACGCGGACCTGGCCGCGGCGGCGCTGGGCCCGGGCTCCCCGCTGGCGGCGCTGGTGGCGGGGTCGGTGGTGGCGCTGTACGACTCGCTGCCCACCGAGCCCGGCACGCGGGGGCTCCGCGAGGAGCTGGCGGCGCGGGGCGTCGTCGTCGTGCTGCCGGTGGTGGTCGGGCCCGACGCGCCCCTGGCCTGGCGGGTCGACGACGGGGCCGACGGGGGCCCCCACCGGGCCGACGGGATCGAGGACGCCGCGGTGGTGCTGCTCCCGGCGCTGGCCGTCGACGGCGCGGGCACCCGCCTGGGCCAGGGCGGCGGGCACTACGACCGCTCCCTCGCCCTCCTGGCCCCCTCCGGTCCCGCCCGTCCGCTGCTGGCGGCGGTGGTCGGCGACCCCGAGCTGCTGCCCGCCGGCGCCCTGCCGCGGGAGCCCCACGACGTCCCCGTCGACGCCGCGCTCACGCCGTCGGGGTGGCACGACCTGCGGTGACCCGCACCCCGCGGGCGGCGTCGCGCCGGTAGCGTGCGCAGCCCACCACCTCGCGCGCCCCCGGGTCGCCGCCGGACCATCGACGGGAGGGCCTGTGACGGTCGACGACCTGAACACCGCCGTCCTGCTGGGTGCGCTCGTGCTGGTGGCAGCGGTGTTCGCGGTGCGCCTCTCGGTCGGCACCGGCACCCCGTCGCTGCTGCTGTACCTGGCGCTGGGCGTCGCCATCGGCGAGGACGGGCTGGGCATCCGGTTCGACGACTACGACCTCACCCAGGTCCTCGGGTACGCGGCGCTCGTGCTGATCCTCGCCGAGGGCGGCCTGACGACGCGGTGGTCGTCGATCCGGGGGGCCATCGCCCCGGCGGCGCTGCTCGCGACGCTCGGCACGGTCATCTCGATCGTCGTCATCGGCACGGTGGCGCACCTCCTGCTCGACGTCGGGTGGGCCACCGGGATGCTGCTGGGCGCGGTGGTCTCCTCCACCGACGCCGCCGCGGTGTTCTCCGTCCTGCGCCGGGCGCCGCTGCCCAGCCGCCTGGGCGGCCTGCTGGAGGCCGAGTCGGGCTTCAACGACGCCCCCGTGGTCATCGCGGTGGTCTCCCTCACCACCGTGCTCGGCGGCGGGGGCGGTGGGCACTCCTGGTGGTTCCTCGGCATCGAGGCGGCCGGTGAGCTGCTCGGCGGGGCCGCCATCGGCCTGGCCCTGGGGGTGCTCGGGGCGGTGGGGCTGCGGCGCGTGGCGCTGCCTGCGTCCGGCCTGTACCCGATCACGGTGCTCGGCGTGTGCGCCCTGGCGTACGGGCTGTCCGCCGAGCTGCACACCTCGGGGTTCATCGCCGTCTACCTGGCCGGGCTCGTGCTCGGCAACGCCGAGCTGCCCCACCGCCCCGCCACCCGCGGCTTCGCCGAGGGCGTCGGCTGGCTCGCGCAGATCGGCCTGTTCGTGCTGCTGGGGCTGCTGGTCTCGCCGCAGGACATCCCCTCGCAGGTGGTGCCGGCGCTCGTCGTCGGCTTCGCGCTGCTGCTGGTGGCGCGGCCGCTGTCGGTGCTGCTGTCGGTCTCGTGGTTCCGGGTGCCCCTGCGCGACCAGGCCATCCTCAGCTGGGGCGGCCTGCGCGGCGCGGTGCCCATCGTGCTGGCCACGGTGCCGGCGGCGGCGGGGGTTCCGGGCACCGAAGGCGTGGTCGAGATGGTGTTCGTGCTGGTGGTGGCGTTCACCGTGCTGCAGGCCCCGACGCTGCCGTGGCTCGCGCGGCGCCTGGGCATCAGCGAGCCCGCGGTGCGCGACCTGGAGGTCGAGTCCAGCCCCCTGGAGGAGATCGGCGCCGACGTCCTGCAGGTCAGGGTGGGCCCCACCTCGCACCTGCACGGCCTGGAGGTCTTCGAGCTGCGGCTGCCCGAGGGCGCCGAGGTCTCCCTGGTGGTCCGCGACGGCCGCGCCCGGGTACCCGACCGGTCGACCACGCTGCGCCACGGCGACGACCTGCTCGTCGTGGCGGTGTCCGGCGTCCGCGAGGCCGCGGAGGACCGCCTGCACGCGCTCTCGCAGCGGGGCCGCCTGGCCGGGTGGACGACGCCGGGCGCCACCCGCCTGCCGGAGCTGCGCCCCGCGCCGGGACGCGACCGCAGCGGGCTGCCGCACCAGCCGCCCCGCTGAGAGGGCCGCCACCAGGCGGTCGGAGCCCGCGGCGGCGGTAGCATTGGCACTCGGATCGCGCGAGTGCCAACCCGGCCGCGCAGACCGAAACCGCCGTGACCTGCTCGAGGAGCCTGCCGTGCCCACGTACGCCTACACCTGCACCGCCTGCGCCCACAGCCTCGAGGCGAAGCAGTCCTTCACCGACGCCGCGCTGACGGAGTGCCCGGAGTGCGGCGGCCGCCTGCGCAAGCGGTTCGACGCCGTGGGCGTCGTCTTCAAGGGCAGCGGCTTCTACCGCACCGACTCCCGCAGCGACGGCAAGAGCGGTGGGTCCTCCAGCGGGTCGAGCGGGTCCGGCTCGTCGTCCAGCGGCTCCGGCTCCAGCAGCTCGGGCGGCTCGGGTTCCGGCGACAGCTCCTCCAGCACCTCGTCCTCCTCGACGGGCGGCTCGTCGAGCTCGGGCTCGTCGTCCAGCGGTTCGGGCTCGTCGTCCAGCGCGCCGTCGACGTCCACCTCCTCCAGCTGACGCGCAGCTGACCGGCTGACCGAGCGCCCACCGCTCCGCCCACGGACGGGCCGGTGGGCGCCTCCGTCCACAGGCCCGAGCCCGCGGCCAGCGGCGACCCGCGCCTCGGCGCCACGCTGCGGCGATGACCTCCGCCCCGTGGCGCCCCGCGCCCCCCTGGTCTCCCCCGCAGCCCCGGCGCCCCGGCGCCGGAGCAGCCGCCCGCTCCGCCAGGACGCCCGGCGACCGCGCCGCCGCGACGTGGCGTCGCCTGCGGCGCACCACCCGGCGGGCTCGGCGCCCGGTGGCGGCCCTGCTGCTCGCCTCCGCCACGGCGCTCGTGGTCCACGCCGCCGTTCGGCCCCCCGAGGTCGGCGGCGCGGCGTCGGTGGTCGTGGCCACCCGCGACCTGCCCGCGGGCGCCGCCCCGGCGTCGGGCACGCAGACCGTCCACCTGCCGGCCGCCGCCGTGCCCCGGGGGGCCCTGGCTCCCTCCAGCCCCTCCCTCACCGACGGGTCGGTGCTGGCCGCTCCCGTGCGACGGGGCGAGGTGCTCACCGACGTCCGCCTCACCGGGAGCGCGGGTCTGCTCGCGTCCCTGGCGCCCGGCGAGGTCGCGCTCCCGGTGCCGGTGGCGTCACCGCTCCCGGAGGGCCTGGTGTCGCCCGGTCAGCGCGTCGCGGTGCTGGCCGGCGACGGGACCGGTGGCTGGGACGCCTCGGCGGCCGCCGAGGGGGCGGTGCCTCACGGGGCCCTGGTCGGGAGCGCCCTCGTGCTCGCCGTGGACCGCGGCCCCGTCGCGGCGGGGCTGCTGACCAGCGGCGGCGGGTCCACGGTGGTGGTGCTGGCACTGGCGGAGGACGACGCCGCGCGCGTCGCCTCGGCGGCGGCCGGCGGGGGCGTGGTGCTCGCCGTCACCGGCTGACCCGCACGAGCCCGTCGGCACGGACCGGACGGCCCCCGCCGTGCGGCCCGGCGGGCGACCCGAGGGGGCGTCAGCCCCAGTGCGGTGGTCGGTCGGCCAGGAGCCGCTCGGCCTCGGCGGCCCAGGCCCGGTCGTCCGCGTCGCCCCCGCCCGGCCCCGCCGGCGCGCTCGCCCCGGTCGGTCCGGCCGCGGCCGCGCCGTCGCCGGAGCCACCGGCCCAGGCGGGCAGCCGGTCCTCGAAGGCGTCTCCGGGAGCCCCCGTGGGCGCCGCGACGACGCGGCGCGGCCGCGACCCCGGCTGCCGCGAGCCCGGGGGCGCCGTCGGACCGACCGCGTCAGGCACGGGTCGACAGCTCCCGCAGCACCGCGGCGACCGGCCCCGTCGGGTCGTCGAACAGCTCGCGGGCGCTGACCCGGACCGTGCGCCACCCCAGGTGCCCGAGCTGCTCGGGCACCACCAGCTCGCGCTGGACCAGGTCACCGACGGGGTCCTCGTCCGTGGCGGTGGGCAGGTCGGTCAGGACGGCGACGGCCGGGCTGTCGGCGTCCGCGGGGAGCACCACCAGCTCCGGGACGGACCCGGTGGCGAGGGGCCGGGCGCCGCGCGCGGCCAGGCGCTCGGCCAGGCGCGCCAGCAGCGGGTCGACGACGGGCGCCCCGTCGGCGCTCGGGGCGGCGGCAGCGGCCCGGCGCGCAGCGGCCCGCCCGGTCGCAGCGGTGCCCGGGACCGGGGTGGCGGGCGACCCGGCCGGCTGGGCCGTGCGGGCCCGGGCGGCCCGGAGGGCGTCCAGCGCGTCGGCCGAGGGCGGCTCCTCGAGCGCCAGCAGCAGCTCGCGCAGCGCCACCGCGCCCGGGGAGGTCAGCTTGGCCGGTTCCAGCACCTCACCGGCGACGCAGCTGACGACCGTGAGGCGGCGGCGGGCGCGGGTGAGGGCGGCGGCCAGGGCGCGGTGGCCGTCGGCGTCGTCGAGCGGCCCGAAGCGGTGCACGAACTGCCCCAGGGGGGAGACCCCGAGGCCGACCGACAGCACGACGGCGTCGCGCACGGTGTCGGCGCAGCGCTCGACGTCGGTCACCACGAAGCCCTCCCGGCGCCGCTGGCGCAGGAAGGCCGCCAGCTCGGGCCGGTGGGGCAGGGCGGCGCGGACGGCGTCGGCGATGCGGCGGGCGTGGGGGCGCGTCAGGGCGACCACGGCCAGCGACTCGTGGGGGTGCTCGCGCACGTGCGCCAGCACGAGGTCGACCACGGCCGCGACCTCGCCGTCGGGGCTCTCCACGACGCCCTGGGAGTCGGGACGGCCCGTGACGTCGCTGACGCGCCGCAGGCGCACCGGCGGACGGCCCGGGGGGCACGGCACGGCGTGCTCACCGGTCGTGGTGCCCGGCACCACGCGGGAGAGCGCCGCCAGCTGCAGGGGCATGCGGTGCTGCCAGGCGAGGCGCACGGTGGGGAGCACCTGCTCGAGGGCGTCGAACACGCTGCGGCGCGACCCGCGGGGCAGGGGTGCCTCGTCGGAGCGGCGGGGCGCCACGCGCACCGGCGTCGGACCGCCGGGGTCGCCCACCACCACGAGCTGCGCGCCGGCGGAGGCCGCCAGGACGGCCTCCGGGACACCGACCCGGTGCGCTGCGAGCACCAGCACGACGTCGTAGGTGCGGCCCGCGGCGAGCTCGGTGGACAGCGCCAGCGGTCCCGTCACGCGGCACGGCGCCTCGGCGGCCAGCGCCGTGGTGCCCCGCACCCGGTGCACGGCGGTGGCGCGGCGGCGCTTCTCCTGCGCGGCGAGGGCCTGGGCTGCCGCCGCGTGCCCGACGGTGTCGAGACCGGCCAGCGCGCTGTCGGCGGCGGTGAGGGTGTCGAGCACCGAGCGCCACCACGACCGCTCCAGCTCGACGACGGCCTGGTCGGGGTCCAGACCGCGGCGGCGGGCCTCCTCCAGCAGCGGCACCAGGCCCCGCCGCTCCAGGGCGGCCAGCAGCGAGGCGCGCTGGGGCAGGTCCTCCAGGGCGCCGGAGTCGGCGGCGAGCGCGCCGAGCCGCTCCCCGAGCGCGTGCCAGGGCTCGTCCGCCAGGCCGCCCCCGCCCGTGGTGGGCGCCAGCACCGCGGACAGCGCCGTGACCTGCGCGACCACCTGCTGGAGCACCACCTCGGCGGCCGGCACCCCCTGCGGGACGCGCGGCGGGGCACCGGCGGCGTCCTCGGCGCGCCAGGCCTCCCAGTCGAGGCGGGCCCGCTCGGCCTCCACCAGGGCGCCGTGCAGGTCGTCGACGAGCACGCCGGGCCGCACGAGCTCGCGCGCGGCGCGCTCGAGGCGGCGGCGCTCGAACATGCCGTACCGCGGTCCGGCGGCACGGGCGCTCGGGGGCGCCGTCGCGTCGATGAGCTGGCCCAGGGGCCTGTCGAAGACGGAGGGGAGGAAGGAGTCCAGGCAGTCGCGCACCCGCGCGAGCAGGCCGAGCTGGGCCTGGGCGTCGGCGACGCAGCCGGGCACGCGCAGCCCGCTGCCGCCCGCCAGGGCGGTGGCCTGGCGGCGCAGGGCGGGGAGCAGGTCGTCGCGCAGCGCGGTGACCTCGTCGAGGGCCTCCACGGCCTCGGCGCGGCTGCCGAGGGCGGCTCCGGACCAGGCGGTGTCACCGGCCCGGGCGGCCAGCGCGCCGAGCTCGACGGCGTCGCGGAGCTCACCGGCGGCGGCCTCGCGGGCGGCGGGGTCCATGGCGCGCAGGGCGGCGGGCGCCAGGCGCACCGGGTCCGGGCCGGGGGGCAGAACGGCCAGGGCGGCCATCGCCTGCAGCGCGGAGACCCCCCACGGGCCGCGGCGCAGGTGGAGCGCCGCGCGGTGGCGCCCGAGGGCGGCGACGACGTCGTCCTGCCCCGCCGCGGCGCTCGCGCCGGGGGCCGCGGCGCCGGTGGGGACCACGGGCGGCTCGACGGGGACCACCGGCAGCGGCCCGGTGGCGTTGTGGTCGACGGCGCCGGTGGCGTCGGCGAGGAGGTCGCCCAGGCCGCGGGCGGCGAGGCGGCGCGCGACGTCCTCGGCCTCCTGCTGCTGGCCGGCGACGAGGAGCACGCTGCGGCCGGTGGCGGCCAGCGCCGCGACCGCCGTGGCGGCGACCTGGGTGGCGCCCGTGCCGGGGCCCGCCTCGACGCGCACCGAGCGGCCGGAGAGCACGGTGTCGAGGACGCGCCGCTGGGAGGCGTCGAGCGGGAGCACCTGCACGTCGTCGGGGTCGACGCCGCGGGCGCCGGCGGGCAGCGCGGTGGTGGCGGAGGGCCGCTGGAGGCGGGAGCGGGCCGCGGCGTCACCGGACAGGGCGAGCACGACGTCGGAGGACCCGAGCCGGTCGGCGGTCCTGTCGAGGTCGGCGACCAGCGACCTGGCGACGTCGACGAGCACCGTGACGAGCAGACCGGGCTTGACCTGGACGTCGGGCGCGGAGACGCGCGTGAGCGAGCGCAGGCGCTCCAGGGCGGGGGCCGGGTCGAAGCCGTGGGTGTGCACCGACAGGGCGGCGAGCGCCACCGGGTCGACGGGGACGCCGCGCCGCTCCAGCTCGCGCACCAGGGCGGGGTTGGTGCGGACCGGGCCGCCCAGGCCGATCTCGTAGTCGACGGGGCCCGCGCCGCGCGCGTGCAGCTCGGCGGGGCGCAGCAGCAGCGGGGTGCTGACGGTGGCGCCCGTGGCCTCGTCGCGCCAGGACGCCAGGCCCACCGCGAGCACGCAGGCCTGCAGGCCGTGCTCGTCGGCGAGGGCGGCGGCCTCGCCGCGGATCGCACGGGCGCGGCGGCGGGCCTCGTCGAGGGCCCCGGGCTCGCGGAACAGGTGCGACAGGCGGGTCGGCCGCCCGGCCAGGAGCATCGCGCCGCCGGAGGGGTGGGCCGCTCCGAGGTCGAGCGACCCCTCGCGCAGGTCCTCGGCGTCCATGAGGGGCTCGGGGCCGCCCAGCGACGCCAGCTCGTTGCGCCAGCCGGCCACGGCGCCGGCCAGGCCGCGCACGGGAGCGCGCCGCGCCGCGGGCCCCGCCTCCTCGCGCGGGCGGCGTGCCTCGTGCGGGTCGGGACGACGGGCGTCGACCGCGCCGCCGTCGTCAGGCGCACCGGGTCCGACGGGGGCGCCGGCTCCGGCGGGGGCGGCTCCCGGGGAGCGGGTGGGCTGGCCCTCGCCGGCGGCCCCGGCGCGGGGACCGCCACCCGCGGTGCCAGCAGCACCAGCAGCGTCACCAGCCACGCCCATCAGCCCTTGAGTCACCCGGAAAGGCTAGTGCGCCGCACCGGGGGTCAGCACGGCCGCGCCGGTCGCCGCGCCGGGCCGGGCCCCGGTGCGTCCGCCGGCCGCGGGACGCACCGGCCGCTCGCCCCCGCTCCGGCTACCCTGGACCCGCGCCCTGGTAGCTCAGCGGAAGAGCAACCGCCTCCTAAGCGGTAGGTCGCGGGTTCGAGTCCCGCCTGGGGCACCACGTGCCACCCACCACCCCCGCGTCGCGCGGGGGCTGCCGCGCGGTCAGTCGGCAGCGGCGGCAGCGCGCTCCGCGCGCGGCGACGCCGTGAGCATCTTCGCCTCGTACCGGGAGAAGCCCAGCAGCGCGGGGAGCAGCAGCGGGGGGAGCACCAGGGCCAGCCACATCATGACCGTGAGGGTGCCCACCCCGGCCGGACCCGAACCTCGCCGTGTCCGTTTCGTGACTCTTGCAACCCAATCGTTACATGAGCCCCATGCGCCTCACGAGTCACACGCGTCACTCCGCCGGTCAGCGTGCGAGCCCGTCGACCACCGCGGCGAACACGGGCGGAGCCGCTGCGGCGAGCGGCACGAGCACCCCCCGCAGGGGAGCCGGGCGCGACGCCGCCAGCAGCGCCGCCGTCGTCACCCGGAACGAGCGCGTCTCCCGCCGCCAGGCCCGCTCGTAGGCGTCGGCGACCCAGCGCGACCGGCGGGTGGTGAGGACCCCCACGGCCGCCTCCGCCGCCGCCAGGCCGACCCGCAGCCCCTCCCCCGTCAGGGCGTCCACGTAGCCGGCGGCGTCACCCGCCAGCAGCACCCGGCCGCTGGCCGCGCTCCGGGCGCGCTGGAGCAGGGGTCCGGCGCCCCGCGCCGTCGTCGTCCAGGCGGCCCCCTGCAGCCGCTCGGCCAGGGCGGGCAGCTGCGCGAGCCCCGCCTCGAAGGCGGTGCCGCGGGGGCCGAGCACGGCCACCCCGACCTCGTGCGGCCCGACCGGCGTCACGTAGCCCTCGACGTCGCGCCCCCAGTGCACCTCGACGCGGGAGCTCCACGGCGCCACCGCCGCGTGCCTCCTCACCCCGAACCGCGCCGCCGGGCGCCCCGCGGGCAGCTCCAGGCCCGCCGCTCGGCGCACCGTCGAGTGCAGGCCGTCGCAGCCCAGCACCCAGCGCCCCCGCACGGGCCCGTCGTCGGTGGCCAGCTGCACCCGGGCGCCGTCCTGGGCGAGGTCGAGCACCCTGGCGCGCCGCACCGGCACGCCCACCTCCAGGACGCGACCCGCCAGCGCGGCGTGCAGCGCGGTGCGGCGCACGCCCCGCCCCGAGCCGGCGGCGAAGTCGTGCTCGGCGCGCCACGTGCGCCCCCCGCGGCGCGGGGCCTCGTAGGCGATGCCGGTCAGGGGCGCCCCCGGCGGGTCCACGCCGAGGTCGTGCACGGCCGCGAGCGCGCCCGGCAGCAGCCCCTCGCCGCACGCCTTGTCGACCGGCGCCGCGGGGTCGACGCCCCGGGGCTCGAGGACCACGACGTCCAGCCCCGCCGCGGCGGCCCGCAGCGCGGCCGCCAGGCCCACCGGCCCCCCGCCGACCACCACGAGGTCGTGCAGGGGTGCGGGGCGGCCCCCCGGGTGCGTCCCCGGGCCGGGGGGCACCTCAGGCCCCGGCGCGGGCGTCGCGCAGGCGCGCGAGGGCCGCGTCCTCCGCAGGGATCCGGTAGCGCAGCAGCAGCACGCCATTCAGCACCGTGAAGACGACGGCGGTGACCCACGCCCCGTGCACCAGCGGCAGCGCGACACCCTCCACGGCCACCACCAGGTAGTTCGGGTGCGGGAGCCAGCGGTAGCGGTAGGGGCCGCCCGTGACGCGCGGCAGCCCCGGGACCACCACCACTCGGGTGTTCCACTGCCGGCCCAGCGCGTGCATGCACCACATCCGCAGCGCCTGGGTCGCCACGAGGACCACGAGCATCGTCCAGCCCAGCACCGGCACGAACGGCCTGTCGAGGGCCACCACCTCCACCAGGCACCCGGCGAGGAAGGCGGTGTGCAGCGCGACCATCGCGGGGAAGTGGCCCTGCCCGCTCTCGACGCCGCCGCGCTCCAGCGCCCAGGCGAGGTTGCGGCGGCTGATGGCCAGCTCGACGAGCCGCCACAGCCCGATGGCGAGGACGAGGAGGGCGTACCACCCGGTGCTGCTCATGCGACGTCCTCCTGGTCGGTCGACGGGCCGGCCCACTCCAGCAGCACCAGCTCGGCGCTGAACCCCGGGCCGAGCGCGAAGAGCACGCCGCGCTCCCCCGCCCGGGGCGGCTCGGCCCCGTCGCGCCCGGCGAGGACGTCGGCGAGCACGTGCAGCACCGACGCCGACGACATGTTGCCCGCCCTGGCGAGCGAGGCCCAGGAGGCGGCGAGCGCGCCGTCGTCCAGCGCGAGCGCCCGCTGGGCGGCGTCGAGCACCTTCGGGCCGCCGGGGTGGGCGAACCACCGGGTGACGTCGTCGGCGTCGAGCCCGTGCGGGGCGAGCAGGGCCTTCACGTCGTCGGCGAGGTGGGCCTCGACCACGTCGGCCAGCGACGCCGACAGCACGATGCGGAAGCCGGTGCCGCCGACGTCCCAGCCGAGCAGGTCGGTGGTGCCCGGGTAGAGGTGGCTGCGGGTGCCGACGACGCGGGGGTGCTGCGGGCCGTCCAGGCCGAGCGCCGCGGCGCGGCGGTCGCCCAGCAGGACGGCGGCGGCCGCACCGTCGCCGAAGAGCCCGGAGGCGACGAGGTTGGCGGTGGAGGCGTCGTCGCCCTGCACCGTCAGGGAGCACAGCTCGACGCTGAGCAGCACGGCGACGTCGTCCGGGTGGCCGGTGAGGTGGTCGTGCAGGCGGGCCAGGCCCGAGGCCCCCGCGACGCACCCCAGGCCGAACAGGGGCAGGCGCTTGACGTCCTCGCGCAGCCCCAGGGGACCCACGAGGCGGGCGTCCAGCGAGGGCGCGGCGACACCGGTCACGGTGGTGAACAGGACGACGTCGACGTCGTGGGGCTCCAGGCCGCACCGGGCGAGGGCGGCCCGCACGGCGCGCTCGCCGAGGGCCGCGCCCTCCCGGAGCCAGGCGCCGTTGGCGAGGGTGAAGCCGCCCAGGTCGCCGTAGGCCTCCAGGGGCAGGGCCAGGTGGCGGCGCTCGACGCCGCCGCTGCGGTGGAGGCGGCGCAGCAGGGGCGCCCGGGCACCGGCGGCGGTGCCGGGCGGGCAGACCAGGTCGACGAGGGCCTCGGTGATCTCCGCCTGCGGGTAGGACCGCTCGGGCAGCACCGGCGCCACCGCCACCACCCGCGTCACCGCTGCGCCCCCACCGCCTCACCCTCCCCCGGTGCGACCGCTTCCCGCCACCCGCCCGTCCGTGATCATGGGCGTCCGGAGCACTTTCCGTCCGTGATCATGGACTTCCCGAGCAGGCGCTGACGAGGGCGTCCGTCACCACCGCCCGGTCCTCCCGCGGCACGCGGAGCGGAACAGCGGCATGCTCCCGACCCCCTCCAGCGCCGCCGCACCTCCCGGTGCGACCGGCCCGAGGTGCAGGACGCCGGTCACGCGCAGGTCGGCGGCGGTGGCGGGCACGGACGGAGCACCCTCGCCGCTGGGGCCACGATGCCCCTACGGGGTGCAGGCGGCGGGGTCGCCCAGCTCCACGGCGACGTCCACGGCCGCACCCGGCGGCACCTGCACGCCAGCGGGGTGCGGCCGCTCGTCACCGCAGTCGGGAAGGAGGAGCTGCGCAGCTGCAGGCCCGTGACGTCGACGGGCGCAGAACCGGAGGCCAGGCTCAGCTCGACCTGGACGGCGCCGGGCTCCACGTCGGCGCGCTGCTGCACGAGGTCGGCGCTCAGCCCCGGTGGACCCGCAGACGACGATGCGGACCCCCACCACCTCCGCATGGCAGCCCCCCGTCCACGGTGCACGGGACGTCCACGATCACGGGAGAAAGTGCTTGGGACGTCCATGATCACGGGGAGGGTCAGGCGGACTTCGGCGTCTTCGGAGAGCGCTTCGCGGCGGGCTTCGTCGGGGCACCGCGCTTCCGGGAGGTGGAGCGCGAGGGCACCGGCTCGTCCGGCACCTCCTGCTCCGCGGGCGCCGCCTCGCCGCGGCGGGCCTTCGCCCGCTCGACGCTGCGCCGCAGCGCGGCCATGAGGTCGACCACCTCGCCGTCGCCGTCCGCCCCGTCCTCGGAAGCGGCCTCGGCCGCGCGCCGCACCTCGCCCGAGGCGACCTTCTCCTCGACCAGCGCCATGACGGCCTCGCGGTAGCCGTCGGCGTACTGCGACGGGTCGAAGTCGGCGGCGAGCGACTCCACCAGCGACGACGCCATCTTCAGCTCGGCGGGCTTGAGCTCGGCCCCGGAGCCGACCTCGAAGTCGGGCTCGCGCACCTCGTCGGGCCAGAGCACGGTCTGCAGGCAGATGACGTCGCCGCGCACCCGCAGCACCGCGAGGGTCTCGCGCTGGCGCAGCGCCACCTTCACGACGGCGACGCGCTCGGTCGCCACCAGCGCCTCGCGCAGCAGCGCGTACGGCTTGGCGGCGGACCGCTCCGGCTCGAGGTAGTACGCCTTGTCGTACAGCAGCGGGTCGACCTGGGCCTCGGGCACGAACTCGACGACCTCGATCTCGCGTCCGGTGCTCAGGGGCAGCTGGGCGAGGTCGGCGTCGGACAGGACGACGAGGTCGCCGTCCTCGGTCTCGTACCCCTTGGCGATGTCGCCGTAGGCGACGGGCTCGCCGTCGACGCTGCACGTGCGCTGGTACCTGATGCGCCCGCCGTCCGCGGCGTGGACCTGGTGGAAGGAGACGTCCTTGGTGCCGGTGGCCGCGTAGAGGCGCACGGGCACGTTGACGAGCCCGAACGACACCGCTCCCTTCCAGATGGCGCGCATGCTGGTCAGCGTGCGCGCGCCGATCGGGCGACCGCCACACCCGCTCACCCATCCGAGTCACCCCCGGGGACGAACACAGCACATGGCCCAGACGACCTCCCCACCAGCGACGACGCCGCCCCCCAGCCGGCGCCGCCGGGGACCCGCACGCGCCTCGGCGGGCATCGCCGCCGTCATCGGCCTCGTCTCGGCCGGGCTGGCCCTCGGGGTGGCCCAGCTGGTCGCCGCAGCCGTCCGCCCGGAGTCCGCGCCGGTGCTGGCGATCGGGTCGGCGTTCATCGACAGGGTGCCGCCGTGGCTCAAGGACACGGCCATCCGCCTGTTCGGCACCAACGACAAGCTGGTGCTGCTGGGCTCCATGGCGCTGGTCATCGCCCTGCTCGCCGCCCTCGCGGGCCTGGCGGAGCGGTGGCGGCGCGGTGCCGGCCTGGCGCTCGTGGTGCTCTTCGGCGTGGTGGCCGTGGGCGCTGCGGTGACGCGCTCGGGCTCGGGCCCGTGGGACGCCGCACCCAGCGTCGTCGGGTTCGCGGTGGGCGGTGTGGCCCTGCGCCTGCTGGTGGAGCGCCTGCGCGACGCCGACGCCGCCGCTGAGCGCTCGACCGACCGGTCCGCGCAGCCCACGGGTCCCGCCGCCTCCAGCGGCTCGTCCGCCCGTCGCGGCCCGAGCCGCCGCTCGGTCCTCACCGTGACGGCCTGGGTGGCCGCTGCTGCCGCAGCCGCCGGTGCTGCGGGCCGGGCGCTGGGGACCGCTGCCCGCGACGCCGTGGCCGCCCGCGCCGGGCTGCGCCTGCCGCCGGCAGCCTCCCCCGCGAGCGCGGTCCCGGCCGGGGTCGAGAACGGCGTCGCCGGCACCACGCCGTACCTCACGCCGAACGCCGACTTCTACCGGATCGACACCGCGCTGACGGTGCCCGCCATCGACCCGGCGACGTGGTCGCTGCGGATCCGCGGCATGGTCGAGCAGGAGGTCGAGGTCGGCTTCGACGAGCTGCTCGCCATGGACCTGGTGGAGGAGCGCGTGACGCTGACCTGCGTCTCCAACGAGGTCGGTGGCGGCCTGGCGGGCAACGCGACGTGGCTGGGACTGCCCGTGGCGACGCTCCTGGAGCGGGCGCGGCCGATGGCCGGGGCCGACATGGTGCTGTCGAAGAGCAGCGACGGCTTCAGCGCCTCCACGCCCATCGAGGCGCTCACCGACCCGGCCCGGGGTGCGCTCCTCGCCGTCGGCATGAACGGGGAGCCGCTGCCGCTGGAGCACGGGTTCCCGGTGCGGATGGTGGTCCCGGGGCTGTACGGCTTCGTGTCGGCCACCAAGTGGGTCGTCGAGCTGGAGGTCACGCGCTTCGCCGACGCGACGGCGTACTGGACCACGCGCGGCTGGTCGGACCGCGGGCCCATCAAGACCGCCTCGCGCATCGACGTGCCGCGCGGCTTCGCCCAGGTGCCGCAGGGCACCGTGGCCGTCGGCGGGGTGGCCTGGGCGCAGACCCGCGGCATCACCGCCGTGGAGGTGCAGGTCGACGACGGCGAGTGGCAGCAGGCCACCCTCGCCGCGGAGGACGGGCTCGACACGTGGCGGCAGTGGTCGTACGCGTGGGACGCCGCCGCCGCGGGCACGGGCCCCCACACGCTGCGGGTGCGGGCCACGGACGGCACCGGTGCGGTGCAGACGTCCGAGCGGGCGGCTCCGGCCCCCGACGGCTCCTCCGGGTGGCACTCGACCACGGTCACCGTGGTCTGACACCAGTCCGCCGCGGCAGCGGCGCCGAACGGAGGACGTCACCCCGCAGGTGGTCCAGACGCCCGCCCCGACCGGTTCCCACCGGTCGGGGCGGGCGTTGCTGCATCCGGGGGTTGAACCACTCGTGACCCGATCGTGACCAATCCATGACCCACCCCGCGGCGAACCCGTCGTGTCAGCAAGCAGCCACCGCCGCAGGGCGGTGCGACGTCTAGGGAGACCACCGTGAAGCGCTCACTCGCCACCACCCTGTCCATCGGTTCCAGCGCCCTCCTCGTCCTGGGCCTGGCTGCCTGCGGCGGCAGCGCTGACGAGGCAGCGGCCGGCGCGACCGACTCGGCCTCGTCGATGATGCCGTCGGAGTCGTCCTCGATGGCCCCCTCGGACACCATGACCTCCGACACCGCGATGGCCTCCGGCCCGGTGGGCCCGGGCTGCGCCGCCTACGCCGCGCAGGTCCCCAGCGGCGCCGGCTCCGTCGACGGCATGGCCGCCGACCCGGTGGCGACCGCCGCCAGCAACAACCCGCTGCTGACCACGCTGGTCTCCGCGGTCTCCGGCCAGCTGAACCCGCAGGTCAACCTGGTCGACACCCTGAACGGCTCGGAGTTCACCGTCTTCGCGCCGGTCGACGACGCCTTCGCGAAGGTCGACCCGGCCACCATCGACACCCTGAAGACCGACTCGGCGCTGCTGACCAAGGTCCTCACCTACCACGTGGTCCCCGGCCAGCTCGACCCCTCGCAGGTCATCGGCACCCAGACCACCGTCGAGGGCCAGACCGTCGAGGTCGCCGGCACCCCCGACGCGATGACGGTCAACGGCGCCAACGTCATCTGCGGCGGCGTGAAGACCGCCAACGCGACGGTGTACCTGATCGACGGCGTGCTCATGCCCCCGGCCTGAGCCCCGCTGCTCGACCTCTGACGCACGGCCCCGTCGCCCCTCGTGGGCGGCGGGGCCGTCGTCGTCCCCCGCTCGGACCCGCCGCGTGCGCCGCGCGGCCGGGGTGCGGGGCAGGGTGGGTCCGTGGACCCGACGCCGCAGGTCATCGAGATCGCCGGACGGCGCGTCCGGCTGACCCACCTCGACCGCGAGCTGTGGCCCGGTGGGCCCGCCACCCGTGCCACCACCAAGGCCGAGCTGGTCAGCTACGTCCTCGACGTCGCCCCCGCGCTCCTCCCCCAGCTGGCCGGGCGCCCCGTCACGCGCGTGCGGTGGCCGCAGGGGGTCACCGGGCCGCGGTTCTTCGAGAAGAACGCCCCGTCCGGCACACCCCGGTGGGTGCGGAGGGTCGACGTCGAGGGATCGGGCGGCGGCCGGTGGGGCTCGCCCGCGCCGGACGGGGACGCCGGCCCGGTGAGCTACCCGCTGGTCGACGACGAGGCCGGCCTCGTCTGGCTCGCGAACCTCTCGGCGCTGGAGCTGCACACGCCGCAGTGGCGCCTGCGCGACGGCGGCGCCGACCACCGGCTCCCGGACCGCCTGGTGGTCGACCTCGACCCCGGTCCCGGCACGGGGCTGGCGGAGTGCTCGGAGCTGGCGGTGCTCGTCGCGGAGCGCCTCGCCGACGACGGCCTGGCCGCCGTCCCCGTGACCTCCGGGAGCAAGGGGATGCAGCTGTACGCGCCGATCAGCGGCACCCAGGACGCCGAGGCGGTGTCGGCCTACGCCAGGCGGCTCGCCGAGGGGCTGGCGAAGGACGTCGCCTGGGTGACCGCCGTGATGGCCAAGGACGTGCGGCGCGGCAGGGTGCTGCTCGACTGGAGCCAGAACGACGGCGCGAAGACCACCATCACGCCGTGGTCGCCGCGGGGCCGGGAGCACCCGCAGGCCGCGGTGCCGCGCCGGTGGGACGAGCTCGGCGACGACCTGTTCCAGCTGTCGCTGGCAGAGGCCGCCGAGCGCTTCGCGACCGAGGGCGACCCCCTGGCCGGCGTCCTGACCCCCGACGCCCCGCCCGGCCCGCGCCTCCCCGAGCGCTGACCGGGCCCTGCCAGAGCCCTGGACGGGCGGGGTCAGCGGCCGACGGCGTAGCCCTGGGAGCCCCGGGGGTTCGCCGCGGCGCGGACCCAGCCCCCGTCGAGGGCGACGGCGGACAGCCGCCCCAGCGACCAGCCGTCGACGGCGCGCACGTCCCACCCGCGCGCGGCCAGGCCGCGGGCCACCGACGGGTCGAACCGGTCCTCGAGCACGAGCCGCCCCGGCACCGCCTGCCGCGGCCAGAACGAGCTGGGGGCGGTCTCGGGGTGGAAGGTCGGAGCGTCGACGGCGGCCTGCAGCGCGGTCTCGACCGGGTCGCCGCTGGCGCGGGCCCGCTCCGCGGCGTGCACCAGGCGCATGACGAAGGGCAGCTGCCAGGCGTCCTGCTGGTCGCCACCGGGCGTGCCGAGCGCCATCCACGGCTCGCCGTCGCGCAGCAGCAGCGTCGGGGACAGCGTGGTCCGGGGCCGGCGGCCCGGACGCAGCGTGGAGCCGAGCCGCGAGCCCCACCGCGGGCCCGCCGAGCGCGGCGAGCCCCCGGCACCCGCACCGTTCGGGAGCCAGCACATCTGCGCACGGGTCCCGAGCGCGAAGCCCAGCTCGGGCACCACCGGGGAGCTCTGCAGCCAGCCCCCGCTGGGCGTGGCGGAGACGAGGTTGCCCCAGCGGTCGACGACGTCGACGTGGCAGGTGTCGCCGCGGCCCTGCTCCTCGGGCGTGGTCCGCCGCCCCGTCTCGGCGGCGGGGCCGCGCCGGTCGACCGTCGGCTCCCCCACCGCGGCGGCGTCGACGACCTCCGGCGGCGCGGGCGGGGTCGGCAGCTGGGGCAGCCGCCGGCGGGCGCCCCCGGGCCAGCCGGGCTGCAGCTCTCCCCCGGCCCGGTCCCCGATGAAGGGGCGCCGGGCCGCCGTGTAGACGGGGTCGAGGAGGTCGGCGACGGCGGGGACGTCCACGCCGTCCTCCTCCGCGCCGACGGGGTCGCCGTACCAGGCCTCGCGGTCGGCGCTGGCCAGGTCGAAGGCCTCGGCGGTGACGTGCACCCACGACTCGTCGTCGTCGCGCAGCGGGTCGGGGTCGCCGTCGGCGCCGAGCTGGCCGTCGAGCAGCGCCAGCGCCTGGAGCAGCACCGGGCCCTGCCCCCAGGTGCCGGTCTTGGCCACCTGCACCCCGCGGTAGGAGCCCATCGCGGGCTCCTCGACGGTCGGCTCCCAGCCGGCGAGGTCGGCGCCGCGGAGCAGGCCGCCGTCGACGCGGCCGGTGACGTCGCGCCAGCGGGTGCCCGTGAAGAACCTGTCGACGGCGTCGGCCACCTCCCCGCGGTACCAGTGCTCGCGGGCGGCCTCGTACTGCGCGTCGCGGCTCGACCCGGCGGCCTCCGCGGCGGCGAGCACCCGCTCGTAGGTGTCCGCGAGCGCCGTCAGCCGCAGCCGCGACCACGGCTGCGGGGCGCGCGCGGTGCCCTCGTCGCCGGCCAGGTAGACCTCGGCCGACGTCGTCCACGCCCCCTCGCCCCGCGTGAACAGCGGGGTGACGGCCTCGAGCGTCGCAGAGACCCGGGGCAGCACGGGCGCGCCGTGGCGGGCGTATCCGATGGCGGGCTCGAGCACGTCGCGCAGCCGCCAGGTGCCCCACCGCTGCAGCAGCAGCGTCCACGCCCCGAAGACGCCGGGCACCGTGGCGGGCAGCAGTCCGGACCCCGGGACGGCGTCCAGCCCGAGGTCGGCGAAGACCTGCGGGGTGGCGGCGGCCGGGACGGGTCCCTGGCCGCAGACCACGTGGGCGGCTCGCTCCTCGGCTGACCAGAGCACCAGGGGCATGTCGCCACCGGGCCCGTTGAGGTGCGGCTCGACGACCTGCAGCACGAAACCGGCGGCCGCGGCGGCGTCGAAGGCGTTGCCGCCGCGCTCGAGAACGCCCATGCCGGTCTGGCTGGCCAGCCAGTGGGTGGAGGCGACGGCGCCGAAGGTGCCGGTGATCTCGGGGCGGGTGGTGGTCAGGGGCACGGGACCACCCTGTCTCCCCCCGCCCCGGGCTGCGAACCGGTGTCCGGACCGGACCCGGGCGGGACCTCAGCCGGGGACGACGGCGACGCGCCGGTCCACCCGCTGCGCCTCCGCGACGGCGGCGTCCGCCTCGGCACCGCTGTGACCGCTGGGACGCGACTCGTCGGCCACCGGGTCGGACTCCCCGACGCCGGAGGCGTTCAGGGTCCACCCCGCCCCGAGCTGGGCGGCCAGCGCGGCGCGCACGGCCTCGGCCCGCCGCTGGGAGAGCCCCAGGTTGTACGCGGTGTCGCCCCGGGAGTCGGTGTGCCCGGTGATGCTCAGCGTGCGCGAGGGCTGGGCCTGCAGCTGCTGCGACGCGACGGCGATCGCGGCGCCGGCGTCGGGGCCGAGGACGTCGGAGTCGAACGCGAACAGCACATCCGTCGACAGGTCCACCGACTGGCCGGTCACCGCAGCGCCGGCCCTCGTGAAGCGCGTCGTCATCAGCTCGGACCGACCGACCACGGCGGTCACGCGGGGCGCCGGTGTCAGCACGCCCGGGTCAGGGCTGCTGGGGCCCCTGCCGTCGAGCGGAACGCCGGTGGCGGTCAGTCGCCCGGCGAGGACGACGTCGACGGACCTACCGCCCGGGTCCGCGACCGGCACGGAGAAGGTGGTCTGCTCCCCCACCTGCAGGGTCGCTCTCCCGAGCTCGAGCGCGCACTCGTCACCATCCGCCTGCGCGAGGCCGACCCGAAGGTCCTCCTCGTTGACGACCTGGACGGCCGAGCACCAGCCCTGCGGTACCGCGCTGCCGCCGGCGGAGAGCTCGATGCGGGCCGGGTGCTGGCCGTGGTGCCCGATGGTGCCGGTGACCACAAGGCCGTCGTCGGTGCGCAGGACGTCGGTCAGGCTCCAGGTGTCCTCCGCTGGCCGAGGGGCAGCGACGGCGTCAGAGGGGTGCGTCGCCGGCCAGGCCGAGGAGGCCATGAGCGCCAGGACACCGGTCGCGGCCGCTGCGCGCCGGAAGGTCACGAGACGGGGACCCCGACCCCGGGCTGCAGCTTCGCGATCGCCACGTTGACGGTCGTCGCCCCCGGAGGGATCGAGACGTGGGCCCAGGCGCCGGCGGACCTTCCCTCGGCGAGGTTCGGCACGGTGCTGCACATGCAGTGCCCGCCTGCGTCTCGGACCGACTGGTAGAGGTTGTCGTCACCGTCTGCAGTGATCGTGACCGCCGAGAACGCAGTGCTCGGGTCGGCGTCGTTGGCCTCGGAGAACATCTGGTTGATGACCGAGGATCCTTCCGTGGCGATGTGCACGCTGACGAGGGCGACGTCGTCGCTGACGCGGTGGACGCCGGTCAGGGTGACCGTCAGGTCCTGCCCGACGGAACCCGTGGCCCTCGCGCTGCCGTAGTCCGCGTCCATGACGACGTCACCGACGTCTGCAGTGGGCGTGCTCGCCGCGGCCTCCGGAACCGCGGGTGCGGCCGAGGAGGGGGTCTCGCCAGCTCGGGTGGCGGCGTGCGCCCCGGGCAGCAGGGAGCAGCCGGCGCCCAGAGAGAGGGCGGCCAGCGCGGCGACAGCTGCGCCGGTGCGCCGGACGGTGGGCTCCAGGGACACGGACGGCCTTCCGGTGGACGAGACGAGGGGGTGTGCCACCGCGAGGGTGGGGTGGTCG